>NZ_JBBCMI010000009.1:0-191179 GCF_037152415.1 Cedecea sp. AS113
TCAGTAGTCACTCTTCAAGACTTGATATTTGTTTGCATCCGAAGATGCTGAGATATCAATCCTGCGAGTGCCCACACAGATTGTCTGATAAATTGTTAAAGAGCAGTGAGTTAGGCGCTTTCGCTTGCTAACTCGAGGTGGCGTATATTACGCTTTCCTCTTTCAGAGTCAACCCCGATTTTCAGGATTTTTTCTCTTTATCGAACCGGCTAATTTGTGAAGTGATTCACTGTGCCGTCTCGATGGAGGCGCATTATAGGGATCCCACTTTTTAGCACAAGTACTTTTTCGATCTTTTTTTCTGAATGTTTAGTTTTCACTCTTTTCGCTGAGATCCTGTTCGATCAGCCCTCTTTATCGCCCTTTACTCCCTTGCCATTGCTCAAGAAAGCGGCCACAGTCTATTTCTGTAATGAATTTCCCTGAGGTGTTTATGTCTGCGGTACTGCGCGCTTTTCAAAAAACTTTCCCTCAACTCGATGAACGAGTCATGGTTGATCCCACCAGCGTGGTCATTGGTGACGTAAAACTGGCGGATGATGTCAGTATCTGGCCGTTAGTTGCTATTCGAGGGGACGTAAACACCGTGACAATTGGAGCACGCACCAACATCCAGGATGGCAGCGTGCTTCATGTTACCCATAAGTCCTCTTATAAACCTGAAGGGAACCCGCTGATCGTTGGTGAAGATGTGACGGTGGGCCATAAGGTAATGCTGCACGGCTGCACGATCGGCAATCGCGTCTTGGTTGGAATGGGGTCGATCCTATTGGATGGAGTAGTAGTAGAAGATGATGTGATGATTGGTGCCGGTAGCCTGGTCCCCCAGAACAAGCACCTGGAAAGCGGCTTTCTCTATTTAGGCAGTCCGGTGAAACAGATTCGCCGCCTGACTGAAGCGGAGCTGGCCGGATTAACCTACTCCGCTAACAATTATGTGCGCTGGAAAGATGAGTATCTGGCTCAGGATAGCCAGTACCACCCTTGATCGCCTTCCTGCTCACTTTCTATCAGGCCTTCGGCTTCTTCTTCAAGATCCCAACGATATTCCCGAAATAAAGAAAGCCACTCTTCGGCGCCATTGCCGCCGAAGCGGCTGGCAATGGCCAATGAGCTTATCGCGCACTCAACCTGGAACCCCTGCACCAGCGCAGGAAAACGGATAGCCTGCCGCTCTTCATCCCAGACTTCACGATCCGGGAACTGAATGGCCTGGTTCACGCCGCCATTTCTCTTTTCAACGCCTCAATAACTGGCGCGACATCTGGCATGACGCCGTGCCAAAGCATAAAAGCGTGTGCAGCCTGCCCCACCAGCATGCCAAGACCATCCGCGTAAGACACTACACCGTGACTCGTGGCCCAGTTCAAGAATGGCGTCAGCCCTTTCTGGTAAAACATGTCGTAGCAACTTACACGGTGGGAAAGGAGAGAAACCGGCAGCGCAGGGATCTCACCGCCAATCCCGCTGGACGTGGCGTTGATCAGTAAATCGAATTCATGCCCCTCGAGCTGATCCATTGCCACGGCGTTAACACTTCCCGTATGGCTGAATAAATCAGCTAGTTCTGCCGCTTTGGCAAACGTACGGTTGGTTATCGTGACCGCACAATCTAATGATAACAAGGGCAACAGTACACCACGCGCTGCGCCGCCGGCCCCCACCAGCAGAATACGATCGCCGGGTTTGATCAGTTTCAAACGTTCAAGATCGCTCAACAAGCCAATACCATCCGTATTGTCTCCAAGCAAACGTCCATCTTCCTGGCGCTTGAGCGTATTGACCGCACCTGCCAGCGCCGCCCGCTCTGTTAGCTCGTCTGCACGAGTAAAAGCTTGTTCTTTAAAAGGTACGGTGACGTTGGCTCCCCTTCCTCCTTTATTGAAGAAGGCTTCAAGTGTTTCAGCAAAAGTGTCTAACGGAGCAAGCACGCGTCCATAAGGATGTTCAATTCCCAATTGTTCTGCGAAAAGGCGATGAATAAGAGGAGATTTGCTGTGCTGAATAGGGTTACCAAAGACGGCGAAAGTTTCCATAATTACCCCTGACGGAAGAGTTCGCCGGTTAAGGCATCGCGTATTTCTGAAGGATTAAGCCGCCCACCGGTATCCCCCATAAGTACAGGGAAACTTTGGCCAAACTGCTGCTGAACTTCTTCCGAACTGCGACACGGAGGCAAGCCCGTAAGGTTCGCACTGGTAGACACCAGAGGCTTACCGTAGGCAAGACATAGCTCTTTCACAAGCGGATGATTGGTCACACGCACCGCCAAAGAATCAAAACGCCCGGTCAGCCACTTTGGGGTGGAAGGCAAAGCCGGGAAAACAAACGTCACCGGGCCAGGCCAGTTTGCAAACACCACCGAAAGCTGTGCTTCATTAAGCGCAGCGGCATCAATATAAGGTTTCAGCTGCTCAAAATTGGCGGCGATAAGGATAAGTCCCTTCTCTACCGGACGCTGTTTCAGCTCAAGCAGGCGAGTAACTGCGAGTTCACTATCGGGATCGCAACCAACGCCAAAGACGGCTTCGGTTGGGTAGGCGATGACTTGTTCTTCTTTCAGGGCCGCTACGATCTGCGCGAGCTGGCCTTCAGGCAGGTTATTATTCACTGGCTTGTTCCGTCGTTACCGGCTTTCCACATTGTTTATTGGCGCAGAAACGTTTCACGCCCTGAGCCGTTTTCTTTTCAATAAGCAGCGGATACTGACATTCAGAACAGATACCCGCTACCGGTTTAACATTAATGACAAACTGACAGTCCGGGTAGCTGTTACAGGACCAGAACGTTTTCCCGTAGCGAGAACGACGCTGAACCAGTTGCCCTTTTTGGCATTGGGGGCACGCTATTGCCGTCTCATCGGGTTTATCAATGATTTCCGTGTGTTCGCATTCAGGGTAATTGCTGCAGCCGATAAACATGCCAAACCGCCCCTGACGTAGCACGAGCGTCGACTGACATACCGGGCATTGCTGGCCATCAAGTACTTTAACAATATGCCCATCCGTCTGGCTCTTTAACGGGCGAACATAATCGCATTCCGGGTAATGGGAACAGCCCAAAAATGGGCCGTGTTTACCGGAACGTATTGCTAACTCTGCCCCGCATTGGGGGCAGGGTTCATTTTTTGGCACCGAGAACAGTGCTGACTTGGCCATAACATCTCATGCTGCAACTTAATTTAGTGCAGCATACCTTCATTTGCCTCGAAGAGTAATTCTTCCATTTGCTGGTAGGCGTTTTCACACCCCGGAATGTTGAACAGCACCATCAGTACAACCCACTTCAGATCTTCCAGTTCGAATTCTGCTGTGTCCAGCGCCAGCACGCGCTCAATCACCATTTCGCGGGTTTCGAGATTTAACACCTGAATCTGTTCAAGGAACAGTAAAAAGCCCCGACAGTCTGCATCAAGCCGCTGGCTCTCTTCTGCGGTAAAAATACGCATAGAGAGAGGATCGGCAGCAAGCTGCATCGGTTCGGTCAAGCCATCCTGATAGTCGGCCAGCTTTTCAAGCCACACTAATGCGTTAAAAATGTCCTCACGATCAAAACCAGCGTCGGTGAGATCGCTCGTCAGCTTATCCTGATCAACGCGCATTTCTGCTTCGCTGTGGATGTAGGTTTCAAATAAGTACATTAGTACGTCGAACATGGCATGCCCTCCTCAATCGGACATAGCCGCCGGGTACAGCTGCGATCCATCCTGCTAACTCCAGTTCGAGTAACTGAGCTACCGTCTCTGGCACAGGTTGGCCGGCACGTTCAGCGACGACGTCAACAGGTGTAACCTCATCTCCTACGTTAGCCAACAGATGGGGAAATGGCAATGCGCCGTCCTGTTGATTTGGCGAATATATTGACACATTGTGCGAAGCGGGAAGCCAATGGAGTTCAGAGGCGAGATAATCGAGGATATCCTGCGGACTTCGTACTAGATTAGCCCCTTGCTGAATAAGCCAGTGTGGGCCATCGCTCCCAGGACTTCCTACCGTACCGGGCAGAGCAAATACCTCTCTTCCCTGTTCAACGGCATAGCGGGCAGTCACCAGGGATCCACTTCGTTCACCGGCTTCTACGACAAAAACGGCTCTACTCAGCCCACTGATGACACGATTACGCCACGGAAAGTTCGAGGGCTAGGGCGTACAGGAAAGGGGAAACTCGGATAGCACTGCCCCTTCTTGCTCGAGAATTTTCCGGGCTAACATCGCATGACGTTTAGGATGAACGCTGCCTAATCCATTCCCCAACACAGCAATGGTTTTACCCTTGACTCTCAGTGCCGCACGGTGCGCCACCCCATCAATGCCCAATGCCAACCCGCTGGTTATCACCAGTCCAGACTGTGCAAGCGCTTCACTGAACTGCCGGCAAAAGCGCTCGCCGTAATCTGACAGGTTACGACTACCAACAACGGCAAGCTGGTTCTGGCTGAGTAGTGAAGGTTCACCGGCAACAAACAGAGCGGCAGGATAATCATTTATGGCTCTGAGCTGCTCAGGATAAAGGGCGTCTTCCGCCGTCAGCAGATGGTGATTTGGCTTATCGAGCCAAAGAAGGCTAGCTTCAAGCTGGCGCTCATCGAATGCAGTAAATAATGCACATTCTCGGGCATTTAATCCCGCCGCGAGCAGACTCTCCCTTTCTACCCTTGGGCATCGTTCCAGGAAGTGGGCTATTTTTAGGAACTTATCCCCACTCAGCCCCTTAACAGCCATAAGACGTAGCCAAATCTCCATTATCTGCACTCAATCCCCCTGCCACAGGCCATCAAAGCAATCCTTGCGATTGGTCACTGATGCTGTCAATCAGCCGGGGAAATGTCTAGAATAGAGGGAATAATCCTTTCTACTACTGAACACAGCTCTGGAAATTTATGGCAGTTTTGCAAGTATTACATATTCCCGACGAGCGCCTTCGCAAAGTCGCTAAACCGGTTGAAGAAGTGAATGCGGACATTCAGCGTATCGTTGATGATATGTTCGATACTATGTACGCCGAAGAAGGCATTGGCCTGGCGGCTACGCAGGTAGATATTCACCAACGCATCATCGTGATTGATGTATCCGAGAACCGTGACGAACAGCTGGTACTGATTAACCCGGAACTGCTGGAAAAAAGCGGTGAGACCGGTATTGAAGAAGGTTGTCTTTCCATCCCTGAACAGCGTGCGCTGGTACCTCGTGCGGAAAAAGTAAAAATTCGCGCGCTCGATCGTGACGGTAAAGCCTTTGAACTGGAAGCAGATGGCCTGCTGGCGATTTGTATCCAGCACGAAATGGATCACCTGGTCGGTAAACTGTTTATCGATTATCTGTCGCCGCTGAAACAGCAACGTATTCGCCAGAAAGTTGAAAAACTCGACCGTTTGAAAGCGAAAGCTTAAGGACAACAAACAACGTGTCAGATTCTCTGCGTATTATTTTTGCCGGAACCCCAGACTTCGCAGCGCGTCACCTTGACGCGCTGTTGTCTTCTCAGCACCAGGTCGTTGGTGTATTTACCCAACCAGATCGTCCGGCAGGCCGCGGTAAAAAACTCATGCCAGGCCCGGTAAAAGCGCTGGCAGAAGAGAAAGGCATTCCTGTCTTTCAGCCGGCTACGCTGCGTAAAGCGGAAAATCAGCAGTTGATTGCCGACCTCAACGCCGATGTTATGGTGGTGGTTGCATATGGCCTGATTTTGCCTCAGCCGGTACTCGATATGCCTCGCCTGGGCTGCGTAAATGTTCATGGTTCACTGCTGCCGCGCTGGCGTGGTGCGGCACCGATCCAACGTTCTTTGTGGGCCGGGGATGCTGAAACTGGCGTCACCATTATGCAAATGGATATCGGTCTCGATACCGGCGACATGCTGTATAAACTCTCTTGTCCGATTGAGGCAGAAGACACCAGCGGAACCCTCTACGATAAGCTAGCAGGGCTGGGTCCTAAAGGCCTTCTGGACACGCTGGAACAGCTAACCAACGGTACCGCTACGCCGGAGGTTCAAGACGAAGCGCTGGTGACCTATGCTGAGAAACTCAGCAAAGAAGAAGCCCGCATCAACTGGAACCTTTCTGCCGTTCAACTGGAACGCTGTATCCGTGCTTTTAACCCATGGCCAATGAGCTGGCTGGAAATCGACGGGCAGCCGCTAAAAGTCTGGCGCGCGTCGGCGATCAGCACCCAGACAAATTCAGCACCGGGCACCATTCTGGCCACCAGTAAACAAGGTATCCAGGTTGCGACCGCCGAGGGCATTCTGAATCTTGAAGAACTGCAGCCTGCAGGTAAAAAAGCCATGAAAGCGCAGGACCTACTGAACTCACGCCGTGAATGGTTTGAACCTGGTACAGTCCTCTCCTGATAAAGCCGCATTTATACGCCCAGGGTAACCTGGGCATTTTTGTTTATAGCGCTGGAAAAACCAGAGCACGATAATGAAAAAAACACTGAATCTTCGCAGCCTGGCTGCCCAAACAATTGAACAAGTTGTCGAGCAAGGACAATCATTAAGTAATGTACTGCCTGGGGCACAGCAGAAAGTGTCTGATAAAGACAGAGCCCTGCTGCAGGAGCTGTGCTTCGGCGTGCTGCGTACCCTTCCGCAGCTGGACTGGTTGGTTGGCAAACTCATGTCACGCCCGATGACTGGAAAGCAGCGCACAATCCATTACTTAATTATGGTCGGCATCTATCAGCTTCTGTATACCCGTATTCCTGCGCATGCTGCGCTGGCTGAAACCGTTGAAGGTGCCATCGCGATTAAGCGCCAGGCTTTTAAGGGCTTAATCAATGGCGTACTACGTCAGTTCCAGCGCCAGCAAGAAAACCTGATGGCAGAAGCTGCTAAGCATGAAAGCCGTTTTCTGCACCCGGCCTGGCTGCTGCAGCGTTTGAAAAAAGCTTACCCGGACTGCTGGGAATCCATTGTCGATGCTAATAACCAGCGCCCTCCAATGTGGCTGCGCGTAAATCGCCAGCACCATACGCGTGAAGCATGGATGGCTTTGCTGGCTGAGGCTGGTCTGGAAGGCCATATACATCCCAAATACCAGGATGCTGTTCGCCTTGATTCACCCGCCCCCGTTCAGGCATTACCTGGTTTTGAGCAAGGCTGGGTGACCGTGCAGGATGCTTCAGCTCAGGGCAGCGTCGATCTTTTAGATCCGCAAAACGGTGAAACTATTCTGGATCTTTGTGCCGCACCGGGCGGTAAGACAACGCATATTCTGGAAGCGGCCCCGAATGCAAAAGTGATGGCCGTCGACGTTGACACCCAGCGCCTGAAACGCGTGCATGAAAATCTTGAACGCCTTGGCATGAAAGCAGAAGTAAAACAGGGAGACGGCCGTTTCCCTGCTCAGTGGTGTGGCGAAACTAAGTTTGACCGTATTTTGCTTGATGCGCCATGCTCAGCAACCGGCGTTATTCGTCGCCATCCAGACATCAAATGGCTGCGTCGCGACAGGGATACCGCAGAACTCGTTGCTTTGCAGAAAGAGATTCTGGATGCTATCTGGCCTCACCTTAAAACCGGCGGGACGCTTGTCTATGCCACTTGTTCTATTCTCCCCGACGAGAATAAGGATCAGGTGAGCGCGTTTCTGGCACGTCATGCCGATGCCAAACTGGTAGAAACCGGTGACAATAAGGCTCCGGGCATTCAAAATCTGCCTGCAGCAGACGACGGTGACGGCTTCTATTACGCTAAGCTAATTAAGAGCTGACTCCCTGCAGGGTGAGTCATAAGTTTCATCACTCGTGAAGCGATAAACGATGAAAATAATCATTCTGGGTGCGGGCCAGGTCGGCGGCACTCTGGCAGAAAATCTGGTCGGTGAAAACAACGATATTACCGTCGTCGATACTAACCAGGCCCGCCTGCGCAGCCTGCAGGACAAGTTTGACCTCCGCGTAGTCCAGGGCCACGGCTCTCATCCCCGCGTACTTCGTGAAGCAGGGGCCGATGACGCAGACATGCTGGTCGCAGTCACCAGCTCTGACGAAACGAACATGATCGCATGTCAGGTCGCTTATTCGCTGTTTAATACACCGAACAGAATTGCCCGCATTCGAGCCCCCGATTATGTTCGCGATGCAGAAAAACTGTTCAATGCAGAAGCCGTTCCCATTGATCACCTGATTGCTCCTGAGCAGTTGGTTATCGACAATATTTACCGCCTGATTGAGTACCCGGGGGCACTTCAGGTCGTGAATTTTGCCGAAGGGAAAGTTAGCCTGGCAGTAGTAAAAGCCTACTATGGTGGTCCGCTGGTGGGTAATGCACTTTCCACCATGCGCGAACATATGCCGCACATCGATACTCGTGTCGCAGCCATTTTCCGTCACGACCGCCCTATTCGCCCGCAGGGTTCAACCATTGTTGAAGCCGGTGATGAAGTCTTCTTTATTGCCGCGTCACAAAATATCCGTGCGGTAATGAGCGAGCTTCAGCGCCTCGAAAAACCTTACAAGCGCATCATGCTGGTGGGCGGCGGTAATATCGGCGCAGGTTTAGCGCATCGTCTCGAGAAAGATTACAGCGTAAAACTGATCGAGCGCGATCAGCAGCGAGCTTCTGAACTTGCAGAAATGCTGCAAAATACCATCGTATTTTATGGTGACGCCTCAGATCAGGAACTGTTAGCAGAGGAACATATCGATCAGGTTGATCTCTTTATTGCGGTCACCAACGATGATGAAGCTAACATCATGTCGGCCATGCTGGCTAAGCGAATGGGCGCCAAAAAAGTCATGGTCCTCATACAGCGTAATGCCTATGTCGATTTAGTGCAGGGGAGCGTGATTGATATTGCGATTTCACCTCAGCAGGCAACCATTTCTGCTCTACTCGGGCACGTGCGTAAAGCCGATATTGTTGGCGTTTCATCTCTTCGCCGTGGCGTTGCAGAAGCCATTGAGGCCGTGGCTCATGGAGATGAAAGCACCTCTCGCGTTGTGGGTCGAGTCATCGATGAGATTAAACTGCCGCCTGGCACGATCATTGGTGCGGTTGTACGTGGCAATGATGTGATGATTGCCAACGACAACCTTCGTATAGAACAGGGCGATCACGTCATTATGTTCTTAACGGATAAGAAATTTGTCAGCGATGTCGAACGCCTGTTCCAGCCAAGCCCATTCTTCCTCTAAACTCATCAGAGCAGAAATATTTTCTGCTCTGTTTCTTCATATAAAAACCATTTTAAAATTATGGAATTAACAAAAAATTCTTATTTCTTGTAGCAATGGAAATTAAGATAACCTTTGTTAGAATTATTACTGTCAGCCGGCACAAGGAGAGATTAATGAGTATTTTAAAAGAGTTTCGCGAATTCGCGATGCGCGGGAACGTTGTTGATTTGGCAGTAGGTGTGATTATTGGCGCAGCATTCGGGAAGATTGTTTCCTCCCTGGTAGCGGATATTATTATGCCACCACTGGGTTTGCTGATTGGTGGCGTTGATTTTAAACAGTTTGCTTTAACATTGCGTGATGCCCAGGGTGATGTTCCTGCGGTAGTTATGCACTACGGCGTATTTATTCAGAATATTTTTGACTTCGTGATTGTCGCGTTTGCCATCTTCATGGCCATCAAAGTGATCAATAAACTGAATCGTAAAAAAGCGGAAGAGCCTGCCGCACCTCCGGCACCGTCTAAAGAGGAAGTTCTGCTGAGCGAGATTCGTGACCTGCTGAAAGAGCAGAACCAACGGAATTAATACTGGTTATTAAAAGCAGAAAGCCAGTGGTAAAAAAGCGAATTGCTTGTTTGCCACTGGCCTCCCAGTTACCTCTCTTACCGTGTTTCTCATTTCTCTGATAACTGCCTTTCCCTTTCTTATTCTTCTCAACTCTTTGCCTGAACAGTGGGTCATGTAATAGCGCTTCAATGGCGTTATCTTTAATTTGCCCTTTATGATGGCGATACTTGGTGCTCATAGTTACTCCAGATGGGTTAAACGATCGCCGCGAGTCTATGCCTGAGGCTGTAAAAGATCAAGCGGCTATTTTTTGTTGCTTGCTCCCTGTTCCAGCGCTTCAAGGATAGAACAATAAACGCTACTGTGTGCACTGCCACAACAAGCATCATTCAGACGCTGCAGCGAGCGCCGCATATTCTGCAATTCTTTGATTTTAGACTCAACCTCACTCAGCCGGCTCTGCACAATCCCTTTCGATTCCTGGCAAGTATGATGCTCAGGATCGATACGGATCGATAAAAGCTCCCGGATGGCCTCAAGCGTGAAACCAAGTTGCTTAGCGTAACGAATGAATTTAAGACGCTGAAGATCGCTGTCGCTATACAGGCGAAAACCACCTTCAGTTCGCACTTCGTGATCCATCATGTTTTGTTTTTCGTAGTAACGAATAGTATCCGGCGTCACATCCGCCAGTTTTGCCAGTTCACCTATACGAAACATCACCTTTCCTCATCGATATGCTGCATCAATTTTACGGCATACTCACCACGTAAGAAGTCGGTGCTTATACCCGCCTGTCGGAGCTTAAGCTCAAGCAGTGCGAGCTTTTTACCGATCGCCTGATATTCCTCGCTCTGAATATGCACCGTTTTTAGCAGATCAACCAGCTCAATGGCATCCTTCCGCTGCTGCATCTCTGCCGGCAAGCAACCTGCATTTTTTAGCAGACGGTATCCGGCACGGAGCTCGGGAGGAACATGACTGTCATCGTCGAGCAATATAGGCTCACCGCTACCGACTAGCCCCTCGAACTCTCCGTTTCGCTGCGCATCAAGAATATGCCGTTCTGCCCATTGATCAAGCAACCACATAGCGACCTCAAAATTATCGGGAGTAATACAAGAATACGGGGAAAAGAGAGAAGGGGATATTCTGGATATAAAAAAACCGGGCAAGCCCGGTTTTTCTACGTTACTACAGATTACTCTGCAGCAGCTTCTGTTTGAGACTCGGCGCGATCAACCAGCTCGATGTAAGCCATCGGAGCATTGTCACCAGCACGGAAGCCACACTTCAGAATACGAGTGTAACCACCTGCACGGCTCGCGAAACGCGGACCCAGTTCATTAAACAGTTTTGCCACGATCTCGTTATCACGAGTGCGGGCGAATGCCAGACGACGATTAGCAACGCTGTCAGTCTTGGCAAGAGTAATCAGCGGCTCAACTACGCGACGCAGCTCTTTCGCTTTAGGCAGGGTCGTCTTGATGATCTCATGACGAACCAGTGAACCTGCCATGTTGCGGAACATAGCCTGGCGATGGCTGCTGTTGCGGTTCAGTTGACGACCACTCTTACGATGGCGCATGACCTTATCCTTCTCAGTAAAACCTTAACCTGTGATCCGGTTACTCGTCAGCAATGCTTGCTGGTGGCCAGTTTTCCAGGCGCATGCCCAGAGACAAACCACGAGAAGCCAGCACGTCTTTAATCTCAGTAAGAGATTTTTTACCCAGGTTAGGCGTTTTGAGCAGCTCAACCTCGGTACGCTGTACCAGATCACCGATATAGTGGATAGCTTCTGCCTTAAGGCAGTTAGCAGAGCGGACAGTCAATTCCAGATCGTCAACAGGGCGCAGCAAGATCGGATCGAATTCTGGTTTCTCTTCTTTAACTTCCGGCTGACGTACATCACGTAGGTCAACGAAAGCTTCAAGTTGTTCTGCCAGAATGGTCGCCGCACGACGAATCGCCTCTTCAGGATCGATTGTGCCGTTGGTTTCCATTTCGATGACCAGCTTGTCCAGGTCGGTACGCTGTTCTACACGCGCGGCTTCAACATTGTAGGCAATACGCTCTACAGGGCTGTAGCAGGCGTCGACCAGCAGACGGCCGATTGGGCGCTCATCTTCTTCCGAATGAATTCGGGTAGAAGCCGGCACATAACCGCGACCGCGCTGAACTTTGATACGCATGCTAATAGCGGCGTTCTCATCGGTCAGGTGGCAGATCACATGCTGCGGCTTGACGATTTCGACATCACCATCATGCGTGATATCGGCTGCGGTCACAGGGCCAATGCCAGATTTATTCAGGGTAAGGATAACTTCATCTTTACCTTGAACTCTTACCGCCAGCCCTTTCAGGTTGAGCAGGATTTCCAGGATATCTTCCTGAACGCCTTCTTTGGTGCTGTACTCGTGCAGTACACCATCAATCTCAACCTCAGTCACCGCGCAACCCGGCATCGACGAAAGCAGAATACGGCGCAGTGCGTTACCAAGAGTATGGCCAAAGCCACGCTCTAACGGCTCAAGGGTCACCTTGGCGTGCGTCGAACTCACTTGCTCGATATCTACCAGGCGTGGTTTTAGAAACTCTGTCACAGAACCCTGCATTGTGTCCTCTCTTTGGTACTAAGCTTTACTTGGAGTAAAGCTCGACGATCAGGTGTTCGTTAATGTCCGCAGACAGATCGGTACGCTCAGGCTTACGCTTGAACACACCTTCCATCTTGGCAGCATCAACTTCCAGCCAGGTTGGCTTTTCACGCTGCTCAGCCAGCTCCAGAGCGGCCTTAACGCGAGATTGCTTTTTGGCTTTCTCACGGATGCTGACTACGTCATTCGGAGTTACCTGATAAGAAGCGATGTTAACAACGCGACCATTTACCATGATAGCTTTATGGCTAACCAGCTGACGTGCTTCCGCACGAGTAGCGCCGAAGCCCATACGGTAAACAACGTTGTCCAGACGGCCTTCCAGCAGAGCCAACAGGTTTTCACCGGTGTTGCCTTTCAGACGAGCTGCTTCTTTATAATAGTTACGGAACTGACGCTCCAGCACACCGTAGATACGGCGAACTTTCTGCTTTTCACGCAACTGCACACCATAGTCAGACAGACGCGGTTTACGCGCACCGTGCTGGCCAGGAGCTTGTTCAATTTTACACTTGGTATCGATCGCGCGAACGCCAGACTTAAGGAATAAGTCGGTGCCCTCACGACGGCTCAGCTTGAGCTTAGGACCCAAATATCTTGCCATTTTCTTTCTCCAACAATCCTAGAAAACGGACGCGTTATACGCGACGTTTTTTCGGCGGACGACAACCGTTATGAGGGATTGGAGTCACATCAGTAATATTAGTGATGCGGAAACCAGCGGCGTTCAGAGCACGAATAGTTGATTCGCGGCCTGGGCCAGGACCCTTAACCATAACTTCCAGGTTCTTGATACCGTATTCTTTCACGGCTTCTGCGCAACGCTCTGCTGCAACCTGAGCTGCAAACGGAGTGGATTTGCGAGAACCACGGAAACCGGAACCACCGGCAGTTGCCCAACCCAACGCATTACCCTGACGATCGGTAATAGTAACGATGGTGTTGTTGAAAGAAGCATGGACATGAGCCACGCCGTCAGAGACTGTTTTTCTTACACGTTTACGTGCACGAATTGGTGCCTTTGCCATTATTCAATCACCCCGATTATTTCTTGATCGGTTTGCGCGGACCCTTACGGGTACGTGCGTTGGTCTTAGTACGCTGACCGCGCACTGGCAGACCACGACGATGACGCAAACCGCGATAGCAACCAAGGTCCATCAGACGCTTGATGCTCATGCTCACTTCACGGCGCAGATCACCTTCAACGACAAATTTGGCAAC
Organism: Cedecea sp. AS113; assembly: GCF_037152415.1. Classification (NCBI taxonomy): domain Bacteria; kingdom Pseudomonadati; phylum Pseudomonadota; class Gammaproteobacteria; order Enterobacterales; family Enterobacteriaceae; genus Cedecea; species Cedecea sp. AS113. The sequence goes on from NZ_JBBCMI010000009.1 coordinate 13,576, forward strand.
TTCGTCACGCAGCGTGTCGATTTGTTCTTCAGACAGCTCACTGATCTTAACATCTTCAGCGATACCCGCCGCAGCGCAAATGGCCTTGGAGCGAGTCTTGCCGACACCGTAGATCGAGGTTAACGCGATCACGGCGTGTTTTTGATCAGGAATGTTAATGCCTGCTATACGGGCCACTATGCACTCCTACTATTTAGATTATGCGTCCCATGCCGAAAAGCCCGTTTTCAGGATACTCAAATGGAAACGCATAGACATACAAAAGATTGGCTGGCTAATCTAGCCAGCTCAACCCAACTTTGCAAGAAAAATATGCGAGATAATCAGCCTTGACGCTGTTTATGCTTCGGCTCTACGCTGCAAATCACGCGAATAACACCGTCACGCTTAACGATTTTGCAGTTACGACATAATTTCTTGACGGAAGCACGAACTTTCATTTTTACTCTCCGTAACTTCTCAAGCGACGATTAACGGCCGTAGCCTTTCAGGTTCGCTTTCTTCAATGCAGACTCGTACTGACTTGACATCATCAGAGTTTGCACTTGAGCCATAAAGTCCATGATAACGACAACAACGATCAGCAGTGAGGTCCCACCGAAGTAGAACGGCACTTTCATTGCATCGCGCATGAACTCCGGGATTAGGCAGATAAAGGTAATGTACAACGCACCAACCAGAGTCAGGCGGGTCATTACTTTATCGATGTACTTCGCCGTTTGTTCTCCCGGACGAATTCCTGGTACAAATGCACCGGACTTCTTCAGGTTATCTGCTGTTTCACGCGGGTTGAAGACCAACGCCGTGTAGAAGAAACAGAAGAAGATGATTGCAGACGCATAGAGTAACACATAAAGCGGTTGCCCAGGCTGCAAATACAGCGAAATTGTTGTCAGCCAGTTCCAACCGGTACCGCCCCCGAACCATGACGCGATGGTCGCCGGGAACAGAATAATACTGGAGGCGAAGATCGCAGGGATAACCCCGGCCATGTTCACTTTCAGCGGTAAATGTGTGCTCTGCGCAGCATAGACACGACGACCCTGTTGACGTTTAGCGTAGTTGACCACAATGCGGCGCTGGCCACGCTCAACAAAAACAACGAAGAAGGTCACTGCAAATACTAATACTGCAACCAACAGCAACAGGAGGAAGTGCAGGTCGCCTTGCCTTGCTTGCTCGATGGTATGGCCAATGGCCGGCGGAAGTCCCGCAACGATACCCGCGAAGATTATGATTGAGATACCGTTACCGATACCACGTTCAGTAATCTGTTCACCCAGCCACATCAGGAACATTGTCCCGGTGACAAGACTTACAACAGCGGTGAAATAGAATGCAAAGCCTGGGTTTAACACCAGGCCCTGCATACCAGGCATATTCGGTAAACCGGTAGCAATACCGATTGACTGGAATATTGCCAGCACCAGAGTGCCGTAACGGGTGTACTGGCTAATCTTACGACGACCAGATTCCCCTTCTTTCTTCAGCTCTGCCAACGCGGGATGAACCACGGTAAGCAGTTGAATGATGATCGATGCCGAAATGTACGGCATGATACCCAGCGCGAAGATAGAAGCACGGCTGAGAGCACCACCAGAGAACATGTTAAACATCTCAATGATGGTGCCTCGCTGTTGCTCAAGCAGTTTGGCAAGTACAGCGGCATCAATACCAGGGATCGGAATAAAAGAGCCAATACGAAACACAATCAGCGCACCGATAACAAACATCAGTCTGCGTTTCAGCTCGCCGAGGCCGCCTTTAGCACTTTGAAAATCTAATCCCGGTTGTTTTGCCATCTGCTACTTATTCCTCGATTTTACCGCCAGCAGCTTCGATAGCAGCACGAGCGCCTTTGGTCACACGCAGGCCGCTAACAGTTACCGGACGAGTTACCTCACCAGACAGGATCACTTTCGCGAACTCGATCTGAATACCGATAATGTTTGCTGCTTTCAGCGTGTTCAGGTCAACTACGTCGCCTTCAACTTTCGCCAGATCGGACAGACGAACTTCTGCCGTGATCATTGCTTTGCGAGAGGTGAAACCGAATTTCGGCAGACGACGGTACAACGGCATCTGACCGCCTTCGAAACCACGACGTACGCCACCACCAGAACGAGAGTTCTGACCTTTGTGACCACGACCGCCGGTTTTACCGAGGCCAGAACCGATACCACGACCCAGACGCTTGGAAGCGTGCTTAGACCCTTCGGCCGGAGACAGAGTATTTAAACGCATCTCTTACTCCTCAACTTTAACCATGTAGGAAACCGCGTTGACCATACCGCGTACAGCAGGAGTATCCTCGCGCTCTACGGTGTGGCCAATACGACGCAGACCCAGGCCAAGCAGCGTTGCCTTGTGTTTCGGCAGACGACCGATTGCACTGCGGGTTTGAGTGATTTTAATAGTCTTTGCCATGGTCAATTACCCCAGAATTTCTTCAACGGATTTACCACGCTTGGCAGCGACCATTTCTGGAGATTTCATATTCGCCAGGCCATCGATAGTTGCACGAACCACGTTAATCGGGTTAGTGGAACCATACGCTTTAGCCAGGACGTTATGAACACCAGCGACTTCCAGGACGGCGCGCATTGCACCACCGGCGATGATACCGGTACCTTCGGAAGCCGGCTGCATGAACACGCGGGAACCTGTGTGCACGCCTTTAACAGGGTGCTGCAGGGTGCCGCTGTTCAGCGCGACGTTAATCATGTTGCGACGGGCTTTTTCCATCGCTTTCTGGATCGCTGCTGGAACTTCACGCGCTTTACCGTAACCAAAACCAATACGACCGTTACCGTCGCCTACCACTGTCAGAGCAGTGAAGGAGAAAATACGACCGCCTTTAACGGTTTTAGATACGCGATTTACCGCGATCAGCTTTTCCTGCAGTTCGCCAGCTTGTTTTTCGATGTGAGACATCTTACACCTCTACCTTAGAACTGAAGGCCAGCTTCACGGGCAGCATCTGCCAGTGCCTGGACACGACCATGATATTGGAAACCAGCACGGTCAAAAGCAACAACGGTGATGCCTTTTTCCAGAGCGCGCTCAGCAACAGCTTTACCTACAGCTGCAGCGGCGTCTTTGTTTCCAGTGTACTTCAGTTGCTCAGTGATAGCTTTTTCTACAGTAGATGCAGCTACCAGAACTTCAGAACCATTTGGAGCAATTACCTGTGCGTAAATATGACGCGGGGTACGATGTACCACCAGGCGAGTTGCACCCAGCTCTTTGAGCTTGTGACGTGCGCGGGTCGCACGACGGATACGAGCAGATTTCTTATCCATAGTGTTACCTTACTTCTTCTTAGCCTCTTTGGTACGCACGACTTCGTCGGCGTAACGGACACCCTTGCCTTTGTAAGGCTCAGGACGACGGTAGGCGCGCAGATCAGCTGCAACCTGACCGATCATCTGCTTATCAGCGCCTTTCAGCACGATTTCAGTTTGAGTCGGACATTCAGCAGTGATACCCGCAGGCAGCTTATGCTCAACAGGGTGAGAGAAGCCCAGGGCTAAATTCACCACGTCGCCTTTAACGGCTGCACGATAACCTACACCAACCAGCTGCAGCTTCTTAGTGAAGCCTTCGGTAACACCGACAACCATTGCGTTCAACAGCGCACGAGTGGTACCCGCTTGGGCCCACGCGTTTGCAAAGCCTTCGCGCGGAGCGAAAGTCAGAGCATTTTCAGCGTGTTTAACTTCAACAGCATCGTTGATAGTACGAGTCAGCTCGCCGTTTTTACCTTTGATCGAAATAACCTGACCGTTGAGTTTTACCTCTACGCCTGCAGGAACAACGACCGGTGCTTTAGCAACACGAGACATTTTATTCCTCCAATTACGCTACGTAGCAGATAATTTCGCCACCAAGACCAGCCTGGCGCGCTGCACGATCAGTCATAACACCTTTAGAGGTAGAAACGACAGCAATACCCATGCCGGCCATAACTTTAGGCAGCTCATCTTTTTTCTTATAGATGCGCAGGCCTGGGCGGCTGACTCGCTGAATGCTCTCTACCACAGCCTTGCCCTGGAAATACTTAAGAGTCAGTTCCAGTTCAGGCTTGATGTCGCCTTCAATTTTAAATTCTTCAATATAACCTTCTTCCTTCAGCACGTTGGCGATTGCCACTTTCAGCTTGGAGGAAGGCATGGTGACCGCAACTTTGTTCGCGGCCTGACCGTTACGGATACGGGTCAGCATATCCGCGATCGGATCTTGCATGCTCATCTGTCTCTACTCCCGTGATTCAATTGGTGACAATTACCAGCTAGCCTTTTTCAAGCCAGGTACTTCACCGCGCATGGCGGCTTCACGTAACTTGATACGGCTCAACCCGAACTTGCCCACATAACCATGTGGACGACCAGTCTGGCGGCAGCGTTTACGCTGACGGGACGGGCTGGAATCACGCGGCAGAGTTTGCAGCTTGAGAACAGCGTTCCAACGGTCTTCGTCGGTCGCGTTCACATCAGAAATGATAGCTTTCAGTTCTGCGCGTTTAGCGAAGAATTTTTCAGCCAAAGCAACGCGCTTTACTTCGCGTGCTTTCATTGATTGCTTAGCCATGAAGTAACCCTACCTTACTTGCGGAACGGGAAGTCAAAGGCAGCCAGCAGAGCACGGCCTTCATCATCAGATTTCGCAGTAGTGGTAATGGTAATATCCAAACCACGGACGCGATCGACTTTGTCGTAATCGATTTCTGGGAAGATGATCTGCTCACGGACACCCATGCTGTAGTTACCACGACCGTCGAAAGACTTAGCGGACAGGCCACGGAAGTCACGGATACGAGGTACAGCAATAGTGATCAGACGCTCAAGGAACTCCCACATGCGTTCGCCACGCAGAGTTACTTTACAGCCGATCGGATAGCCCTGACGGATTTTGAAGCCTGCAACAGATTTGCGTGCTTTGGTGATCAACGGTTTTTGACCGGAGATTGCTGTCAGATCAGCTGCTGCGTTATCCAGCAGTTTCTTGTCAGCGATCGCTTCACCAACACCCATGTTCAGGGTGATCTTCTCGACCCGAGGGACTTGCATGACAGAATTGTAGTTAAACTCAGTCATGAGTTTCTTAACTACTTCGTCTTTGTAGTAATCATGCAGTTTCGCCATCGTACTACTCCAAATTACTTGATAGTTTCGCTGTTAGACTTGAAGAAACGGACTTTTTTGCCGTCTTCGAATCTAAAGCCTACACGGTCAGCCTTGCCGGTTGCCGCGTTGAAGAGAGCAACGTTAGAAACCTGAATTGCAGCTTCTTTTTCAACGATGCCGCCTGGTTGGTTCAGGGCCGGAACCGGCTTCTGATGTTTCTTAACCAGGTTGATACCTTCAACAATGACCTTGCCGGAAGACAGGACATTTTTTACTTTACCGCGCTTACCTTTATCTTTACCGGTTAACACGATAACTTCGTCATCACGACGGATTTTCGCTGCCATGATTCGCTCCTTAGAGTACTTCTGGTGCCAGAGAGATAATTTTCATGAACTTCTCATTACGCAGTTCACGAGTTACCGGCCCAAAAATACGCGTGCCGATTGGCTGCTCACTGTTATTATTTAAAATAACGCATGCATTGCCATCGAAGCGAATGACAGAACCGTCCGGGCGACGAACACCCTTCTTGGTGCGCACCACTACCGCTTTCAGCACATCGCCTTTCTTCACCTTACCGCGAGGAATTGCTTCCTTGATGGTAATTTTGATGATGTCGCCGACGCCTGCGTAGCGACGGTGCGAGCCACCCAGAACCTTGATACACATTACGCGACGTGCGCCGGAGTTGTCGGCCACGGTCAGCATAGTCTGTTCTTGGATCATTTCAGTGCTCCGCTAATGTCAACTACTACTTCGGGACCTGGAAATCAGGTCGTTAAAAAGCCCCATAAACGAGGGCGCGGCATTATAACACCGGTTCCAGGATATGGGTAGAAAAAATAAACGGCTCATCGCTGAGCCGTTTATTTGTTTGAGAAAGGGTACTGTATTACAGAACCGCTTTCTCTACAACGCGAACCAGCGTCCAGGACTTAGTCTTGGACAGCGGACGGCATTCGCGGATTTCAACCACGTCACCGATACCGCATTCGTTGTTCTCGTCATGTACGTGCAGTTTGGTCGTACGCTTGATGAATTTCCCGTAGATCGGGTGCTTCACAACACGTTCGATGGCAACAACAATGGATTTCTCCATTTTGTCGCTGACAACGCGACCTTGCAGAGTACGGATTTTATCGGTCATTACGCACCCGCCTTCTGAGTCAGTAAAGTCTTAACACGTGCAACATCACGACGAACCTGCTTCAGCAGGTGAGTCTGTTGCAGCTGGCCACTTGCAGCCTGCATGCGCAGATTGAACTGCTCACGCAGTAGGTTCAGCAGCTCGGTGTTCAGCTCTTCGACGCTCTTTTCACGCAGCTCTTTTGCTTTCATTACATCACCGTCTTAGTTACAAAGGTGGTTTTGATAGGCAGTTTTGCTGCTGCCAGCTTGAAGGCTTCACGGGCCAGCTCTTCAGGTACGCCGTCCATTTCATACAGGACTTTACCTGGCTGGATCAAGGCAACCCAATACTCCACGTTACCTTTACCTTTACCCATACGCACTTCAAGCGGCTTTTCGGTGATCGGTTTGTCCGGGAATACACGGATCCAGATCTTACCCTGACGCTTAACTGCACGGGTCATTGCACGACGTGCTGCTTCGATCTGACGGGCAGTCAGACGACCACGGCCAACAGCTTTCAGACCGAAAGTGCCGAAGCTAACATCCGTACCCTGCGCCAGACCACGGTTGCGGCCTTTGTGCACTTTACGGAATTTTGTACGCTTTGGTTGTAACATCAGCGACTCTCCTTACTTACGGCCTTTACGCTGCTGCTTTTTAGGTTGAGCAGCCGGTTCCGGTTGTTCAACAGCAGCCATACCACCCAGGATCTCACCTTTGAAGATCCATACCTTAACGCCGATTACACCATAAGTGGTGTGCGCTTCAGAGGTGTTGTAGTCGATGTCAGCACGCAGAGTGTGCAACGGCACGCGACCTTCACGGTACCATTCGGTACGTGCGATCTCGGCGCCGCCCAGACGGCCGCTAACTTCAACTTTGATACCTTTAGCGCCCAGACGCATTGCGTTCTGTACAGCACGCTTCATCGCACGACGGAACATCACACGACGCTCCAGCTGAGAAGTGATGCTGTCAGCAACCAATTTTGCGTCCAGTTCAGGTTTACGAACTTCGGCGATATTGATCTGTGCAGGAACGCCAGCGATATCCGCTACGACCTTGCGCAGTTTTTCTACGTCTTCACCTTTCTTACCGATAACGATACCTGGGCGAGCGGTGTGAATGGTCACACGGATGCTCTTAGCAGGACGCTCGATAACGATACGAGATACAGACGCCTTAGCCAGTTCCTTAGTCAGGTACTGACGTACTTTAAAATCGCTGTCCAGGTTGTCAGCGAATTCTTTGGTGTTCGCAAACCAGGTTGAGTTCCATGGTTTTACAATACCCAGGCGAATACCATTAGGATGTACTTTCTGACCCATTGCTAGTCTCCAGAGTCTCAGCGATCGGACACAACCACAGTAATGTGGCTGGTGCGCTTCAGGATGCGATCTGCACGACCTTTTGCACGAGGCATAATGCGCTTCATGCTAGGGCCTTCGTCTACGAAGATTTTCGCGACTTTCAGATCGTCAATGTCAGCGCCATCGTTGTGTTCAGCGTTAGCAATGGCAGATTCCAGTACTTTCTTAACCAATACAGCCGCTTTCTTATTGGTGTAGGTCAGAATATCCAGAGCCTGCGACACTTTCTTACCGCGAATCAGGTCAGCAACAAGGCGAACCTTCTGAGCAGAAGAACGAGCATGGCGATGTTGAGCTAAAGTTTCCATCTCTTCCTCCTACCTTATTTCTTCTTCGCTTTTTTATCAGCAGCGTGGCCGCGATAAGTACGAGTCGGTGCGAATTCACCCAGTTTGTGACCGACCATTTCGTCGGAAACAAAGACTGGAACGTGCTGACGACCATTATGGACAGCGATGGTCAAACCGATCATGTTAGGAAAGATCGTTGAACGACGGGACCAAGTGCGCAGGGGCTTCTTGTCACCGCTTTCCACCGCTTTCTCTACCTTCTTCAGCAAGTGCAGGTCAATAAAAGGACCTTTCTTGAGAGAACGTGGCATGGCTTATCCTCTAAAATTATTTGCTACGGCGACGTACGATAAATTTATCAGTACGCTTGTTGCTGCGGGTCTTCTTACCTTTGGTCTGAACGCCCCACGGGGATACCGGGTGCTTACCAAAGTTACGACCTTCACCACCACCATGTGGGTGATCGACTGGGTTCATCGCGGTACCGCGAACGGTAGGACGAACACCACGCCAGCGAGCAGCACCTGCTTTACCCAGAACGCGCAGCATATGCTCAGCGTTGCCAACTTCGCCCAGGGTTGCGCGGCAGTCAGCTTCGACTTTACGCATTTCACCGGAGCGCAGGCGCAGGGTAACGTAAGCACCATCACGAGCAACGATCTGCACGTAGGTACCAGCGGAACGAGCCAGCTGACCGCCTTTACCTGGTTTCATTTCTACGTTATGAACGGTAGAACCAACCGGGATATTGCGCATCGGCAGGGTGTTACCCGCTTTGATTGCAGCATCAACGCCAGACTGAATCTGGTCGCCAGCTTTCAGGCCTTTAGGGGCCAGGATGTAACGGCGTTCGCCATCTTTGTACAGAACCAGCGCGATGTTCGCGGAACGGTTCGGATCGTACTCAAGACGTTCAACAACTGCCGGGATACCATCTTTGTTGCGTTTAAAGTCAACAATACGGTATGCCTGCTTGTGACCACCACCGATATGACGGGTAGTGATACGACCATTGTTGTTACGGCCACCGGATTTGCTGTTTTTTTCCAGCAACGGAGCAAAAGGCTTGCCCTTGTGCAGCTCAGGGTTAACCACTTTAACTACGTGGCGACGACCCGGAGATGTCGGTTTACATTTAACAACTGCCATTGTCTTTCTCCTCCGACTTACTCAGCGCCGCCGACGAAGTCCAGATTCTGGCCTTCCTTCAGGGTGACGTAAGCTTTTTTCCAGTCGCTACGACGACCAACACGCTGTCCGTGACGTTTAGTTTTCCCTTTAACTACCAGGGTGTTAACGTCTTTTACTTCAACTTCGAACAGCTTCTGTACAGCAGCAACGATCTCTGCTTTGGTCGCGTCAGTCGCAACTTTGAGTACGATGGTGTTGGTTTTTTCCATCGCGGTAGACGCTTTTTCAGATACGTGCGGCGCGCGCAGTACTTTCAGCAGACGTTCTTCACGGATCATGCCAGCATCTCCTCAACTTGCTTAACTGCTTCCGCAGTCATAACGACTTTGTCGAAGGCGATCAGGCTAACTGGGTCGATTGCAGCTACATCGCGCACGTCAACCTTATGCAGGTTACGAGCAGCCAGGAACAGATTCTCATCCAGTTCACCGGTCACGATCAGCACATCTTCCAGAGCCATATCTTTCAGTTTCTGAGCAAGCAGCTTGGTTTTCGGTGCTTCAACAGAGAACTGCTCAACAACGATCAGACGATCCTGACGTACCAGTTCGGACAGGATGCTTTTCAGCGCGCCGCGGTACATCTTTTTGTTAACTTTTTGACTGTGGTCCTGCGGGCGAGCAGCGAAGGTTACGCCACCGGAACGCCAGATCGGGCTCTTGATAGAACCAGAACGCGCACGGCCGGTACCTTTCTGGCGCCACGGCTTTTTGCCGGAACCAGTTACTTCAGCACGGGTCTTCTGAGCACGAGTACCCTGACGGGCGCCTGCTGCATAAGCAACAACAACCTGGTGTACCAGCGCTTCGTTGAAGTCACGACCGAAGGTAGTTTCGGAAACAGTCAGCGCGCTTTGCGCGTCTTTCAATACTAATTCCATTGCTATCCCCTTACGCCTTCACAGCTGGTTTAACGATCAGGTCGCTACCGGTTGCACCCGGGACCGCACCTTTCACCAGCAGCAGGTTGCGCTCAGCGTCAACACGTACTACGTCCAGGCTCTGAACAGTGACACGTTCGTTACCCAGCTGGCCTGCCATTTTCTTGCCTTTGAACACTTTGCCCGGAGTCTGGTTCTGACCGATAGAACCCGGAACGCGGTGAGACAAGGAGTTACCGTGGGTCGCGTCCTGGGTACGGAAGTTCCAGCGCTTAACGGTACCTGCGAAACCTTTACCTTTAGAGGTACCGGTTACGTCAACTTTTTTAACGTCAGCAAACAGTTCAACGCTAATGTCCTGACCTACGGTGAACTCTTCGCCTTCAGCAAGACGGAATTCCCACAGACCACGGCCAGCTTCAACGCCAGCTTTAGCGAAGTGACCAGCTTCCGGCTTGGTTACACGGTTAGCTTTTTTAGCACCAGTGGTCACCTGAACAGCACGGTAGCCGTCGTTAGCCAGGTCTTTAACCTGAGTAACACGGTTTGCTTCTACTTCGATTACGGTTACTGGGATAGAAACGCCGTCTTCAGTGAAGATACGGGTCATACCCACTTTTTTACCGACTAAACCAATCATTGTTTCAACCTCTCAATCGTCAATGACCTGATTAACCCAGGCTGATCTGCACGTCTACACCGGCAGCCAGATCCAGACGCATCAGAGCATCAACGGTTTTCTCAGTTGGCTCAACGATGTCAACCAGACGCTTGTGAGTGCGGATCTCGTACTGATCACGCGCGTCTTTGTTGACGTGCGGGGAGATCAGAACGGTAAAGCGCTCTTTGCGGGTCGGCAGCGGGATCGGACCACGGACTTGCGCACCAGTGCGCTTAGCAGTCTCGACGATTTCCGCAGTTGATTGATCGATCAGACGATGATCAAACGCTTTAAGGCGGATACGGATTCTTTGGTTCTGCATGAGACCAGAGCTCCAATTATTTTATAGACGAAAAAAATTACTACTCACATCCATTACGATTGATGGAGGAGTGTAATCGTTCATACATAGTCCCCCAATTGGGGACATTGTTTGATAGCAACTGAATTGCTTCGACTGACTGCTATCAGGGTTCATATTGAACCAGCGGTCTATTAAGACAGCCCGCGCATTATACGGGTTTCAAGGCAGCTTGCAAGTCATATGGGTTGAAATTTCACCGGCATCCTGCATTTAGTGAGTTTCATGCCTTACCTTCCCTATATCTTCGAGGCATTGCGCATTATCACACGCCAAATTAGAAGGTTGATAGGTTTAGCCAGCACACCCGCGTAGCATCCGAGGGCTTAATCCTCAGCGGGATAAAAAGATGATACTGACCGACATACAGATCGCCTGGCTACTCCCCGTCGCTGCGTTGCTCTATTTTTGCCTGGCTCTGGCGCTAAGCTTAAGTGATTTCAAAACCATGCTTCTACCAGACAGACTTACCCTACCCTTACTGTGGCTGGGATTGTTGTTTCATAGTCTGGTTAACCCCCACCATGTTCATCATGCCGTATTCGGCGCGATAGCCGGCTACCTCTTCCTGTGGGTTATCTTTCAAGTATTCCGTTATGCTACCGGCAAAGAAGGATTAGGTTATGGTGATTTCAAACTGCTGGCGGCAATTGGAGCCTGGAGCTACTGGCAGCATCTGCCTGTCATCGTCGCTTTGGCATCTTCCCTGGGCATCGCTTATGCAGGAATACTTTATCTGATCGGGTACCGTGACAGCGCTGAAATGCCTTTTGGCCCCTGGCTTGCGCTCTCAGGATGGGGGAATTTTTGCTGGCAGGTATTTGGATAAGGTTTCAAAGAAGACAGAGGGAAATCCCTCTGCCTTGATCATACGAGGTTACTCTTCGCGTATCTGGGCCTGCAGGTAGTTCTGAATGCCCAGCTTCTGAATGAGGTCCAGTTCCGTTTCGAGCCAGTCGATATGGCCTTCTTCATCGGCCAGAATTTCGATCATCAGGTCACGGCTAACATAATCATGCACTTTATCGGCATAGGCGATGGCTTCACGCAAATCCTTTGCACCCTCCAGTTCCAGCCTCAGGTCAGAGCGAAGCATTTCTTCGACATCCTCCCCAATACCCAGCTTGCCGAGGTCCTGCAGATTTGGAATGCCTTCGAGGAAGAGAATACGTTCGATGTACTTATCGGCGTGCTTCATTTCATCGATGGACTCGTGGTACTCAACGTCGTTCAGACGTTTTAATCCCCAGTTTTTGAACATGCGGGCATGCAGAAAATACTGGTTAATTGCGACAAGCTCGTTTCCCAATAATTTATTGAGATAATTTATTATCTTAACATCACCTTTCATTTTGACATCCTCCGCTTCCACTTATTGAAGCGTAGATGTCACAGGGTGTAAGTCAAAAAAATGAGCGTGTTTTAAGCGATCTCTTTAAATTCCGGGATCTGCATCAGTTCGTCTTGCATGATTTCACGCGCCTGTCGAACGCACTTCCCGCACTGATTTCCCACCGGGATAAACTTTCTAAGTTGCTGAAAAGACTGCGGGTGATGTTGTCGCACCGCCTGACGAATTGTCTTATCGCTTACACCGTTACACAAGCAAACGTACATGATCACTCCCGCTCAAAAACCGCGCAAATTGTAAATGAGAATGATTGGCTTTACAAGGAGTACGGCGGGGCAGAAGACAGAGAATGGTAATCAAATGCAAAAACTGATGCCAACTGCAGTAAGCGATCGCTTTCACTGGCAAACAGCAAAGTTCAAACATAAAAAAGGGCATCCTAAGATGCCCTTTTCACTATTGCATTAAAGTATCAGAGGATTAGCTCAGAACTTTTGCAACAACACCAGCGCCAACGGTACGGCCGCCTTCACGGATTGCGAAACGCAGACCGTCGTCCATCGCGATTGGGTGAATCAGGGTAACAACCATTTTGATGTTGTCGCCTGGCATTACCATCTCTACGCCTTCTGGCAGTTCGATGGTACCGGTCACGTCAGTTGTACGGAAGTAGAACTGTGGACGGTAGCCTTTGAAGAACGGAGTATGACGGCCGCCTTCGTCTTTGGACAGGATGTACACTTCAGATTCGAACTTGGTGTGTGGCTTGATTGAGCCTGGCTTAGCCAGTACCTGACCACGTTCGATTTCTTCACGTTTGATACCACGCAGCAGAACACCTACGTTCTCACCAGCACGGCCTTCGTCCAGCAGTTTGCGGAACATTTCAACGCCGGTACAGGTAGATTTCGCAGTATCTTTGATACCAACGATTTCAACTTCTTCACCTACTTTAACGATACCGCGCTCTACACGACCAGTAACAACGGTACCACGACCGGAGATGGAGAATACGTCTTCGATTGGCAGCAGGAACGGCAGGTCGATTGCACGTACTGGTTCTGGGATGTAAGAATCCAGGAAGCCAGCCAGTTCAACGATTTTAGCTTCCCACTCAGCTTCGCCTTCCAGCGCTTTCAGAGCAGAACCACGGATGATTGGGGTGTCATCGCCTGGGAAGTCGTACTGAGACAGAAGTTCACGCACTTCCATTTCAACCAGCTCCAGCAGCTCTTCGTCATCAACCATGTCGCATTTGTTCAGGAACACGATGATGTAAGGAACGCCAACCTGACGACCCAGCAGGATGTGCTCACGGGTCTGAGGCATAGGGCCGTCAGTCGCAGCAACAACCAGGATAGCGCCGTCCATCTGAGCAGCACCGGTGATCATGTTTTTCACGTAGTCGGCGTGCCCTGGGCAGTCAACGTGCGCGTAGTGACGAGTCGGGGTGTCGTACTCAACGTGGGAGGTGTTGATGGTGATACCACGAGCTTTTTCTTCTGGTGCGTTATCGATCTGGTCGAATGCACGAGCAGAACCACCGTAGGTTTTAGCCAGAACGGTAGTGATTGCAGCGGTCAGAGTGGTTTTACCGTGGTCAACGTGGCCGATAGTACCAACGTTAACGTGCGGTTTTGTACGTTCAAATTTTTCTTTAGACACGGCTATATTCCTTACTATTGTGCCCTCCCCTTGTGGAGAGAGCACGGGATCATTGTGTTAAAAGCGTTGGCTTATTTGCCACGAGCTTCGATTACGGCCTGAGCAACGTTGTTAGGTGCGTCATCATACTTCAGGAATTCCATGGAGTAAGATGCACGACCTTTGGTCAGAGAACGCAGCTGAGTTGCGTACCCGAACATTTCAGACAACGGAACTTCAGCATGAATCTGTACGCCAGTAGCGTTAGATTCCTGGCCTTTCAGCTGACCACGACGACGGCTAAGGTCACCGATAACGTCACCGGTGTTCTCTTCCGGAGTTTCAACTTCAACCTTCATGATAGGCTCAAGCAGAACTGGTTTAGCTTTCTTAAAGCCATCTTTGAAGGCAATAGAAGCGGCCAGTTTAAACGCCAGTTCGGAGGAGTCAACGTCATGGTAAGAACCGAAGTGCAGACGCACGCCGAGATCAACAACCGGGTAACCCGCCAGTGGACCAGATTTCAGCTGCTCCTGGATGCCTTTATCAACGGCAGGGACGTATTCGCCAGGAATTACGCCGCCTTTGATGTCGTTGATGAACTCGTAACCTTTAGGGTTAGAGCCCGGCTCCAGTGGGTACATGTCGATAACAACATGACCGTACTGACCACGACCACCAGACTGCTTGGCGTGTTTACCTTCGATATCGGTAACTTTAGCGCGAATCGCTTCGCGGTAAGCAACCTGAGGTTTACCGACGTTCGCTTCAACGTTGAATTCACGCTTCATACGGTCAACGATGATGTCGAGGTGCAGTTCACCCATACCGGCGATGATGGTCTGGTTAGATTCTTCATCAGTCCATACGCGGAATGATGGGTCTTCTTTAGCCAGACGGCCCAGAGCCAGACCCATTTTTTCCTGGTCAGCTTTGGTTTTTGGTTCAACGGCGATGGAGATTACCGGCTCTGGGAATTCCATACGCTCCAGAATGATAGGCGAATCTGGATCACACAGGGTGTCACCAGTAGTTACGTCTTTCAGACCGATAGCAGCCGCGATGTCGCCTGCGCGAACTTCTTTGATCTCTTCACGTTTGTTAGCGTGCATCTGAACGATACGGCCAAAGCGCTCACGAGCAGCTTTAACGGAGTTCAGCACGGTATCACCGGAGTTAACAACGCCGGAGTAAACGCGGAAGAAGGTCAGGTTACCAACGAACGGGTCAGTGGCGATTTTGAATGCCAGAGCAGCAAACGGCTCGTCGTCAGTTGCGTGACGCTCAGCCGGCGTGTCTTTACCGTCATCCAGAATACCGTTGATTGCCGGTACGTCGGTTGGTGCTGGCAGGTAATCGATTACCGCATCCAGCATCGCCTGAACACCTTTGTTCTTAAATGCAGAACCACAGGTAACCAGGATGATTTCGTTGTTCAGAACGCGCTGACGCAGAGCTTTCTTGATTTCTTCCTCGGACAGCTCTTCGCCGCCCAGGTATTTTTCCATCAGCTCTTCAGAGGCTTCTGCAGCGGACTCGATCAGGTTCTGGTGCCATTCGTCAGCCAGGTCCTGCATGTCAGCTGGGATATCTTCGTATTCGAAGGTAACGCCCTGATCTGCATCGTTCCAGTTGATGGCTTTCATTTTCACCAGGTCGATAACGCCGGTGAAACCTTCTTCAGCACCAATCGCCAGCTGAAGCGGAACAGGGTTCGCGCCCAGACGGGATTTGATCTGGCCTACAACTTTCAGGAAGTTTGCACCCATACGGTCCATTTTGTTAACGAACGCGATGCGTGGAACTTTGTATTTGTTAGCCTGACGCCATACGGTTTCAGACTGTGGCTGAACACCACCAACTGCGCAGTAAACCATTACTGCACCGTCAAGAACACGCATGGAACGTTCTACTTCGATGGTGAAGTCAACGTGCCCTGGGGTGTCGATGATGTTTACGCGGTGCGGTTCATACTGCTTAGCCATACCAGACCAGAATGCAGTAGTTGCAGCGGAGGTAATGGTGATACCACGCTCCTGCTCCTGCTCCATCCAGTCCATGGTTGCAGCGCCGTCATGAACTTCACCGATTTTGTGGTTTACACCGGTGTAGAACAGAATACGTTCGGTAGTCGTGGTTTTACCGGCGTCGATGTGTGCACTGATACCGATGTTACGGTAGCGTGCAATGGGTGTTGTACGAGCCATTTGATTCCTCTATATCCTGGGACGTTCAAGTTAAGTAACCCAAAGCGGGCAGCTTCATGAAGCGCCCGCTTGGGTAACACTACGAAGGATTTATTACCAACGGTAGTGAGCGAACGCCTTGTTGGCTTCAGCCATACGGTGAACGTCTTCACGTTTCTTCACTGCAGTGCCTTTGTTTTCTGCAGCATCAGACAGTTCATTCGCCAGGCGAAGAGCCATGGATTTATCACCGCGTTTACGAGCAGCTTCAACGATCCAACGCATTGCCAGAGCATTACGACGAACCGGACGAACTTCAACTGGAACCTGGTAAGTAGAACCACCAACACGGCGGGACTTAACTTCGACGGTCGGACGGACGTTGTCCAGAGCGACTTCGAAAGCTTCCAGCTCGTTTTTACCAGAACGCTGAGCCAGGGTTTCCAGCGCGGTATAAACGATAGATTCTGCAGTAGATTTTTTACCATCTACCATCAGGATATTTACAAATTTAGCCAGCAGCTCTGATCCGAACTTAGGATCCGGCAGAATTTTACGCTGACCAATCACGCGACGACGTGGCATAGGAATACTCCGTTGTTAATTCAGGATTGTCCAAAACTCAAAGAGTTTATTTTGACATTAATTTAAAACGTTTGGCCTTACTTAACGGAGAACCATTAAGCCTTAGGACGCTTCACGCCATACTTGGAGCGAGATTGCTTACGGTCTTTAACGCCGGAGCAGTCAAGCGCACCACGAACGGTGTGGTAGCGAACACCTGGCAGGTCTTTAACACGACCACCACGGATCAGGATCACGGAGTGTTCCTGCAGGTTGTGACCTTCACCGCCGATGTAGGAGGTGACTTCAAAACCGTTAGTCAAACGCACACGGCAAACTTTACGCAGTGCGGAGTTTGGTTTTTTAGGAGTGGTGGTATATACACGGGTACATACACCACGTTTTTGCGGGCAAGCTTCCAGCGCAGGCACGTTGCTTTTTGCAACTTTGCGTACGCGTGGTTTGCGAACCAGCTGGTTAACTGTTGCCATTAAATAGCTCCTGGTTTTAGCTTTTGCTTCGTAAACACGTAATAAAACGGCCTCATATAATATGAGGACGCAGAATTTTAGGGCTGAGCCGAAAAGGTGTCAAGAAATATACAGCGATCCGCCCTCACCAGGCGAACTGCTGGCTATGTTTTATCGTTAATCTGACGAAGTCAGTATAGCCGACACGCTCAATTTTGGACGAAATTTGAGCAGAGAGGCCACGAGCCTCAACATCTTCTTGCAGAGCGCTAACAGTAATGGGGGCGGAAAGCAGTAATTCAAGCGCCCGGCTGCCATTCAGCGCGGCAATCACGCCGTCTTCAATCAGCAGTAAATCGTCACCAGGCTGGGCATAACGCAGAATCTCGGTGATATCACACTGGAAGGGCGACTGACGTAAGGTATGCAGCATAGGAGCCTCAGAAGGTAAGTACCACATCGTACTGATTCAGTTTTTCCCGAAGCGCATCAGGCTCAAGCGCTTCCACATCGATAACCCAGGATGCCTGACCCGAAAGCCCTCTTTCCCTTACTGAGGCAGCGCAAAGGAAACACTGCTCAATATCGTACAGCGGCAAAATGCGGAAAGTGGCAATGTAATCCCTGCCCAGCACTTTGGCAGGCTGTTGCCCCGGCAGCAGCTGTAGAACGCCATCGCCAACAAAGAACACGCCGATATCTTCTGACAGGGCCGACGTCGACAATAATGCATCCAGCCCTTCCCGGCCAGCCGTGCAGCCGTGCGGCGCCGATCGAAAAACAAAAGCGACACGTTTCATTAGAACTGCACCATTCTTTCGCAGGTAAGCGCGGATTCTGCCAGCGCCCCGAGGCCACTAAGCGTAAAGCCAGGCTGGAGATTACTCACCTTGAGCCCCAAAGATTTGGCCTGCTCTTCATCGGTCACACCGCGACGCAATGCCGCAGCCACGCAAATATGCAGTGCCACACCGTGCTGCGCGCTCAGCCTCTGCCACTCGCGAACAAGATCAACTTCGTCGCTTGCCGGGGCGGTCAGCTGATTGGCGTTATAAATCCCTTCACGGTAGAAAAAAACGCTCTCCAGCGAGTGTCCTTCCGCCAGCAACGCCCGGGCAAACAGCAATGCACTGCTTGCCTGCTGCGTCCCATAAGCCGGGCCAGTAACCATCAAGGCAAAACGCATTACTTATCCTGACCGAGGAAGTCGCCGTTTTTGAACTGGCGAATGTAGAGATAAACGGTGTGTTTGGAAATGTTCAGCCGATCGGCAACCTGGTTGATGGCATCTTTGATGTCGAAGATCCCTTTTTCATAGAGGTTGAGCACTATCTGGCGGTTCTTGGCGTTATTTGAGACGTTACGATCGGCATTCACTTCTTCAATCGTGAATTCCAGCGTTTGCATCACCAGATCCTCCACGGAGGACGCAAAGTTTACCGAAGACGGCACTTCCTGATCCTGAGTTTCCGGTGGAATAAAGGTCGACATGATCTGGGAGAACGGCACGTCGAGGTTCATGTTAATGCAAAGCAAACCAATCACACGCTGGTCGCGGTTGCGAATCGCAATCGTCACCGACTTCATCAGAACGCCGCTTTTTGCGCGAGTGAAGTAGCATTTAGAGACGCTGCTGTCGGCCCCGGTCATATCGTGCAGCATGCGCAAGGCCAGATCGGTAATTGGCGAGCCTATTTTTCGCCCGGTATGCTCACCATTAGCGATACGAATAGCTGAACATTTCAGGTCCTGCAGGGAGTGCAGAACGATTTCGCAATGGGAGCCAATCAGCATCGCTAACCCGTCCACGACCGCTTCATAGGATTTTAATATTTCGAAGTCGGTTTGTTCAAAAGGACGCTGGTCCAGCAAATCAAGTTCACTGGTTTCGTTGGTTAAAAGCGAATTGGACATGAAAAAATACCACCCTCTCAGATTGATGACAAACGTCCGGACAACGGGGTTCTCGGGCGTTTGGGGTAAATCAGCAGACTTCGTCCATTATTTTTATTGCTGCAAATTGAGCGTGTTATGGATAAAAGACGTTGCCAGCAATTTACTCTAAAGAGAGCCTGTCGCGCTTTGATGGTGTCAGGGCAGACTCATACTCGGTTGAAACGCTGCCCGCTAAGGTAATACAACGTAAGATGTGCTTTCCAGTCTTTATTCTCCTCATTACGCGTGGGGGGAATAAACGCTGGTGCCAAAAACAAAACCGCCGCCCGGTGGGCGGCGGCTCAAACGACCTGCTAATTACTTGCTTTTGGCTGCGTCAGCGGCTTTAGCATCTGCAGCAGCGGCTGGCTTAGCGTCAGCTTTTGGCGCTTGTTTAATGTCCAGCAGTTCAACTTCAAACACCAGCGTAGAGTTGGCAGGGATCCCCGGCACGCCGGTTTTGCCATAAGCCAACTCTGGTGGAATAACCAGCTTGATCTTGCCGCCTTTCTTGATGTTTTTCAGGCCTTCAGTCCAGCCTGGGATCACGCCATCAAGACGGAAGGACAGTGGCTCACCGCGGGTATAGGAGTTATCAAACTCTTTACCGTCGATCAGCGTACCTTTGTAGTTAACCACAACGGTATCGGTATCCTTCGGTGCATCACCGGTACCGTCTTTCTCAACTTTATACATCAGGCCGGTAGAAGACGTTTTAACGCCTTTCTCTTTGGCGAAAGCATCACGGAAGGCTTTACCTTTGTCCGCGTTCTCTTTAGCGTCTTTCTCCATTTTCTCCTGAGCGGAGGCTTTTACGCGAGTCTCGAACGCCTGCAGAGTCTGTTCGATTTCCTGGTCAGACAGTTTGCTCTTATCCGCAAATGCATCCTGTACGCCCGCGATCAGCTGAGCCTTGTCCAGGGTGATCCCCAGTTTCTCCTGCTCTTTCAGGGAGTTTTCCATGTAACGCCCGAGCGATGCGCCTAATGCATAGGCGGCTTTCTGGTCGTCGTTCTTAAAGGCCGCTTTGCTGTCAGCCTGAGCCGCAGGTGCATCTTTCGCTGCAGCAGGCGCCGCAAAAGCAGGGGCATTAAGGGCAACGGCCATTGTGGTCGCCAGAAGCGTTACTTTAAATAATGATTTCATCCATTTCTCCAAGGGCCGGGGCCTCTCACCCCAGGGTTTCAAATAAGCTAAGTGACGTACTATAACGTCGTGAAAGAAATCTACACAATCTCTCAGCGAGTTATCGAGTCAAATTGAGATTCTTTTTGTTTAAAGAAGTTTCCTTCAACGTGCTTCTGCGCTGTAAAGCTGGGTCATTTTCAGTAAAATCACCGCATATTGTCCATCGCGCAGGCAAAAGAGGAACCGCCATGCACACTAAATCCACCGAACAACGGCTGGAAGATCTCGAGAGTCGTCTTGCCTTTCAGGAGATTACGATTGAAGAGCTGAACCAGACCGTGACGGCGCACGAGCTTGAGATGGTCAAACTTCGCGAGCATTTCCGTCTGCTGGTTGAAAAGCTCAAGGCCAGCCAGCCGTCGATGATCGCTTCAGAGTCCGAAGAGACGCCGCCGCCACATTACTGAATAACAGACGTAAAAAAGGCCGCTAATGCGGCCTTTTCTCTTTCACAGCGATCAGTGGCAACCACAGCCGCCGTTACCGCAACCACCTTTACCATGCTCGTGACCATGGTCGTGATCGTGGCCGTGACCACCGCAGCAACCCTCGTGATCGTGGTCGTGATGATGGTCGTGCTCACCGTGAACGTGGCCATGGGCCAGCTCTTCAGCGGTCGCTTCGCGGATAGCAACAACTTCCACGTTGAATTTCAGGTTCTGGCCGGCCAGCATGTGGTTACCGTCAACCACAACGTGCTCGTCTTCCACTTCGGTAATTTCGACCGGCACTGGGCCCTGATCGGTTTCCGCCATAAAGCGCATACCAACCTGCAGCTCGTCAACGCCCATGAAGACGTCTTTCGGTACGCGCTGCACCAGGTTTTCGTCGTACTGACCGTAAGCGTCGTTCGCGCCCACTTCAACGTCAAACTTGTCGCCAACTTCGTGACCATCCAGCGCCGTTTCCAGGCCAGAAATCAGGGAGCCGTGACCGTGCAGGTAGTCCAGCGGCGCGCTCACCGGAGACTCATCGACCAACACACCGTCTTCTGTACGTACCTGATAGGCCAGGCTGACCACCAGGTCTTTTGCTACTTTCATGATATCTCCTGAACGAGCGTAGGGAAAAAACTGGCGCCGATTGTAGCGGAAATCTGCGCCGCTGTACCCTCTAGCTTAAAAAAAGCTGCTCCATCTCGCTAGTCGGGATGAAAAATCCCTATCACTTGCTCCTGCTCGCGAACGTGCTCGCGAACCTGCTTGTCGGCCTCTCGCATCTGATGGCCACACTTTACGCACTCAACGATATCAACGTTGTTCTCGCGCCACAGCGCGAGAGAATCCTTAGCCTGGCATTTGGGACAAACGGCCCCGGCAATAAAACGCTTACGCACTGACATTGGCTTCACCCTTATTCAAATTCGTCCCAGCCGTCCAGCTGCCGACGCTCTTGCTGCATTTCACGTTCAAAAATATCTTCCAGCTCACGCCGGGCTTCCCGCACCCTGGAAATCTGCGCACTGTCCGTGTGAATTGGCATCAGTTCACGCAGCATACGCATATCCAGTCGGCGGAAATGTAATTGAGCCCGGTGCGCCTGGTGAGGATGCATACCCAGCGTGAGCAAGGCCTTACGCCCAAGTTCAAGGGCGCTGGAGAAGGTTTCACGCGAGAACAGTTTAACGCCGGCCTGCAACAATTCATGTGCCTCAACGCGGCCGCGAGCACGCGCCAGTATGGCAAGATGTGGAAAGTGTTGTTGACAGAGATGGACTATCCGCATCGTATCTTCCGGCTCATTGCAGGTGATAACAATGGATTTGGCCTCTTCCGCTCCCGCCGAACGCAACAGTTCCACTTCCGTCGCATCGCCGTAATACACTTTATAACCGTATTTTCTCATCAGGCTTACGGCGCTGATATCCCGTTCAAGAACGGTGATACGCATCTTATTCGCCATCAACAGGCGGCCTATCACCTGACCAAAACGCCCAAATCCGACGATGATAACCTGCGGATGATCGTCCTCAACGTAAGGCGTCTCCTCTGTTTCCTCGCCCGGATTAAAGCGCCGGGCAAGAATCGCATCCACACCTTTCATCAGCAGCGGCGTGGTCATCATCGACAGAGTAACCGTGACCAGCAGCAGCGGCATTTGATCGCCCTGGAACAGCCTCTGTGAGGCCGCCGCGGAAAACAGCACGAAGGCAAACTCGCCGCCCTGGCTTAGCACGCCCGCAAACTGCAGCCGCTCAGAGCTACGCAAACCATACACCCGCGACAGGCCATACAAAATGGTGGCTTTCACCGCCACCAGCGCAACCACGCTCACTGCAATCCACAGTAAATGGGTGAACAAAACGCCCAGGTTCAGTGCCATGCCAACAGAGATAAAGAACAGCCCCAGCAGCAGGCCTTTGAACGGATCGATAGCAATCTCAAGCTCGTGACGATATTCACTTTCCGCCAGCAGCACGCCAGCCAGAAACGTTCCCAAGGCCATAGAAAACCCAAGCGCATCCATAAACAGCGCCGAGCCAAGGACCAGCAACAACGAAGCCGCGGTAAAGACTTCACGCACCCCGGACCCGGCAATAAAGCGGAAAACCGGGCGAAGCAAATAGCGCCCGCCCAATAGCATGCCGATAAACGCCAACGCCTTCAGGCCGACTTTAATCCAGTCGGTATGATCGTCGCCGTTCCCGGCCAGCAGCGGCACCAGCGCCAGCGCCGGGATCACCGCCAGATCCTGGAACAGAAGGACCGAAAAGCCTAGCTGACCGGATTCGCTGCGGTTCATGCTTTTATCGCGCATCAGCTGCAGCGCCATCGCTGTGGAAGACATCGCAAGGCCGATGCCGCCCACCACTGCCGCCTGCCAGGAAAAATTCGTCAGCATCAGCAGACCCGCGAGCACCACCGCGCTGAGAATCACCTGCGCCGCCCCAACGCCAAAGATAGAGCGCCTCAGTTGCCATAGCTTCGACGGATTCAGCTCCAGCCCGATGATAAACATCAGGAACACCACGCCCAGTTCGGAGAAATGCAGGATTTCATCAACATCGCTGATAAACCCTAAGCCCCAGGGGCCAATAGCGATACCTGCCAGCAAATAGCCCAGCACGGCGCCAATACCTAAACGTGCGGCAACCGGGACAGCAACAACCGCCGCGAAGAGAAACAACACCCCCGCCAACAGTAAATCAGAACCTTCCATCAACGGCCTCCCATCGGCAACGGATTCGCCAGCCACTCACCATAAGCTTTCGCGTGGCTTTGCAGCTCCGGCTTAGACTGGCGGCGAGCCCAGTAAACGATAATCGGCATCAGCCAGTGCATCTTGCACATCGCCGCGGTGAGCTCAAAAGGTCGTAAAATTTCGGTTAAGGGGAAACGGTTATAGCCGTCATAGCGATAGGCCCCTTCCGGCTCGCCGGTGGTGATCACGCTGCGCCAGTACTTTCCCGCCAGCGCGTTGCCTCCGATGCCGCTGGCAAAGTCCCGGCTTAAGACGCGATCCATCCACTCTTTCAGCAACGCAGGGCAGCTGTAGGTATAAAGAGGGTGTTGAAAAACAATGACATCGTGCTCCAGCAGCAATGACTGTTCGTGATAAATATCGATAAAGAAATCGGGATAGTGCGCGTAGAGATCGTGCACGGTCACATTTTCAAGCTGCAGAGCCGGCTGAAGCAAAACCCGGTTAGCCACCGAGTCCTGGGATTCCGGATGGGCATACAGCAGCAAAACTTTCGGCGGCTGCGACATCATTACCCTCCAGGGCGTCGTCATAGTCATTATTTTGGGCTACCATGCAGCCCGACCTGTTGCCCAGGCGACATGTTAACGAATTACAATGACAATTTAACATACTCTGAACATACGGCGCTTTATGATTGTTTTCTCCTCGTTACAAATTCGTCGCGGCACCCGCGTTCTGCTGGATAACGCCACCGCCACCATCAACCCCGGGCAAAAAGTCGGCCTGGTGGGTAAAAACGGCTGTGGAAAATCCACGCTGCTGGCGTTGCTGAAAAACGAGATAAGCGCCGATGGCGGGAGCGCAAGCTTTCCCGGCAACTGGCAGCTTGCCTGGGTGAATCAGGA
Organism: Cedecea sp. AS113; assembly: GCF_037152415.1. Lineage (NCBI taxonomy): Bacteria > Pseudomonadati > Pseudomonadota > Gammaproteobacteria > Enterobacterales > Enterobacteriaceae > Cedecea > Cedecea sp. AS113. The sequence continues at coordinate 37,976 of NZ_JBBCMI010000009.1, forward strand.
AACGCCAGCCCTTGCGATGCCGGCGATAGAGTATGTGATCGACGGCGACCGTGAATTCCGCAAGCTGGAAGCCGAGCTAGACGTCGCCAACGAACGCAACGACGGTCACGCCATTGCGCTGGTTCACGGCAAGCTGGACGCGGTCGATGCGTGGACCATTCGCTCACGCGCCTCCAGCCTGCTGCACGGTCTGGGCTTCAGCAATGAACAGCTGGAACGCCCGGTAAGCGATTTCTCGGGCGGCTGGCGCATGCGTCTTAACCTTGCCCAGGCGCTCATTTGCCGTTCCGACCTGCTGCTGCTCGATGAACCAACCAACCACCTCGATCTGGACGCGGTCATCTGGCTGGAGCGCTGGCTGAAAAGCTACCAGGGTACCCTGATTCTTATCTCTCACGACCGGGACTTCCTCGATCCGGTGGTCGATAAAATTATCCACATCGAACAGGAAAATATGTTCGAGTACACCGGCAACTATTCGTCATTTGAGATCCAGCGCGCAACTCGCCTGTCTCAACAGCAGTCGATGTACGAAAGCCAGCAGCAAAAAGTGGCCCACCTGCAAAGCTTTATCGATCGCTTTAAAGCTAAAGCGTCCAAAGCCAAGCAGGCGCAGAGCCGCGTGAAAATGTTGGAGCGCATGGAGCTGATTGCCCCGGCTCACGTCGATAACCCGTTTCACTTCAGCTTCCGTGCGCCAGAAAACCTTCCCAATCCACTGCTGAGGATGGAAAAGGTCAGCGCAGGCTACGGTGAGCGAGTGATCCTCAACTCCATCAAGCTGAACCTTGTTCCTGGCTCGCGTATTGGCCTGCTGGGCCGAAACGGGGCGGGGAAATCCACGTTAATCAAACTGCTGGCCGGTGAATTGCAGCCGCTGCAGGGTGACATTGGCCTGGCCAAAGGCATCAAGCTCGGCTACTTCGCCCAGCATCAGTTGGAATACCTGCGCGCCGATGAATCGCCGCTTCAGCATCTGGCTCGTATTGCCCCACGCGAGCTGGAACAGCAATTGCGTGACTATCTGGGCGGCTTTGGTTTCCAGGGCGATAAAGTCACGGAACAAACGGCGCGTTTCTCCGGCGGTGAAAAAGCCCGGCTGGTGCTGGCGCTGATTGTCTGGCAGCGCCCTAACCTGCTGCTGCTCGATGAACCGACGAACCACCTCGATCTCGACATGCGCCAGGCGCTGACCGAAGCGCTAATCGACTTTGAGGGCGCGCTGGTTGTGGTTTCGCACGACCGCCACCTGCTGCGCTCCACCACGGACGATCTCTACCTGGTGCACGACGGCAAAGTGGAAGCTTTCGATGGCGACCTCGAGGATTACCAACAGTGGCTGAGCGACCTGCAAAAACAGGAGAATCAGCCCGCGGAATCAGCGAAAGATAACGCCAACAGCGCCCAGGCCCGCAAGGACCAGAAGCGCCGTGAAGCCGAACTTCGCACCCAAACTCAGCCGCTGCGCAAGCAAATTACCCAGCTTGAAAAGCAGATGGAAAAGCTGAACGCTCAGCTTGCAGAAGTAGAAGAGAAGCTGGCAGACAGCGCTATCTACGACCAGAGCCGTAAAGCCGAGATGAACGAATGCCTGCAAACGCAGGTAAAAGTGAAGTCGGCGCTGGAAGAGTGCGAGATGGAATGGCTGGATATTCAGGAACAGCTTGAACAGATGCTGCAGGCCGACTAAACGCGAACGTTTCCCTCTCCTCGCGAGGAGAGGGTTTGCCCTCAACGCCAGATAAGCAGCACGCAGGCGGCGGTTAACACGCCCATGCTGACGTTGAAAATAGCCCAGGAGCGACGGCTGCGCAGGAACAGGCCAATCAGGCTGCCAAAGGCTATCCAGATAACCCCGGCCACAATGTTCACCAGCGCAATCCCTACGCTAATCATCGCCACGGAATGCAGGTAGGCTGCGCCCGCCAGGCTGAAACTGGCTACCGCACCCAGCGCCATCAGCCACGCTTTAGGGTTAATCACCTGCAGCAGGCCACCTTGCCAGAAAGGTACCGGAGACGGCGGGGCCGCATCCGTTTCCAGGCGCTCGTATTTCGCGGTGCCAATTTTCCAGGCTAGCCACAAAAGGTAAACGCTCCCGGCAATCTTCAGGATAAGGTGCAGAGCGGGGTAAAGCAGGATTAAGCTGCCTACGCCGAAGGCAACAAGCACTAAAATGCACTGCATCCCAAGCATGATGCCAATCATCAGCGGCAGGCTGCGGAAGAAACCGTAATTCGCCCCGGATGCGGTAAGTAGCGTATTATTAGGGCCAGGTGTGATGGCGGCGACCCAGAGAAAGCCCAGCATCGAAAGAAAAAGCGTTAAGTCCATGAATTGGGTGCTCCACACCCGAAGAATAATTAGCGAACTAAACGAAACTAACAGTGTGATATGGCCAGTACAAGTCCTTTAGAATTGAATATTCATCATGATGAAGGTGACGATTTCCGCCCGATGCGCGGACTCAGTAACCCGCATCTGCAAACCATGATCCCACGTTTGATTCGTCGTCGAATCAATTTCAAACCCCACTGGCAGCGGCTGGATATGCCGGACGGGGATTTCGTCGATCTTGCGTGGAGCGAAGATCCGCAAACCGCTATGCACAAACCTCGCCTGGTCGTGTTTCACGGACTCGAAGGCAGCCTCCACAGCCCGTATGCTCACGGTATGATAGAAGCGGCGAAAAAACGCGGCTGGCTGGGCGTGGTGATGCATTTTCGCGGCTGCAGCGGCGTGCCGAACCGTAAAGAACGCATTTATCACTCCGGCGAAACCGAAGACGGTACTTACTTCCTCGAATGGTTAAACCAGCGCTACGGTGAAGTCCCCACCGCCGCAGTTGGTTTTTCGCTGGGTGGGAACATGCTCGCCTGCCTGATGGCAAAACAGGGCGCTGCCTGCACGCTGAAAGCCGGCGTGATTGTTTCCGCCCCGCTGATGCTTGAGCAGTGTTGCTACCACATGGAGCAGGGCTTCTCGCGCGTCTATCAGCATTACCTGCTGAATCTGCTGAAGAAAAATGCCGCCCGTAAGCTGAAGAGCTACCCTGGCTCGCTGCCAATCGACCTCCGCAAGCTGAAAAGCCTGCGCCGCATTCGCGAGTTCGATGACTTAATTACCTCGAAGATCCATGGCTTTGCCGACGCGCTGGACTACTATCGCCAGTGCAGCGCCATGCCGCTTTTACCGGAAATTGCCGCTCCGACGCTGATTATTCACGCCAAAGACGACCCGTTTATGGATCACCACGTCATCCCGGATCGCGAAACGCTGCCGCCCAATATCCACTACCAGCTCACGACTTACGGCGGCCACGTTGGCTTTGTCGGCGGGACTCTGCTGCGCCCACAGATGTGGCTTGAGCAGCGCATTCCCGACTGGCTAACCCGCTTCCTGGACCACTGAAATGATCATTCCCTGGCAAGATCTCGACCCTGAAACGCTCGACAATTTGATTGAATCTTTTGTATTACGGGAAGGCACCGATTATGGTGAGCAGGAGCGCTCGCTGACGCAAAAAGTCGCCGACGTGAAGCGCCAGTTACAAAGCGGCGAGGCCGTGCTGGTTTGGTCTGAACTCCATGAAACGGTGAACATTATGCCGCGCGGGCAGTTTCGCGGCTGACCGCTGACTGGCAGGGTGATCTATACTGGCTGAAAAGTATAACAAGCAGATACAGATCTCTTTTCCGATCCCTCACGGAGTTTTCACCCTATGTCAGCCAAACACCCGGTTATTGCGGTCACAGGTTCCAGCGGCGCCGGCACCACGACCACCAGCCTCGCTTTCCGCAAGATTTTCCAGCAGCTCAACCTGCGCGCCGCTGAAGTTGAAGGCGACAGTTTCCACCGCTATACCCGCCCGGAAATGGACATGGCTATCCGCAAAGCACGCGATGCTGGCCGCCATATTAGTTACTTTGGGCCAGACGCCAACGACTTCGGGTTACTGGAACGAACCTTTATCGAATACGGCCAGACCGGCAAAGGGCAAGCGCGTAAATACCTGCATACCTACGATGAAGCGGTGCCGTGGAACCAGGTGCCGGGCACTTTTACGCCCTGGCAGCCGCTCCCGGAGCCCACTGACGTCCTGTTTTACGAAGGCCTGCACGGCGGTGTAGTCACCCCTCAACATAACGTCGCCGACTGCGTCGATTTACTGGTAGGCGTGGTGCCCATCGTTAACCTGGAATGGATTCAGAAACTGGTGCGCGATACCAGCGAACGCGGCCATTCACGGGAAGCGGTGATGGATTCCGTAGTGCGCTCCATGGACGATTACATCAACTTCATTACGCCGCAGTTCTCACGTACCCATATCAACTTCCAGCGCGTTCCGACGGTAGACACCTCTAACCCGTTTGCCGCGCGAGCCATTCCGTCGCTGGACGAAAGCTTCGTGGTCATTCACTTCCGTGGGCTGGACGACATCGACTTCCCTTATCTGCTGGCGATGTTGCAGGGGTCGTTTATCTCCCACATCAATACATTGGTGGTACCGGGCGGGAAAATGGGGCTGGCGATGGAGCTGATCATGGCCCCGCTGGTGCAGCGGCTGGCAGAAGGCAGGAAAATTGCCTGATGGCGTAAGGGCGGTCTGTATACCGCCCTTTTCTACTTAGGCTTCAATAATTTCGTAGCTGTGGCTAATCTCTGCGGCTTTCTCCAGCATCAACGTCACCGAGCAATATTTCTCTGCCGTCAGCTCAACGGCGCGGGCAACCGCACTTTCTTTCAGCTCTTTCCCGGTCACAACAAAATGCAAATGAATGCGGGTAAACAGACGAGGTGCTTCTTCACGACGTTCGGAAGTCAGTTTCACCTCACAATCCGTCACATCGTGGCGGCCTTTTTGCAGAATCGACACCACGTCAATTGAGCTACAACCGCCCGCGGCCATCAGCAGCATTTCCATCGGGCTTGGCGCTTTATCCCCGGAGTTCCCGTCCATCAGAACTTGGTGGCCAGAAGCGGATTCGCCGAGGAAGGTCATGCCTTCCACCCATTTAACACGTGCCTGCATTTTACCTACTCCCGTAATAAAAATTTCTTTCAGATTACGCGTCTACGTGAAAACTGGCAACGTAAGGCGATCCAGGTCATGCTGAAACGAGACAATACAAGACACTAACCAAAAGCTATGCTAAAACAATCCGGATGCTGCTGCGATACAGAGACGTTTATGCCGTAAGCAGAGGAAACGACTAATTACAGGCCGCAGGGTTAACCTGCCCGCCAGCTCCCAGGGCTTGGGAAAATTTCACGATTGCAACGCCAGACAAGAGGTTCCGCGTCTTGTCTTTGGTAGCCAGTTTATAACAGAGGATAACCGCGCATGGTGCTTGGCAAACCGCAAACAGACCCGACTCTCGAATGGTTCTTGTCTCATTGCCACATTCATAAGTATCCGTCGAAGAGCACGCTGATTCACCAGGGTGAAAAGGCGGAGACGCTGTACTACATCGTCAAAGGCTCCGTAGCTGTTCTGATTAAAGATGAAGAAGGCAAGGAGATGATCCTTTCTTATCTGAATCAGGGTGATTTCATTGGTGAATTAGGTTTGTTCGAAGAAGGCCAGGAGCGTAGCGCCTGGGTTCGCGCCAAGTCAGCCTGTGAAGTAGCTGAAATTTCCTATAAAAAATTCCGTCAGCTGATTCAGGTCAACCCGGACATCCTGATGCGCCTTTCTTCCCAGATGGCGCGCCGCCTGCAGGTAACTTCTGAGAAAGTAGGCAACCTCGCCTTCCTCGACGTGACCGGCCGCATTGCTCAGACGCTGCTGAACCTGGCTAAACAGCCGGATGCCATGACCCATCCGGACGGGATGCAAATCAAAATCACCCGCCAGGAAATCGGTCAGATCGTGGGCTGCTCCCGCGAAACCGTTGGCCGTATTCTGAAAATGCTGGAAGATCAGAACCTCATTTCCGCCCACGGTAAAACGATTGTCGTTTACGGCACCCGTTAATTAGCCCTTATAAAGGCGTGTCGCTTCGGTAACACGCCTTTTTTGTCTCTACAATTCAGGCTATGTGGAAGAGATTAATTTACCACCCGGAAGTTAACTACGCGCTGCGGCAAACGATGGTGCTGTGTCTTCCCGTGGCTGTCGGCCTGCTGCTTGGCAGCCTGCAAAACGGTCTGCTCTTCTCGTTAGTTCCCGCCTGCTGCAACATTGCCGGGCTGGACACGCCGCACAAGCGCTTCTTCAAACGATTGATCATCGGCGGCAGTCTGTTCGCTCTCAGCAGCCTTATCCTGCAGCTTCTGCTGCTTTACACCCACATCCCGCTCCCGGCGATATTGATCGTCATGGCTCTGCTGCTCGGCGTGACGGCAGAAATCAGCTCACTTCACGCCCGCCTGCTGCCCGCATCGCTGATCGCCGCTATTTTTACGCTCAGCATGGCCGGGAATATGCCGATCTGGAAGCCCATGGTGCTCTATATCTTCGGCACCATCTGGTACGGCGCCTTCAACTGGTTCTGGTTCCGGCTATGGCGTGAACAACCGCTCAGGGAGTCGCTCAGCCTGCTGTACCGCCAGTTGGCAGATTACTGCGAAGCAAAGTACAGCCTGCTGACCCAGCATACCGACCCGGAAAAAGCGCTGCCGCCACTGCTGGCCCGCCAGCAAAAAGCCGTCGACCTGATCACTACCTGCTACCAGCAGCTGCATATGCTATCGGCCAATCAGCAAAACGGCTACAAGCGTCTGTTACGCGCTTTCCAGGTTGCGCTGGATCTGCAGGAACACATTTCGGTTAGCCTGCATCAGCCTGAAGAGGTGCAAAAACTGGTCGAGCAAAGCCATGCGGAAGCCGTGATCCGCTGGAATGCTCAAACCATCGCCGCGCGCCTGCGCGTGCTGGCAGACGATATTCTTTACCACCGCTATCCAACGCGCTTTACCATGGATAAGCAGATCGACGCCCTGGAAAAAATCGCCCGCCAGAATCCGGACAATCCAGTGGGGCAGTTCTGCCATTACCACTTCAGCCGCATTGCCCGGGTACTGAAAACCCAGCGGCCGCTGTACGTGAGGGATTTAATGGAGGACAGGGAACGCCGTTTACCGTTTTTCCCGGCCCTGAAAAGCTATCTCTCGTTTAAATCCTCCGCTTTGCGCAGCTCCGCGCGCTTAGGTGTGATGCTGACCATTGCCAGCCTGCTGGGCTCCTTCTTACACCTGCCAAAGCCGTATTGGATCCTAATGACGGTGATGTTCGTGACGCAAAACGGCTACGGTGCAACGCGGGTGCGCATTGTTCACAGGGCGGCAGGTACCATGGCGGGGCTGTGTATCGCGGGTATCACCCTGCACTTCCACGTCCCGGACAGCTACACCCTGCTGGCGATGTTAATGATTACGCTGGTGAGTTACCTGTTTATCCGCAAAAGCTACGGCTGGGCCACCATTGGCTTCACCGTCACGGCGGTATATACCCTGCAGCTCATCACCCTCAGCGCTGAGAGTTACATTATTCCCAGGCTGATAGACACTCTGCTTGGCTGCCTGATCGCCTTTGGCGGCATGATCTGGCTGTGGCCACAGTGGCAAACCGGCCTGCTGCGTCAGAACGCCCACGACGCGCTGGAGGCGGACCAGGACGCTATTCGGCTGATACTAAGCAACGATCCAGAGCCCACGCCGCTGGCCTGGCAGCGTATGCGGGTCAACCAGGCGCACAATGCGCTGTTCAACTCGCTCAATCAGGCGATGCAGGAGCCAGGCTTTAACTCCCACTACCTAGCAGACATGAAACTTTGGGTGACGCACAGCCAGTTCATCGTCGAGCATATCAACGCCATGACCACGCTGGCGCGCGAACACAACATGCTGACGCCGGACCTGGCGCAGAAATATCTACAGTCTTGTGAGATTGGGTTACAGCGGTGCCAGCAAAGGCTGGAGTATGACGGGCCTGGCGGGTCGAACGACACGAATATCCTGGAATCGGACACGCTGCCCACGGGGCCGTTAAGCACCATGGAGCAGCATTTACAGCGGATTATTGGCCACCTGAACACCATGCATACCATCTCCTCGGTCGCCTGGCGCCAGCGGCCTCATCATGGGATCTGGCTCAACCGCCGTCTGCGACGCTCGGGTTAGCCTTAGCTGGCTACCACGCTGGCAACCGCTTTGGCGAAGCGCTGCATCCCTTCCAGGATATCCGCGTCCTCGACAATAAGCGAAGGCGCGAAGCGCATAACGTCCGGTCCGGCGTTCAATACCATCACACCTTCTGCCGCGCCAGCGTAGAGAAACTCACGGGCGCGCCCTTTGTACTTCTCGTTAAGCTCTGCGCCAATCAACAGCCCCATGCCGCGAATGTCGCTGAACAGATCGAACTGTGCGTTTATCTTTTGCAGTTGTTCAACGAAAAGCTGACGTTTGTCCGCCACACCTTTGAGGACTTCCGGCGTGTTGATGATATCGAAAGCCGCCCCGGCCACCGCACAGGCCAATGGGTTGCCGCCGTAGGTAGAACCGTGGCTGCCGACGTGGAACGCGGAGGCAATTTCATGGGTGGTCAGCATAGCGCTTACCGGGAAACCACCGCCAAGCGCTTTGGCGCTGGTCAGAATATCTGGCGTGACGCCGTAGTTGATGTAAGCGAAAAGCTCGCCCGTGCGGCCCATGCCGGACTGCACTTCATCAAAGACCAGCAGCGCCTGGTGCTCATCACACAAATCGCGCAGCCCCTGCAGGAATTCCGGCGTCGCGGCGGTCACGCCACCCTCGCCCTGAATCGGCTCCACCACCACCGCGCAGGTATGATCGTCCATCACCGCTTTCACCGCCGCGAGGTCGTTATACGGCACATGAATAATATCGGCAGGTTTCGGGCCGAAGCCGTCGGAGTATTTAGCCTGTCCCCCCACGGAAACGGTGAACAGCGAACGCCCGTGAAACGCATTGTAAAAGGCGATGATTTTGCTTTTGTACGGGCTATGGCGGGTCGAAGCATAATAGCGAGCCAGCTTGAAAGCCGTCTCGTTCGCTTCCGTACCGGAGTTCATGAAGACGACGCGCTCGGCAAAGGTGGCATCAATCAGCTTACGGGCAAGTTTCAGGGCGGGCTCATTAGTAAAAACGTTGCTGGTGTGCCACAGGGTTTCACCCTGGGTTTTCAGCGCCTCCACCAGCGCAGGGTGGCAATGCCCCAGTGCGGTCACGGCGATGCCTCCGGCAAAATCCACGTACTCCTTCCCGGCGGTGTCCCACACGCGGCTGCCTTTCCCTTTCACTGGAATAAATTCTGCTGGTGCATAAATCGGCAGAATCACTTCATCGAAGGTTGCCCGCGTAACCGCTGATTGTTCAGTTGTCATTTATTCCCCACCCGTTGTTATGCGTTAGACACCAATGAAAATATAATCACGAAATATGCATAAAAAACCAAAAACAGGCAAGTAACAATTCATCTCTGGAGGAAATTCGCCAGCAGCGCATGCCCCTGCTCGCTGAGAATACTTTCCGGGTGGAACTGCACGCCCTCAAGATCCAGCGAGCGGTGACGGATGCCCATGATTTCCTGTTTGTCAGTCCTGGCCGTGACCTCAAAACAGTCAGGCAGAGTATCGGGATCAATGAGCAGCGAATGATAGCGCGTCACGGTCAGCGGATTATTCAGCCCACGGAATACGCCGCTGCCGTTATGGCTGATGGCAGAGGTTTTGCCATGCATCACCTGTTCGGCCCGCACGATAGTCGCCCCAAACACCTGCGCAATAGCCTGATGTCCGAGACAAACGCCAAGAATCGGTAGCTGCCCGGCAAAGTGATTAATGGCGGCAAGTGAAATACCCGCCTCGGTCGGGGTACAAGGGCCTGGAGAGATCACCAACTTGTCAGGGGTCAGGCGCTCAATATCGTCCAGCCCAATTTCATCGTTACGCTTAACCAACACTTCCTCACCCAGTTCGCAAAAATACTGGTAGAGGTTCCAGGTGAAGGAATCATAGTTGTCGATAAGCAGTAACATGGCAGCTCCAGGGCAAAAAAGAACGCGCTATTCTAGTCGCTTTCCAACGCCAGGCTCACCACTTATTGAAATTCTCTGCTTCAGGGAGGGCGTAGCGCGGGCGATCGAGGCCCGCGCAGAAATACTTAAGGCAGGACCTTCGCGGAAAGAATCACGATAGGTTTAGTCGGCACATTCTGGTACGGGCCGACGTCATGGCTTGGCGCCTGGGAAATTTTATCGGCAACGTCCAGACCTTTGACCACTTTACCAAATACGGCGTAGCCAAAGTCACGCTGGCCGTGGTCCAGGAAGGCATTATCGGCCACATTGATAAAGAACTGGCTGGTGGCGCTGTCTTTGTCTGCGGTACGCGCCATAGAAATGGTGCCGCGGGTATTGCGCAGGCCATTGTCCGCTTCGTTTTTGATAGGCGGGTTAGGCTGCTTCTGATTCATATCTTCGGTGAAACCGCCGCCCTGAATCATAAAGCCCGGGATTACGCGGTGGAAGGTCGTGTTGTTATAAAAACCGCTGTTGACGTAATCCACGAAGTTTTTGACCGAAACCGGCGCTTTTTGGCTATTTAACTCAAGCTCAATATTGCCAGCCGAGGTGGTCAACAGGACGTGCGGATCGCCTTTTGCAGCCAGCGCCGCAGGTGAAAGCGCAGAGAGGGCGAATACAGCTGCAACAGCCGCCAGTGTCGATTTGAGCATGAACAATTCCTTACGAAGGCAGTGAGTGAAGCAAGTGGCTTGATTGTAAAGAGGCACCGCAGCCGACGCCAGCCATTTACGGTTTTTTACTTACACGCAAATCAACGAGTTGCCGCGCCAACACGCTGAAATAGATTGAAATATGTGACACACCTCATGATTCAGTCAGTTTATTTCAGCAATAAATTCATAATTCATTTAAATAGATCACGCAAATGACTAAAATCTGCCCGTCCGCCGCGCTGTCAATGCGCTTTACATTTCCTTGCACAGGCTCGTTATGACTAACAGCAACCGAACCAAGCTCTTATGGATTAGCTTCTTCTCCTACGCCCTGACTGGCGCGTTGGTGATCGTCACCGGGATGGTGATGGGAAACATCGCAGAGTACTTCAATCTGCCGGTGTCCAGCATGAGTAATACCTTTACGTTCCTTAATGCCGGTATTTTAATCTCTATCTTCCTGAACGCCTGGCTGATGGAAATCGTGCCGCTGAAAACCCAGCTGCGCTTTGGTTTCCTGCTGATGGTGCTGGCCGTCGCTGGCCTGATCTTCGGTCATAACCTGGCTATCTTCTCCGCATCCATGTTCGTACTGGGCCTTGTGAGCGGGATAACCATGTCGATTGGTACCTTCCTGATCACCCATATGTATGAAGGGCGTCAGCGCGGTTCCCGCCTGCTGTTTACCGACTCCTTCTTCAGCATGGCCGGGATGATTTTCCCGATGGTCGCCGCTATTCTGCTGGCTCGCAGCATCAACTGGTACTGGGTCTACGTATGTATCGGCCTGGTCTATGTCGCTATCTTCCTGCTGACCCTGGGCTGTGAATTCCCGGCGCTGGGCAAACATGCGAAGAAAGACGACCAGCCTGTCACCAAAGAAAAATGGGGCATCGGCGTGCTGTTCCTGTCCATCGCGGCGCTGTGCTACATCCTCGGCCAGCTGGGCTTTATTTCCTGGGTTCCGGAATATGCCAAAGGCCTGGGCATGAGCATCAACGATGCCGGTAAGCTGGTGAGTGACTTCTGGATGTCTTACATGTTCGGCATGTGGGCGTTCAGTTTCATCCTGCGTTTCTTCGACCTGCAGCGCATTCTGACCGTGCTCGCCGGGGCAGCCACCGTGCTGATGTACCTGTTCAACCACGGTGACCCGGCTCACCTGGCGTGGTTTATTCTGTCGCTTGGTTTCTTCTCCAGCGCCATTTACACCACGATCATCACCCTGGGTTCACAGCAGACCAAAGTCTCTTCCCCGAAACTGGTTAACTTTGTCCTGACCTGCGGCACCGTGGGCACCATGCTGACCTTCATCGTCACTGGTCCAATCGTGGCGCACAGTGGCCCTCTGGCTGCTCTGCACACCGCCAATGGCCTGTACGCTGTCGTCTTCGTCATGTGCCTGCTGCTTGGGTTCGTCACCAGGCACCGCCGCCATGGCGCAGAAGCTGCGGCACACTGATAGTCCTGCGACTCACCCTCTCCTTTAACGGGGAGAGGGTTCTTTCACTCTCCCTCCCGCTATTATTACGTTTTTCGCAATAATGAATTGCCGATAAGGCTTATTCCTGCCCATTATTGCCTGTGGCAACCTGTTTGCATCGTTCGGGGATCTTCCCGCTCAGCCAATCAGGACTCTAAGCATGAAACTCTATAGCTTCCCTCTCTCAGGCCATGCCCACCGCGCACGCTTATTCATTTCCCTGCTCGGTCTCCCCCATGAAGTTGTTGAACTGGATCTGAAAACGGGCGCCAACAAACAGCCGGAATACCTGGCGCTTAACCCGTTTGGACAGGTGCCACTGCTGGATGACGAAGGCACGCTGATCCCTGACTCCAATGCCATTCTTGTCTACCTGGCGAAAAAAAGCGGCCAAAGTGCATGGTTACCGGAAGACCCGCAGGGTGCGGCAGCCGTTCAACGCTGGCTTTCCGTCGCGGCGGGAGACCTCGCTTTTGGTCCGGCAGCTGCGCGCCTGGTGACGGTTTTCGGCGCAAAATTTAATCCCGATGAGGTGATTGCCCGGGCACACGTGGTCCTGGGGCGACTTGAGCAACATCTTGCCGGCCGTGAATGGCTGGTCGGCGACCACCCGACCATCGCCGACGTTGCCATTTACAGCTACACCTCCAGCGCACCTGAAGGGAATGTTGATCTTTCTGCTTACCCGGCCGTTAACGCCTTCCTGCGCCGTATCGAAGCACTGCCGGGATTTGTGCCTTTCGTGAAAACGGCCGCCGGTCTGAACGCCGTCGCCTGATCTCGAGCTTCCGGGGAGAGCAAATAAATGAGCGATAAGCTGGCGAAGAAGTCCGTCTGGCATGACGGTGAAATATTCCTTCAGGACAAGGTCGGCGTAACCGAACGCATGGCGGAGGTAGGCCAGCGAGTGATACGCGATCACATGCCCGAGCAGCATCGTGACTTCTACGCTCAGTTGCCTTTTATCGTCATCGGCAGCGTCTCCCCAACGGGTGAAGCGTGGGCAACATTTCTGGAAGGCGATCCCGGTTTTATCACATCTCCGACGTCGACCCGTCTGACAATTGCGGCGTCGTTGACAACGGAAGATCCGGCCGCCGAAGGAATGCGGGATGGCGCCTCCATTGGCCTGCTGGGAATCGAGCTTCATACCCGGCGGCGTAACCGGATGAACGGCACGCTCCTGCAAACGGACAACGGTTTTCAGGTCGAGGTCGACCAAAGCTTTGGCAACTGCCCGCGCTATATTCAGCTCCGCGAGTTCACTTTTAGCCGCGCGCCCGGTAGTCATGCAGGTGGTACGGTAGAGACCCTTCCGGGGCTGGACGCTGAAGCAAGCGCAATGATTCAGGCAGCTGATGCCTTTTTTGTCGCCTCCTGGGCCGAAAGAGAAGGTAAGCGACAGGCCGACGTTTCCCACCGCGGCGGTAAACCGGGCTTCATCCGGGTCGGCGACGACGGCACGCTGACCATTCCCGATTTCAACGGCAATCTCTTTTTTGCCACGCTCGGTAACATCCTGCTTAACGGCCAGGCTGGCCTGCTGTTCGTGGACTTTAACACCGGCGACATGCTGCAAATGACCGGCGAAGCAAAAGTCATTCTGGACTCACCGGAAATCGCCGCCTTCCAGGGCGCAGAACGGCTATGGACGTTTAAAGCCCGTCGGGTTGTACGCCGCCGCAACGCGCTGGCGCTGCGCTGGAAGTTTGAAGCCGAGGGGCTTTCTCCTCATTCGCTGATGACCGGAGACTGGCAGGCAGCCAGCAACCGCCTGAAAGCGACGGAACTCGCCACCCGCTGGCGGCCTTTTCGCGTGGCGAAGATTGAGGATGAGAGCCGCTCGATTCGCTCTTTCTATCTTCAACCTGACGACGATGCTGGCCTGCTGCCTCATCTCGCCGGGCAGCATTTACCCATTCGCGTGAAGCCTGATGCCGCAGGGGCGCCGGTTATCCGCACTTACACACTTTCCTCGGCTCCCTCAGATGCTTTTTACCGCATCAGCGTTAAGCGGGACGGAAGTGTCTCCCGGCACTTGCACGACAGCGTTTCCATTGGCGATAGCATTGACGTCCGTGCTCCGGCGGGTGATTTCACCCTGAATGCCCACGAGCCACGTCCGGCCGTCCTGTTGGCGGGCGGCGTCGGCATTACCCCGATGCTCGCCATGCTGCGGCACATTGTCTATGAAGGGTTACGCAAACAACGTATTCGACAAACCTTTTTGTTCCAGGCATCAAGACAGCGGGAAGATTTACCTTTTACTCACGAGATTGGCGAACTGGTCGCGGCGGCTAAAGGCGCCGTACAGGCGATTCGCGTCCTCAGCCAGCCAGGCGATGCCCGGCCAGATAAAGACTATGACGTGCATGGTCATATTGATATGTCGCTGCTCACGAGCCGTCTGCCGTTTAACGACTACGATTTCTATGTTTGCGGCCCGGCGGCGTTCACCCAATCTCTCTATGACGGACTGCGGAAATACAACATCGGCGATGACAGAATCCATGCCGAAGCCTTTGGTCCCTCAGCGTTGGTTCGCACCACAGCCAGCCAAATGCCAAAATCTGACGCCCTGCCTCCGGCCACCAGCCCCGTGCCAGTTGCTTTTATGCAATCGCTAAAAGAGGCTCGCTGGATGTCGGATTCAGGTTCGCTTTTAGACTTGGCCGAAGCCCGCGGATTAAGTCCGGAATTCAGCTGCCGGGAAGGCCACTGCGGAACCTGCCGGACTAAACTCCTTAAAGGCTCAGTCACCTACCCGAAAATACCGTCCGCAAGCACGGCAGATGATGAGGTCCTGATTTGCTGCGCAGTTCCGGCGCAGCTGCCTGCGGGAGAAGAAAACCGCATTCAGCTTGAGCTGTAATACCGGGATTGCGCCATACCCGGCGAATACCCGATACTGAAATTCCTTTCAGACAGGTGATGAGGTTGCGCATGGATCGTTGGCAGGCGATGAAAATTTTCGTCAAAGTCGCAGAAACCGAGAGTTTTGCCGCTGCGGCACGCCAGCTCCATATCAGTGCGCCAGTGGTCACACGTGCGGTTGCTGCCCTGGAAGAGGTCATCGGAACCCGGCTGTTTATCCGCACCACACGCACAGTGAAGCTGACCGAGCCTGGCCTGCGATATCTCAACGACTGCCGCACGATTCTCACCAGCATAGAGGAAGCCGAAGCGGCAGCGGCAGGCTCCTATGCCACGCCGTCTGGGATCCTGACGGTTACCGCCTCTGTGCTGTTCGGCCAGAAATTCGTCTTGCCGGCGATCACTGATTATCTTGATGCGTGGCCAACCATGCGCGCCCGGTCACTGTTCGTTGATCGCCAGGTAAACATCATCGAAGAAGGAATCGATGTCGCCGTTCGCATTGGGCATTTGCCCGATTCAGGGCTGACGGCAACCAAAGTCGGCACCGTGCGCCGGGTCGTTTGCGCTTCCCCAGGTTACCTGGAAAAACATGGCACACCGTTGACACCTGCGGACCTCAAAAACCACCGTATTGTCTCTTCGGCCAGTGCCTGGGCCTCACCGGAGTGGCGCTTTGCGGGTGAACAACGCGTCATGATCAACGCCGCGCTCCAGTGCAACAACAACGAGTCATCGATTGCCACCGCAAAAGCAGGCTGGGGGCTGACGCGAGTCCTGGATTATCAGATAGCGCCAGCCCTGCACGAGGGGGAACTGCAAATCGTACTGAGCGAATACGAGCTTGAGCCACTCCCCATACATGTGGTGCATACCGAAGGCCGCCACGCTTCCGCCAAAGTACGCACTTTTGTTGACTTTATTGTTGCCCGGCTCCGCGCGAACCCTTTGCTGAACTGAATATCCTCTAACGCCTGCTACTGGCGGAAAACCAGACAATTCCATAACTTACAAAAGCACATCAAAATCAATGATATACCTCTTAATGGGTATATAAAGGCGCATTTGATTTGCATCAATAATCACCACAGCTGAATCGTTAAGGTAGGCGGTAATAGAAAAGAAATTGAGGCAATTATGAGCAAAGTCAGAATCGCAGTTATCGGTAATGGCATGGTTGGCCATCGCTTTATCGAAGACTTACTTGATAAGGCCCCGCCGGACCAGTTCGACATCACCGTATTTTGTGAAGAGCCGCGTAAAGCCTACGATCGCGTACACCTTTCTTCTTATTTCTCCCATCATACCGCTGAAGAACTCTCCCTTGTCCGCGACGGCTACTACGAAAAACATGGCGTAAAAGTGCTGGTTGGCGAACGTGCCATCACCATCAATCGCCAGGAAAAAGTGATCCATTCCAATACCGGCCGCACCGTTTATTACGACAAACTGGTGATGGCGACAGGTTCTTACCCGTGGATCCCGCCGATTAAAGGCTCTGAAACCCAGGACTGCTTCGTTTACCGCACCATCGAAGACCTTAATGCCATTGAGTCCTGCGCCCGCCGCAGCAAACGCGGGGCCGTCGTCGGCGGTGGCCTTCTGGGGCTGGAAGCGGCCGGGGCGCTGAAAAACCTTGGCGTGGAAACCCACGTTATCGAATTCGCGCCAATGTTGATGGCCGAGCAGCTTGACCGCATGGGCGGCGAACAACTGCGCAGCAAAATCGAGCGCATGGGCGTGCGTGTGCATACCGGCAAAAACACCCAGGAAATCGTCCAGCAGGGCACTGAAGCCCGTAAAACAATGCGTTTTGCTGACGGCAGCGAGCTGGAAGTGGATTTCATCGTCTTCTCCACCGGTATTCGTCCGCAGGACAAGCTGGCTACGCAATGTGGGCTCGAAACGGCCCAGCGCGGCGGGATCACCATCAACGATAAGTGCCAGACTTCCGATCCGGATATTTATGCCATCGGGGAGTGTGCCAGCTGGAATAACCGCGTTTTTGGGCTAGTTGCGCCGGGTTATAAAATGGCTCAGGTCACGGTCGACCACCTGCTCGGCACGGAAAACACCTTTGAAGGCGCCGACATGAGCGCTAAGCTGAAACTGCTCGGCGTTGATGTCGGCGGCATTGGCGATGCGCACGCCCGCACGCCTAACGCCCGCAGCTACGTTTACCTCGATGAAAGCAAAGAGGTTTACAAGCGCCTGGTGGTTAGCGAAGACAATAAAACCCTGCTTGGTGCCGTACTGGTGGGCGACACCAGCGACTACGGCAACCTGCTGCAGCTGGTGCTGAACGCAATTGAGCTGCCGGAAAACCCGGATGCGCTGATCCTGCCGGCACACGCCAGCAGCGGCAAACCGTCTATCGGCGTCGATAAGCTGCCGGAAAGCGCGCAGATCTGCTCCTGCTTTGACGTCACCAAAGGCGACCTGATCAAAGCCATCAACAAAGGCTGCCACACCGTGGCGGCGCTGAAGGCCGAAACCAAGGCAGGGACCGGCTGCGGTGGCTGTATTCCGCTGGTGACTCAGGTGCTGAACGCCGAGCTGGCCAAAGCCGGTATCGAAGTGAACAACAACCTGTGCGAACACTTCGCCTTCTCGCGCCAGGAGCTGTACCACCTGATCCGCGTGGAAGGAATCAAATCCTTCGACCAGCTGCTGCACAAATACGGCAAGGGTTACGGCTGCGAAGTCTGTAAACCCACCGTGGGTTCGCTGCTGGCTTCCTGCTGGAACGACTACGTCCTGCAGCCTGAGCTGACGCCGCTGCAGGACACCAACGATAACTTCCTCGGCAACATTCAGAAAGACGGCACCTACTCGGTGATCCCGCGCTCGGCAGGCGGCGAAATCACGCCTGAAGGACTGATGGAAGTGGGTCGCATCGCCCGCGAATACAACCTGTATACCAAAATCACCGGCTCTCAGCGCATCGGCCTGTTCGGCGCACAAAAGGACGATTTGCCAGAAATCTGGCGTCAGCTGATTGAAGCCGGGTTCGAAACCGGCCACGCCTATGCCAAAGCGTTGCGTATGGCGAAAACCTGCGTCGGCAGCACCTGGTGCCGCTACGGCGTAGGCGACAGCGTAGGCTTTGGCGTCGAGCTGGAAAACCGCTACAAAGGCATCCGCACCCCACACAAAATGAAGTTTGGTGTCTCCGGCTGTACCCGCGAATGTGCGGAAGCGCAGGGCAAAGACGTGGGTATTATCGCCACGGAGAAGGGCTGGAACCTGTATGTGTGTGGTAACGGCGGCATGAAACCGCGCCATGCGGACCTGCTGGCGGCGGACCTCGACCGCGACACCATCATCAAGTATCTCGACCGCTTCATGATGTTCTACATCCGCACCGCCGACAAACTTACCCGTACTTCCGTCTGGCTGGAAAACCTGGAAGGCGGCATTGATTACCTGCGTAGCGTGATTGTCGATGACAAGCTGGGCCTGAACGATCAGCTTGAAACGGAGCTTAACCGCCTGCGCGAGAAAGTAATCTGCGAGTGGACGGAAACCGTGAACACGCCGCAGGCGCAGGTTCGCTTCAAACACTTTATCAACAGCCCGCAGCGCGACCCGAATGTGCAAATTGTTAGCGAGCGCGATCAACACCGTCCGGCCACGCCGCATGAGCGTATTCCGGTCACTCTGGTAGAAGTGGAGGAACACGCATGAGCCAGTGGACAACCGTTTGTCAGCTAGACGATATCCTGCCAGCAACCGGCGTTTGCGCCCTGGTCGGTTCGGCGCAGGTGGCTATTTTCCGCCCGCGTAAAGACGAGCAGGTTTACGCCATCAGTAATATCGACCCGTTCTTTGAAGCCAGCGTGCTTTCCCGCGGACTGATTGCAGAACATCAGGCCGAGCTGTGGGTTGCCAGCCCGCTGAAAAAGCAGCACTTCCGCCTGCGGGACGGCCTGTGCCTGGAAGATGAAAGCCGTTCCGTACCGCACTATGAAGCGCGCGTGCAGGACGGGCTGGTGCAGATAAAAGCATAATCCATTCGCCCTCATCCCGGCCCTCTCCCTCCAGGAGAGGGAGAAAGTCACAAAGGCTTCTCCGGCGATCCCCTCTCCCCCAGGGAGAGGGTTAGGGTGAGGGGAAATCAGTTTTTTTTAATTTTTATTTTTTAACCTCATTGGGATAGCAAAAATGTTCACCGACACCATCAATAAGTGTGCAGCGAATGCCGCGCGCATTAACCGTCTCTCGCAGACAAATCCTCTGGGCTTCTGGGTCAGTTCCGCCATGGCTGGGGCCTACGTTGGCCTTGGCATCATCCTGATTTTCACCCTCGGTAATTTACTCGATCCGGCCATTCGTCCGCTGGTGATGGGGGCGACCTTCGGGATCGCCCTGACGCTGGTGATTATCGCCGGTTCCGAGCTGTTCACCGGGCACACCATGTTCCTGACCTTCGGCGTGAAAGCCGGCACCATCTCTCACGGCCAAATGTGGGCGATTCTGCCGCAAACCTGGCTGGGCAACCTGGTCGGCTCGGTATTTGTCGCGCTGTTGTATAGCTGGGGCGGCGGTAGTCTGCTGCCGGTAGATACCAGTATCGTGCACGCCGTCGCGCTGGCAAAAACCACTGCACCAGCGATGGTGCTGTTCTTTAAAGGGGCGCTGTGTAACTGGCTGGTTTGCCTGGCAATCTGGATGGCAATTCGCACCGAAGGGGCGGCGAAGTTCATCGCAATCTGGTGGTGCCTGCTGGCATTTATTGCCTCCGGCTACGAGCACTCCATCGCCAACATGACACTGTTTGCCCTGTCCTGGTTTGGCCATCATAGCGAGGCTTACACGCTGTCCGGCATCGGCCATAACCTGCTGTGGGTCACGCTGGGGAACACCCTTTCCGGCGTGGTATTCATGGGTCTGGGTTATTGGTATGCTACGCCGAAAGCCGAACGCCCGCAGCCTGCCGCCGCAGGCGCAGCGGAAACCGCCCGTAATTAATTGAGGATTGACCGTGGATCACCTGCCGATATTTTGTCAGTTACGTGGCCGCGCCTGCCTGCTGGTAGGCGGTGGCGATGTCGCTGAACGCAAAGCGCGTTTATTGCTGGAGGCAGGTGCGCGCATCACCGTTAACGCCCTCGAATTTAGCCCACAGTTTAAGGTGTGGGCTGAGCAAAATATGCTGACGCTGGCCGAAGGGGCGTTCTCTGAAACGCTGCTGGACGAAAGCTGGCTGGCAATTGCCGCCACCGACAACGATGAGGTGAATCAGCAGGTTAGCGACGCCGCTGAATCCCGCCGGATCTTCTGCAACGTGGTGGATGCGCCGAAACAGGCGAGCTTCATTATGCCGTCGATTATCGACCGCTCCCCGCTGATGATCGCCGTCTCTTCCGGCGGCACGTCCCCTGTTCTGGCCCGACTGCTGCGCGAAAAGCTGGAAGCCAGCTTGCCGCTGCATCTGGGTAAAATCGCCGCTTTTGCAGGTACTCTGCGTGGCCGTGTGAAACAAGCTTTTGCCACCATGGGCGAGCGTCGCCGCTTCTGGGAGAAGTTTTTCACTAACGATCGCCTGGCGCAGTATCTGGCCAACGAAGACCAGCTTGCCGTTGAAAAAGAGACGGAATCGCTGTTCTCCACCCCGCTCGATCACCGAGGTGAAGTGGTGCTGGTTGGCGCTGGCCCCGGGGATGCTGGCTTGCTGACGCTGAAAGGCCTGCAGCAAATTCAGCAGGCCGATGTTGTAGTTTATGACCGCCTGGTGTCGGACGACATCATGAATCTGGTCCGCCGCGATGCAGACCGCGTGTTTGTCGGCAAGCGGGCGGGCTACCACTGCGTGCCGCAGGAAGAGATTAACCAAATCCTGCTGCGGGAGGCGCAAAAAGGTAAACGCGTAGTTCGTCTGAAAGGCGGCGATCCGTTTATCTTCGGGCGCGGCGGTGAAGAGCTGGAAACGCTGTGCAACGGCGGAATTCCGTTCTCTGTCGTGCCAGGGATCACCGCAGCTTCCGGCTGTTCCGCCTACTCAGGCATTCCACTTACTCACCGGGATTACGCGCAAAGCGTGCGCCTGGTCACCGGCCATTTGAAAACCGGGGGCGAACTCGACTGGGCTAACCTGGCGGCAGAGAAACAAACGCTGGTGTTTTACATGGGGCTTAATCAGGCCTCGGCTATTCAGCAGCAGCTGATCGCCCACGGGATGGAAGAGAGCATGCCGGTTGCGCTGGTAGAAAACGGCACGGCGGTGAATCAGCGCGTCGTGGACGGCACCCTAAACCAATTAGGCGAGCTGGCCACCCAGGTTGGCAGCCCGGCGCTGATTATTGTAGGCCGAGTGGTGGGCCTTCGTGACAGGCTAAACTGGTTCTCAAACCATTAAATACCAAGGGAGGCACCAGCCTCCCTTTTACTTTTCTGCCTCTGCACAGCTTTCCCGCAAAATTCTTAACACGGTTTCTGCGCCGCTGCGGTTCGGGTTGATGCGGATCATCCGCTTTTCCAGCTCCGGCTCAGACTGTCTAAAGGTCCCGGAAAGCCGATAAAAAAGCGGCGGGATTTCATACTTAGATTCTGCGCCTACCGGATAAGGTAATGCACCCAGCTTTTGTGCGGCCGCCAACACTTTTTCGGCAATCGGTCGATGAAACTCCACCAGCAGCACCTTCGACTGCGCATTGGCGATAAATGCACTTTTAACCTGAGGCACAGCGCCCTGAGACAATAATGCAACCAGCGCATCGTTCACCTGCGCCTGAACGGCATGCATCACCGGGGCGAAGACTAACCCGCGCAGCACCTCCATAGCCTGGAAGCCCTGCACCTGACTGCCGCCCGAGTACATGCTCTGACGCACAGCCTGAACGGCCGATTTATCACCGACCACAACGCCAACGCCCACCGGGCCGAATAGCTTAAAGCAGGAGAAGGTCGACAGCGTGGCTCCACACTCGCAGCCGATGTTGTCGACCTTCATCACCGCATAATTATCGTCGGCCAGCGACGGCAAAGCGTGGCGATTAAAACAGGCCACCACATCAGCCAATGAATAGGCGTCATCCAATGTCTGGCGGGAATGCTGAATCAAAGCTGCAGCCGGACGATGAGCCGCAATAGCGGCTTCCACATCATTTAACGTATTGAAATCTGACCGAATCAGCTCCAGCCCCATCTGTTCGGCGATAACCGCCGTGGTTGGGTACAGCGGAGCCTGATGAATCAGCAGCTTATCGCCAGCGTTTAGCAATGCCACCAGCCCGCTACGAATAGCCCCGGTGCCGGCTCCCTGCACCAGCGCGGCGGCTGGCGCAGAGAAGAAATCAGCCAGAACGGCCTCAACCCGCTGCGTGGTGCTGGGCTGATTGAGACCGGGCACCAGGCCGATATCCCCCAGGCTCAGAAAATCAGCCCCAGGAAAATGCCGGCAGATGATATCCACCAGGGCGAACTGCTTCTGCTGGGCCTGAGCCAGGCTCAGGCTTTGCAATGGCCAGCTTTCCACATAACTCCCTTAGGCCGGGATAAACAGGCCGCAGAAGAACAGAATATTCAACACAATGCCGGTTATCATCACCGCCACAACCGGCGCGGCCATTTTCTGCACCGGGCGACCCAGCGATTCGTTCAGGAAGTACAGCGCTGTCGCAAGGGTGAAGCCGGTATAACCCGCCATTTTGATGGCGGCAAAGATAGAGCCAATCAGCAGCGCCATCTCCATCAGCATGTTCATCGCGTTGCGGATGTTGTCCGAGGCGTTACGCACCGAAGGATAGCGGCCCAGCCATTTCCCGATAGAGCGCAGCAGCAGGACTTCAGCGGAAATTACCAGCGCCCCGACCACAAAAGCGAGTAGCGGGCTAGCAATCAGGTAGCCGACGGCGAATACAAAGGTGAACCCGGCCACGGCATAAACGCCGGTCGCCAGCGCCGTCGTGGCAATCATCGGCACAAAGCCCACGCCACGCATAAACTCAGCCAGTGCGGCCTGATCAATCAGGCTTTGAGACTGGGTCGGATCCAGCCCAACCTTGTAGGCTTTTTCCAGCGTAAAGATAGAGACCTCGCTGCCCGCAAACAGCTTCATGCTGGCAACGGTGGCGATCAGCCCGCCAACGATGGCGATATACGGCAAATTCTTGATAATACGGGACGTCCGCTCTTCAAACACCGACTGCCCGTGAGCATCGTGTTCATGTTTATCCCGGGAGCGCAGATCCTGAAAAATCGCAATCGCCAGCAGCATAATCATACCCACGAAAATCTCGATCGACTCCGGGTTCAGCTGTGGGAAGAAACGCACCACCAGCACGCGAGTCAGCAGCACAACCACCGCCGCGAACAGGCTGTTCTTCCAGCCAAACTGGTAGAAAATCGCGACCAACGGGAATAGCGCAAAGGCAGATACTACCGGAGAACTCAGCTCACCCAACGAGCCGAGAACATCTACCGGCAGCGCGGTCAGCAGGTGGTTGACCGGCACCAGGCAGGTCAGGATCAGGAGCCCCCAAACGGCACCCAGCCCAAACGCCAGCACGCTGTTGGCCGCCAGCACGCCGAGGATGTCGGTCGGCAGGAACAGCAGCCAGCTGTTAAGCAGCCCGGTTTTCAGGGTGAAGGAGATCCCGACGGAAGCCACAAAGCCGATGCTCAGGCCGAAAGCGATACTCCCCGCCTCGCGGCGGTTCATATTGCCTTCAATAAGCTGCGGCAGAATCGGTCGAATCCCGTCATGGAACACCGCCGCGGAGCGGTGCGCCAGTAAAGCCGTCATCCCGGTCAGCAAGGCAACAACAACAAGGTGAAGGTAGAATTCCATACGGATGCCTTTATTTTAAGTGGTTAACGAGCAACGGGATGGCGTGCTCGATATGCTCAACGGAGAGACCAAACGCCACTTTGCCTTCTGAAACCAGGCGGGCAATTTGCTCTTCTTTCGCTTTAATGCCGGGCTTAGCGATGGTGCAGCTGCGGTTGTAGCCAATCACCGCGATGGCGATAGACAATGCCGCACCTGCCCCGGTATTACAGGCCCCAATATAGTAATCAAGCTGGCCGGATTTCACCTTCAGCGCGGCGTCCATGTCGTTATAGATAAACACTTCGAAGCTGCCCGGCGCGGCGGTTTCGATGGTTTGTTTGATGAGTTCGCGCTGTAGGCCAGCGACACCGATCTTTTTCATGGGAAATCCTTACTTATAAAAGACAGAGGGGTTGTCACGTAACATCAAATCGACGTCTGGCTGGCTGAAACCGGCCTCCAGCAGCATCGGCACAAACGTGGTAAGCAAATAGTTAAAACCTGGCCCGCCGTTCGCTTTCAAATGGGAGCGACGAGTAATGTCCATCGACAGCATGACGTGGTCGAGCAGTCCGCGATCTTTAAGCGCGCTCAGCATCGCAATGCGTTTTTCGTCCGGGTAATAGCTGTTTTTGCCGATGGTATCGAACTGGACGTAGGCGCCCTGATCGATCATCCGCAGGATGTTGTCCAGATTGTCTTTCAGGTCGCAGTGCCCGACGGTGACGCGGGAAAGATCCACGCACCATGACTTCAGAAGCGCCAGTTGCTCAAGGCCCATGGTGCTGAATGACGTATGGGTTGAAATCGGCCTGCCGGTTTCATGATGCGCGATGGCTGCCGCCTGGAAAACTCGCTTCTCCACCGGGGTGATAACGTCCACGCTGGAGCCTATTTCCGCGATGATTCCCGCTTTTAACGCCGTGCCGTCGATGCCAATTTCTATTTCATCGATCATCTCCTGCGCCAGCACTTTAACCGGCGTGGTGGCCACGTGCGGCGGGAAGAAATCGTGCTGATAGTAACCGGTGCAGGCCATCACGTTCATTCCGGTCTCACGGATGATATCCAGCAGGAACTGTGGGTTGCGCCCCATGTAGCGGTTGGTCATTTCAATGATATTGCGCACACCCTGCGCGTAGAGTGACTTCATTTCACCGCAAATCAGCTCGTACTGATCCAGTCGGCAATCGATGTTGTCCTTGAAGCTGGAAAGATCGATATGAAGATGCTCGTGGGCATAGGTATAGCCCGATGGATCGATATGCTTATACCCCGTCATGATTCACTCCACCTGTTGAAGAGACATTCAGCAGCGGCAGGAACGACGTTCCGTTCTGCGGCGCGGCTGCCCTAAAAAAGTCACAAACCGTGGCGCCGACATCAGAAAGCGTAGCGCGTGCGCCCAGATAAGTGCCTGTTATACCGGGCTGCCAAACCAGCAACGGCACGTTTTCACGAGTGTGCTTGCTGTGGCCAATCGTCGGGTCGTTCCCGTGATCCGCCATGACGACCAGGCAATCCCCGACCTGCATATCGGCCATCAGCAGAGCCAGGTTTTTGTCTACCAGCTCAAGCCGCTCGGCATAGCGCGCAACGTCTTCAGCGTGGCCCGCCAGATCGGTTTCCTGAATGTTGGTACAAATAAAGGCGCTGCCAGGTTTATTCAGCTCATCCCGGGTGATATCAAGAATGCGCTGCGAATCGACCAGATTCTGGTAGCTGATGCCGTGCGGGTTAATCGCAATATCCGCCACTTTACCCACCAGCACGGTTTTAACACCGACCTGATGCAGCTGCTGTGGAGCCTGAACGCTGGCATCCACGCCGTAGCCCATATGCACCACCTGGAACCCACTTTTGTATACCCCGGAACGCGGGGCGTTAATGCCGACATAAAGCCCCTGTTTCTCTTCCGCGGCGTTAATCAGCTGCTCGCTGCTCTCAAGCAAGCCACCAAAGGCAATGACCCGACCCACTTTGACGCAGCGGCGCACGACTTCACCAATGGCGCGTACCTGCTCAAACGGTATGGTGCTGAGATTGCCGCTGATGTTAAACACCTGTCCAAGATCGGCCTCAAGGTTATCTCCCACGGCGACAGCCTGGTTTACCCACAGAAACTGCAGCTCGCCACCTCTGCGTTCAACCTGCCAGCCAGCGTCAGCCAGTTCACGTTCTACGTCGTCGATCACTGCAGAAAACGGCATACGGAGTGGCGTTTGTGGCCTTGTGCCCAAAATTTCCTGGTGACCCATAAAAGTGTCCCCACCTTCATGCTGCAATTCGGCTGTGCCATACGCGGCATCGGCGTTCGGCAGCATCACATTGGCCGTAAAACCCAGCGCGTTAATCAGGCCCAGCTTCTCAAGCGTGGGTAAACGCAGGTCGGGAAAGTGCTGCAGGATATGTCCGCAGGTATTCGCGCCGATGTCCTGCGGCCTGACGTCCGGTACATCGTCCATTGCGCCCACGCCGAAGCTGTCTATGACCAGCACCAGAAACTTACTCATGTTGACCTCCCGGAATCGGATGCCCAAGGCTGTCGTACAGCGCTTCGAGCACCGGGTTCCCGCTCTGGATGCCGGACACCAGCGCCACGTCGCTGCGGGTGACAAAAATCTGCGTGCGGAAGCACATCACCACCGGGCTGCCAACGGGGTAGTGGCCCTCCAGCGCCAGGTGATAATCAATGCTGGTGTTGTCTGGCGGCAGCAATCGCGCCTGCTCGGGCTGCACATCGCGGCTGAACACCAGCGCATTCTGCGCATGGCCGCGACGATAATATCCCCCGCCGAAGCAATAGCTTTTGCCCTGAAACTGATGGGAAACTTCTGTCAGATAGAGCATGGCAATCGCCTCGGGCTGATCGCCATGCTGGTTCGCCGGAATGGTGCCGGTCAGCGCGTGGCCCGGTTCGGCATGAGTTACCCCGTGCTCAGCCAGAATGGAGAAAGTGCTGCAGCTTGAGGCCGACGGCGCGTTGATTTGCTCGATCTCAATCCCCTGTTCGTGCAGCAAGTCTCGCGCCTTCAGCAGCGTGATCAAGTTGCGGGTTGGCTGCGTCTGTTGCTGCTCTTCGTTCCAGAGCAGACAGGGGAAATGCGTCAGCCCGGCAAGCCGAATGCCAGGCATTGCGCGAATGGCACGTACCACGTCGTCCAGCTCACCGAGCGGAAAACCGGCTTCCTGGCCCGGGTAAAGTCGGTCGTACTCGGCGAATACCTTCAGCATTACAGCCTGAACACGCCCGCTCGCCAGCGCGGCATCGGACACTTCGCGGGCTTTTTCCAGCGAGAAAAGCGTGATGATTTCCGTCTCGCCGTTCACATTCTCTTCAACCAGGGCCACCGGCACCTGCACCAGATGGCCCACATGTGAGACGGGCACATTGGCTTCACGCAGCGTGCGGGCTTCTTTAAAATCAACGGCCACGGCGCCTTTAAAGCCCAACTCAATCAGCTTGTTGGCAAGCCAGGGGTTACGCCCGATTTGCTTGGTCATAAAGTAGAGCGTGATGCCGTGCTTCTGCGCGGCCGCGAGCAGTTTCCGGCCGTTCTCCAGAACCTGATCGACATCGATAATCCAGGTATCGGGAAGTACCGCGCCCTGCCGCCAAAGCGTTCTGGCCGCATCAATCAACGCCGGGTTCTGTGCCTTGAGTGCCTCAATAAACATGCCTTGCCTCGCGACCTGATAAATAAACCTCTTAAATAATCATTTTTTTGAATATTTAAGCTAAGAAAAAACGCTGTAAATAAATCCGTTAGCCCTTATGAATCAGCCACAGGCTGAACAGGTTAGCCAGCAGATACCCTTCTTCGTTCGGATGCAGCTGCACGTTGAACGGCGCCAGCAATGCGTGGTGGGCCTGCTCAACATCACCAAAGACGCTGTCGGTTTTAATCTCCGCCAACAGCTCTTCATCCAGTGGGTTCACCTCTTCCCCACGGCGGCTGCGCATCAGCGCGTTAGCCATGTGGGTGATCGCCATTGCCCCCTGATCGTTCTGCAGCGGAATAGCCCAGTGGGTCTCCAGCTGCGTCACAACCACTTTCATGCCATCACAAATATCCCGGTCGATGACGCCTGCCTCGCAGAGCAGATTGAGCCGGTCTTCCATACTGATTACCTCTGTCAATAGCTTGGTTCCTGTTCACCGCTCAGCACGCTTTGCTGATGCGCCAGCAGGGCATTCTTATCCACCACCGTTCTCAGCAATTGCTGAATAGGGATATCTTCACTTCGCGTCAGCACCACCGCTTCCGATGCCGTCAGGAAGCATTTGTCCCCGCTTAACGGGAGGGTAGTCAGCCCCAGTGCCGTCAAATCGGCTTCGTTGCTGACGTTCCAAATCACCGCATCCACGCTGCCCTTCGCGATTCTGTGCAGACATTCGTGGTACGACACATCAAGCAATTCCACATCCTGCCCGGAGAAATACACATCCGTCATGATGCGCTGATCCGCCGAACGAGGATCAATCCCAATACGGCGGATGCTCTCCTGCTGCCCGGCGCGGCAAATCAGCTTGTGCTCGCCCACGTAAGTGTGCGGCCCCAGCGCCAGCGCGATAAAAAGATCCGGGTTGCTGAGGTAGCTGTCCGCTGCCAGCCTGGACACGACGGCCAGGTCATAAACGCCATTCAGCAGACATTCCACGCGAACATCCGACCCACGCATATGGGCATAATAAAACGGGATCCCGTCAAACTGCGCCTTCAGACCGCTGGCAAGCCCTTCATAAAGCCGGGTGTACGGCAGCGGCATAGCACACACTACATTGCCGATGTCCGCGAACGCCAATAGGGCTTTGTTATCCATGCTCAGCAGGTAGCTGCCGTTGCGGCCACGGCGCTCAACGCTCACGGCCCCGGCCTTCTCCAGCGTCTTCAACGCGGCCTGCGTCAGGCCAACGGAAAAGCCGCATTCACTAGCTAATTCATCTATGGTTTTCAACCTGTTACCACATTTCTCACCCAGTAAATAGCGGGCCAGGCTGGACTGGGCAACGCCCTCTTTTTTAATAAAGCTGCGGCTCATCGGTTATCTTCAATTTATTGAATGAATATATCTTCATAAAATTGAATATAGATGGCAAAGGGGAAAATGACAAAAGGAGAATGCAGTCACAAAAAAGAAATAACCCGCCAGGCGGCGGGTTATTCATAGGGAAAGATTATGGATGCGCGACGAAACCGATCGCTTCGTAGACCTTTTTCAGCGTCTCTCCAGCGCGGGCGCGGGCTTTTTCAGCGCCCTCTTTCATGACCTGCTGCAGGAAAGCTTCGTCGTTACGGTAACGGTGATAGCGCTCCTGAAGCTCGGTCAGCATACCGGACACGGCTTCCGCCACTTCGCCCTTCAGATGACCATACATCTTGCCTTCAAAGCTGGCTTCCAGCTCAGGAATCGCTTTGCCGGTGACGCCGGAAAGAATGTCCAGCAGGTTAGAAACGCCCGCCTTCTCTTTCACGTCGTAGCGCACCACAGGCGGCTCTTCGGAGTCGGTCACCGCGCGCTTGATCTTCTTCACCACGGATTTCGGATCTTCCAGCAGGCCGATGACGTTATTGCGGTTATCGTCAGACTTGGACATCTTCTTGGTCGGCTCCAGCAGGGACATCACGCGGGCACCGGACTTGGGAATAAATGGCTCAGGCACTTTGAAGATGTCGCCGTACAGCGCGTTGAAGCGGCTGGCCACGTCGCGGCTCAGCTCCAGATGCTGTTTCTGGTCTTCACCCACCGGGACCTGGTTGGTCTGATACAGCAGAATGTCTGCGGCCATCAGCACCGGGTAGTCAAACAGGCCGGCGTTGATGTTTTCTTCATAGCGGGCAGATTTGTCCTTGAACTGCGTCATGCGGCTCAGCTCGCCGAAATAGGTGTAGCAGTTCAGCACCCAGCCCAGCTGCGCGTGCTCCGGCACGTGGGACTGAACAAAGATGGTGCTTTTTTTCGGGTCAATACCACAGGCCAGATACAGCGCCAGAGTGTCCAGCGTCGCTTTGCGCAGCGCGGTCGGGTCCTGACGAACGGTGATCGCATGCTGGTCAACGATGCAGTAAATGCAATGGTAATCATCCTGCATGTTTACCCACTGACGCAGCGCACCCATGTAGTTACCGATAGTTAATTCGCCTGACGGCTGGGCGCCGCTAAATACGATGGGCTTACTCATGTTCTGCTTCCTGATTTGCTAAAGGTGGTAGCCCGAAAGCGGGCAATAAGTCTTCGAAACGATCGAACACAACGTCCGGGTTGCTCAGCCCAATCGCTTCGCCATAGTTATAGCCCCAGGTCAGGCCGACGCTTGGGCAGCCGGCCGCCTGTGCAGCCTGAATGTCATTACGGGAATCGCCGACAAAAAGCAGCTCATCCGCCGCCAGCCCCAGGGTTTCCATGACTTTGTACAGCGCTTCCGGGTGTGGCTTTTTCTCTTTCACATCGTCCCCGCCGATGATGGTCTGGAAATAATGGGCAATGCCCAGATCTTCCAGCAGCGGCGTGACAAAAGGCGTGGGTTTGTTGGTGACGACGGCGAGCGGCAGGCCTTTTTCTTTCAGTGCAGCAAGCGTTGCGGCTACGCCAGGGAACAAGAAGCTCCCCTCTTCCGCCGTTTCCGCATAGAAGCGATCGAACAGTTTGCGCGCCATATTCAGCTGGGCGAGGTCGGGTTCTTTATCTTTCAGCGACCACTTAAGCGCCCGCTGCATCATGATATCTGCGCCGTTGCCGATCCAGGTGACAACGCGATCTTCGCCGGCCACAGGCAGTTCAAGCGCATAAAGAGCCAGATCAACGGCCTGACTCAGGCCAAGCGCCGTGTCGATGAGCGTGCCGTCGAGATCGAAGGCAACACCCCGAATTTTTTGAAACTTATCCATGACTTACCTTAGCCAGTTCAGAACGCATGCGGTCAACCACCGCTTTATAATCAGGCTGGCCGAAAATAGCGGAACCTGCAACGAACATATCCGCGCCCGCGGCGGCAATTTCCGCAATGTTGTCGGCTTTGACGCCGCCATCCACTTCAAGGCGAATATCATAGCCGGAGGCATCAATACGTTCGCGAACCTGGCGCAGTTTTTCCAGCGTGTGTGGAATAAACGACTGGCCGCCAAAACCAGGGTTGACGGACATCAGCAAAATGACATCCAGTTTGTCCATGACGTGATCCAGCCAGGAAAGCGAGGTCGCCGGGTTCAGTACCAGGCCCGCTTTACAGCCGTGTTCTTTGATCAGTTGCAGAGAGCGATCGACATGTTCAGAGGCTTCAGGATGGAAGGTAATAATGCTGGCACCGGCCGCGGCGAAATCAGGAATGATGCGGTCAACGGGTTTCACCATCAGGTGAACGTCGATAGGCGCAGTGATACCGTAATCGCGCAGCGCCTTAAGCACCATTGGCCCCATCGTCAGGTTAGGGACGTAGTGGTTGTCCATAACGTCAAAATGGACGACGTCACCACCTGCGGCAAGTGCTTTAGCCGTATCCTCGCCCAGTCGGGCGAAGTCGGCAGAGAGGATTGAGGGGGCAATCAAATACTGTTTCATCCGCTTCTCCAGGAGTCATTCATCTTTCGGCGGCGGGCGAAACGGCTCAGGCAACCTTCGCTTTATAAAGGGCCAGAAGTTCGTCCACCTTGTTACGTTTACCACCGTTTCGGCTGATGCTGCGGCGAACCTGCAGCTTATGGAAATCGGTGGCGTTCTGATACCACTGGCGAGTCAGCTCGGTGTCATGATTAGAAATCAGCACCGGAATACTCTGCTCCCGCAGCCTTTCAGCCAGCTCGGCCAGGTGCTGCTGCTGCACCATACTGAAGCTGTCCGTGTGATAAGCGGTAAAGTTGGCGGTGGCGGAAAGCGGCGCATAGGGCGGATCGCAATACACTACGGAACCCGCAGCAACGTTTACCATGCTGACATCATAAGACTGGCAGACAAAAGTGGCATTTTTAGCCCGTTCGGCAAAGTTGTACAGTTCCTCTTCAGGGAAGTAAGGTTTGCTGTAGCGGCCAAACGGTACGTTAAATTCACCGCGCAGATTATAACGGCACAGGCCGTTGTAACAATGGCGGTTGAGGTACAAAAACAACACCGCGCGCCGGAATTTGTCAGTGCATTGGTTAAACTCAGTGCGGCAAGCGTAATAAATCGCTTCCTCGTTTTGCGCTTTGGTAAAGAGCAAACGAGACTCCCGCACGTACTCATCTGCGCGGTTTTTGACAATGTCGTAGAGGTTAATCAGATCGCTATTGATATCGGCGAGGACGTAGCGTGAGTAGTCGGTATTAAGAAATACCGACCCCGCGCCAACAAAGGGCTCAATCAGACAGTCGCCTTCCGGCAGATGCTTTTTTATGTCGTCCAGCAGGGGGAATTTCCCCCCTGCCCATTTCAGAAAAGCGCGATTTTTTTTCATGCTGTCTTACTATTTACACCTTATCCAGCTGTGGAAAGGCTCCGACAGCGACTGCGCTTATTTTCACTTGAGGTCAGACTGCACCTGATGAATAGGTTTTGCCCACGGATTCTTAGCCTGAACGTCTGCCGGCAGGCTTGTCACCGCGCGTTTTGCATCGTCTTTCGTGGCATAAACACCGCTCACCAGCACGAACCAAGGCTGACCGTTACGCTGAGTCTGGTAAACCATATAGTGCTGCAGATTCTCTTTTTTCGCCCACGCATTCAGGTTTGCGGAGTTTGAAGAAGAGCTCAGCTGCAGCGTGTAGTGGCTGCCTGGCGCACTCTTAATGGCGCTCGCATCCCCCGTTACCGTGCCGCCAGTGCTGGCCGTCGCTGCAGCTTGCGGTGCTGCTTTTGGCGCAGTAGATGCTGTTGCTTTCGGAGCCGGGGTTGAAGTAGCTGCGCTGGTTGATGGTGCAGTGACCGGAGCTGAAACCGCCGGGGCAGGTTCGCTACGTTTCACCGTTGCCACTGGTTTGCTTTCAGCTTTCACCTGTGGTTTAGGCTCGGCTTTACGCACAGGCTCAATCACCGTTTTCTTGCGCTCAGGACGAGATTCAACGGTGCGGGTTGGCTCCTGGGTACCGGCCAGCTTACGCGGTTCGGTTTTGCTGCCAGCGATTGGCGCGACGGTAGCGGGTTCAGTTGGCAGCGTGGAATTGCTCACCACGTTGTCAATCTGGCCCTGTTGCTGAGGCTGAGGCTGAGGCTGAGTCAGGGCGTTATTCAGGTTTCCAGGAACCTCAACGCGCTGCTGCCCTTCCGGCTGCGGCTGCGTCTGAGCCTGGGTTGGTGTAGAAGAAATAGGTGGCAGGGAAACATCCTGCGGATTCTGCTGGCCAGCCGCTGGGGTATTCCCTGCCTGTGGCTGAGCAGCATTTGCCTGGTCGGCAGGTGCCGCACCGTTCGAACCGGAGAGATCGATGCTCTTCTCCGCGCCTGGTTTTTGCTCGGCAGTATCTGGGGTAGATGAAGGTGCTTTCAGGGCTGAACCGATGCCGATGATAAGCAGCAGCAGGACCAGAATCCCGACGCCCATCATGATGTGCTGGCGAGAAGCAGGTGCTTTCTGTTTTGCTGCCTTTTTACGCCCACGCGCCGGACGAGGCTCTGCGGCCAGGCCGTCATCACCTTCGTACTCTTCCTCAACCTCTTCTTCACGCTCACGGCGTGAACGAGAAGGACGACGATCGTCCGCATCAAGATCGACGTCATCAACGTTGATCTGCGGTTCTTTATCGAACTCGTCAGGTTTGCGGGAACGCCCAGGACGACGATCGCTTGGATCGGGTTTCAGCTCGTCTTCTGGTTTAAACTCATCCATTTAACACCCCACTCAAAGGCGTATGCTCATCTCTGCATCACGCCCGAAGTTAAATACTATAAAAATTCTAGTTGTTAAGCCTGCTGGCAATCAGCAATGGCTGATAGAACGACATCGTGCGGTACTCCACCGCGCACTTCACTCTTCCCTATCGCCAGCGGCAGAATCAAACGCAGCTCGCCGGCTAATACTTTTTTGTCACGCATCATGTGGGGCATATACGCGTCAGGGGACATTTCCTGCGGCCCGTTAACCGGTAACCCGGCTCGCACCAGCAGCGCAATCACGCGCTGAACTTCTGCCTCACTGAATTGACCCAGGCGCTGAGCGGTACGCGCCGCCATCACCATTCCGGCCGCCACGGCTTCGCCATGCAGCCAGTTGCCATAGCCCATTTCAGCTTCAATGGCATGGCCAAACGTATGACCCAGATTCAGTAAAGCACGTAAGCCGCTTTCTCGCTCGTCTGCGGCAACAACTTCGGCTTTCAGCTCACAACAACGACGAATGCAGTACGCCATTGCCTTGCCGTCCAGCTTTAACAATGCGTCGATGTTTTCTTCCAGCCAGTCAAAGAACTCGCCGTCCAGAATGATGCCGTATTTAATGACTTCCGCCAGGCCCGAAGCCAGCTCCCGAGCAGGCAAAGTCGACAGGCAGTCGAGATCCACCACCACCGAAGCGGGCTGGTAAAACGCGCCAATCATGTTTTTGCCGAGGGGATGGTTAACGGCAGTTTTACCGCCAACGGAGGAGTCCACCTGCGAAAGCAGTGTGGTAGGGACCTGGATAAAACGCACCCCGCGCTGATAGCTCGCTGCGGCAAAACCGGTTAAATCGCCCACAACGCCACCGCCTAAAGCAATCAAGGTGGTGTCGCGGCCGTGAGGTTTTTCCAACAGCGCCGTAAAGACGGTATCAAGCACCGCAAGGCTTTTAAACTGCTCGCCATCCGGAAGAATGACGGTATCCACTTTAACGCCTGCCTGTTCCAGAAGACCACGAACCTTGTCCAGATAGAGCGGTGCAAGGGTTTCATTGGTAACCAGCATGGTCTGGTCGCCAGCCTTCAGCGGCCAAAAGGAAGCCGGGTCATTGAATAACCCGGCGGCAATGGTAATAGGGTAACTACGTTCCCCGAGAGTGACTGTCAGCCTCTCCATTACGCGGAGCCCACCTTATTGTTGCTTTGCCCGCAGGCGTTTCTTGATTAAGCCAGAATCAGTTGCTTTCCAGCATATGAATGATCTGGTTTGCGACCACTTTGGCGCTTTGATCATCGGTGCGAATTGTGACATCGGCAATCTCTTCATACAGCGGATTGCGTTCACCTGCCAGCGCTTCCAGAACTTCACGAGGTGGAGTCTCAACCTGCAGCAGCGGACGTTTTTTATCGCGCTGAGTACGTGCAAGCTGTTTCTCAATCGTGGTTTCAAGATAAACCACTACGCCACGGGCGGAAAGACGATTGCGGGTTTCACGAGATTTCACAGAACCGCCACCGGTAGCCAGCACGATGCCCTGTTTTTCAGTGAGTTCGTTGATGATTTTTTCTTCGCGATCGCGGAAGCCTTCTTCGCCTTCAACGTCGAATACCCAGCCCACATCAGCTCCGGTACGTTTCTCAATCTCTTGATCAGAATCGAAAAATTCCATATTGAGTTGCTGAGCTAACTGACGCCCAATAGTGCTTTTGCCGGCACCCATAGGCCCAACCAGAAAGATATTGCGTTTCTCTGCCATTTTTTCGGTACTACTAAGACAATTCGTTGATGATAAACCCGCCCGGTAACAACTTGCTGCGGCGGGACATGAACTGAAACCTCATAAGCGTGAGTTCGAGAATCAGACTAAAAATTATCTCAACACTCAAGGGGGTTTGGCAACCGAATAAATCACCTGGCGCCCAGCTTGGGACGAAAACCGTGCGCCAGCTTTACCGGCCGCAGGCTCTCAATACCCAGCCTCCCGAAACGGTACACCTTGTAAGCTAATTCCTCTCTGCCGTCAAACACCTGGGCGCTGTTTGGCAGAAAAACCCGCAGGCGGAAGAGGAAACACGCTAAGGTAATGCAATCAACCTGGGCGTAATGAACACGACCAATTCCCGACGTTGGTGCTTTTTCCCGTCGTGCCGGAACAATTGGCCGATAAAAGGAATATTTCCCAGTAAAGGAACGCTATCCCTGGTGTGGTTGTTCTGCTGCTGGAAGATTCCGCCTAACGCCAACGTCTCACCGTCCTTCACCTCGACCTGCGTTTCAATCTCTTGCTTATCAATGGCGAGGGCTTCCCCATCTGCGTGCTGGATGCTGCGTCCTGGCATATTTTGACTGATGCGAAGCTGCAGGCGAATGGTTCCGTGGTGACTTATCGTCGGCATGACCTCCATACCTAACACCGCCTCCTTAAATTCCACCGACGTGGCTTCATTCTTGCCATTAGAGACTTGATACGGGATTTCAGTACCCTGCTTGATGCTGGCAGACTGTTGGTGTGCGACCAGCAAGCGTGGGCTGGCGATGATTTCCAGCTGTTGCTGCTGCTCCAGCGCGCTGAGTTCAAGCTCAAGCATACGGCCGTTGATCCGGCCAATATTAAACCCTACCGTTGTGGTTGCCGCGTTTACGGCTAACTCACTTGAGACAGTTGTGGTTTGGTATAACCCGGATGCCGTCTCACCTACCGGGGCGCTCCACTTCACGCCAAGCTCTCGCAGCTTATCCTGGTTGATGGTGACAATATGCGCGGACAGCTCGACCTGCCCCATCGAAACATCCATATCTTTAATCCAGGCCGCAACACGCTTTTGCGCCTGCTGGCTGTCGCGCACCACCAGCCGGTTTGTGCGTTTATCCACGGTAATGCCGCCCCTGGGTCCAAGTAGTTTTTCTTCATTAGCTTTGATCCCCGCGGCAAGGTCGGCAACTTCAGCATATCGCGGCGTATAAACCGCTTGTACCAGCGGCTGCTCAAGCGCTTTTTGCTTACGAGCGGCCTCTTGCTGAGCGCGCCGTTGCGCCGGATCCTGTTTCTGCTGGATTTGAAGAATATTGCCCGTCTTCGACGAAGTCAGGTTTGCTAATCTGAGTACCTGCTGGAAAGCCTGCTCCCACGACACATCGGCCAAACGTAGCGAGAGATTCCCCGTCACATCAGGCGCAATCATCACGTTAAAGTTTTGCTGCTCGGCCAGCGCCTGCAACACCTGTACGACAGGCGTTTCATCTAGCGTCAGAGTGACGCGATTATTCGTCCACGCCGTCAGGGGCATCAGTATCAGTACGCCTGCCACGATGTGCCTTATCATTAACTCTTCCCTCTATTTTCCAGTGGTAGTAGCGTCCTTCGCAGGCGCCGGTGAGCGAAGCTCTCAGCTGCCGCTCAAGAAGCGTGGTCACCTGCACACCAGGCTCCAGAAACAAACCTTCTTTTACCCTTTGCCAGCGTTTCCCCGAGAATTGCATTAAGGCAATACTTTCTGCAGAGCCAGTCGGGTAAAACACGCCGCGTAACTGCCAGCCATCAAGCCGCTTAAGCAGCGCTTCACAGGGTGATACGGGTAAAAGAAAAGGATTACGCGGTGACGACTGCAGAGGCGAGCTGAGTGCGGCCAGTAACATCCAACTAGCGGCTTTCATCGATAAACTCCAGAGTAAGCAAAACCCGCACTTTTTCCCCGGCCTCACTCAAGATAAACGCCGGTATCTTCAGGCTTGAATAGCCGGTCAGTTCCTTAAAAAGGGGCGGCACATTGGGCCAGGGAAGCAGCATTTCCAACACAGAATGTCGCGGTTCAGGCCGCCACATCACCAGTCTCCCGCCGGACCGTTTTACCGCAGCCATGGCAGAAAACGTCTCCAGCGGCACCGCATCAGGCAGCGGCTCTGGTTTCGGCAAAACGGCAATTTTCCGCTGCTGCGAGAGCACATGCTGCCAGCGCTGCTGGTTGTGCTGTTCCTTCACCTGCAATTCCTGTCGCAGGGGCCAAACCAGCAGCCATAAGCAGGCTAAAGCGGTTAATAACAGACACACCAACAGGCTCAACACCCGATATGCAACATGCCCGTCAATGAGGCGCTCCAGGTTACTGAGCATGCTCGCCATCCGTGGTGTTTAAGATGAAGGTAAAGACCAGACCTTTGTGTTTTTCATCGCGCAACTCACCGGGCTTGACCTTAAACGCCCCGGGTAAATCAGCCAGAACTGCTTCAACCTGCACCAGTTCCCGTGCATCTCCCGCTACGCCAGAGATGGTTGCGCTTTCATTTTGCCAGCTAACACTCTGCAGCCAGCTGTTTTCGGGCAAGCGTGAGGCCAGCATATTCAGCACGTTTTCCCAACGTGAAATGTTGCCTTTCCGCATCCCCTCCGCCTGCAATATTGCCCACCGCTGCTGGTTATCTTTCAACTCTGTTAGTTGACGTGATAACAGCGCCTTCAGGGCGGACTCCTGCACCTCATATTGGGTTGACTGGGCCTGTTGCCAGCGCACTTTCATGGCGAGAAACTGAGTCCAGAGCAGCATCAGCCCCATCATTAAAAGCACGCCACATATGAGAAGGCTGCCCCAAAGTTTTAGCCGATGACGGCGTTTTAACGGCCGCCATGGCAGAAGATTCATCAGCGGCATCATTAGCGTTCGGCTCCCAGAGCGAGCCCCAAAGCGAGCGTGTAAAGCCCGCCATGACGCGGCAACGGCGGCTGCTGGCGGACAAGGGGTTGCCAGGCATTCAGCCTTTCTGCTCCGGCAGGCCAGGAGCGCCCGGCATCGGCATGGCTAAAGGCAATTTCGTCGGCGCTGGCCTCCAACTGCTGACATAGAGCCGGGAAATCCACTGTTTGCCGTTTATCCAGCCAACCGGAACGTTTGCGGTTATTGACTGATGCCCACAGCCAGTAGCCCGGCTCTTCATGAACCAGAAAACGACAATGCGCTGGATAACAATTCTGAGGCAAGGCGCTCAGAATTTTGTCTCCCGGCGTTATCGTACGGGGAAAGAGATTCATGCTGGCAAAAATGGCCTGCAATGCAGCAATATCCGCCTGTTTCGCCGCCGTCACGGAAAATGACGAATCATCCTCCAGGTAGTCGTAGCAAAGTTGTTCCGAGGGCATTTGCAACTGGCGAGCCGTTGCACCCGAGATATACTTCTCTTGAGCCGATTCCTGTAACCGCTGGGGAGGCCTGGGAACCTGGCGTTGCAAAGCCCTCTGTGCAGGAAAACCAACCCGCAGATGATGGCGCACGGGGATTTCTTTACGCCATGCGGCAAGTACCTCGCGCAGTGTGTCCAGTTCGGGTAACATGCCGTCCGCAAGTGTTTGTTTCGGGAAAGGTAAATGCCACCAATGGCGCAACTGCCACCCTTGCCGGTGCCACTGTACGGCTGCGGCACGTATGCCCTCCGCCTGAATATCCAGGCCAATCCGCCAACCAGGAAACATCATGGTTTCGATCTCCTTATCCAGATGATAAACAGCCCTGACCCCGAAACAGTAACGGGTATATCAAAGCTCCTGGCTTGCCTTTATACTACCGCGCGGTTGTTTAGAAACTGCCCAATTGAAACCTGATGGGAAATTTAAGGTGAAGTTCGTAAAGTATTTATTAATCCTTGCAGTCTGTTGCGTTCTGCTGGGAGCTGGCTCGATTTACGGTTTATACAAATACATCGAGCCCCAGTTGCCCGACGTGGCGACATTGAGAGATGTGCGACTGCAGATTCCAATGCAGGTTTACAGCGCTGACGGCGAGCTTATTGCTCAGTACGGCGAAAAACGCCGTATTCCACTGACCCTGAACCAGATCCCTCCGGTGATGGTAAAAGCGTTTATCGCAACAGAAGACAGCCGCTTTTATGAGCACCACGGCGTTGACCCGGTGGGCATCTTCCGTGCTGCAAGCGTAGCGCTGTTCTCAGGCCATGCTTCTCAGGGCGCAAGTACCATAACGCAGCAGTTGGCGCGTAACTTCTTCCTGAGCCCCGAACGCACCCTGATGCGTAAAATTAAGGAAGCGTTTCTTGCGGTTCGCATTGAACAGATGCTGAACAAAGACGAGATCCTTGAGCTCTACCTGAACAAAATCTACCTCGGTTACCGCGCCTATGGCGTCGGCGCTGCCGCTCAGGTTTACTTCGGCAAAACGGTCGATCAGTTGACCCTGAGCGAGATGGCGGTGATTGCCGGGCTGCCTAAAGCGCCGTCAACGTTTAACCCGCTGTACTCCATGGATCGTTCAACGGCACGCCGTAACGTGGTGCTGTCGCGCATGCTGAGCGAAGGTTACATCAGCCAAAGCCAGTACGATGAAGCACGTAGTCAGCCGATTGACGCCAGCTATCACACGCCTGAAATCGCCTTCTCCGCGCCATATCTTTCAGAGCTGGTGCGTCAGGACATGGTCGCCCGCTACGGCGATAAAGCCTACGAAGATGGCTACAAGGTTTACACCACGCTGAGCCGTAAAATTCAGCAGGGTGCCCAGGATGCCGTCCGCAACAACGTCATGGCCTACGACATGCGCCATGGCTACCGCGGCCCATCTAATGTGCTGTGGAAAGTGGGAGAAAGCGCCTGGGATAAGAAAAAAATCACCGATTCGCTGAAAAGCCTTCCGGTTTATGGCCCGCTCTTCCCGGCGGTTGTCACCCGCGCCGTACCTGATGAAGCCACGGCCATGCTGGCCGACGGCAGCTCTGTTTCACTGAGTATGGAAGGCATGCGCTGGGCGCGTCCGTATCGTTCCGACACCGCGCAAGGCGCTACGCCACGCAAAGTAACGGACGTGGTACAGGCCGGACAGCAGATTTGGGTACGCAAGGTGGACGATGCCTGGTGGCTTAGCCAGGTGCCCGACGTTAACTCGGCGCTGGTTTCACTCAATCCACACGATGGCGCCGTGCTGGCGCTGGTCGGCGGTTTTGACTTTAACCAAAGCAAGTTCAACCGTGCGACCCAGGCGCTGCGCCAGGTAGGGTCAAACATCAAACCTTTCCTGTATACCGCAGCCATGGACAAAGGCCTGACGCTGGCAAGCATTCTTAATGACGTGCCTATTTCACGCTGGGATGCCGGGGCAGGCTCCGACTGGCGGCCGAAGAACTCTCCGGCCCAATATGCCGGGCCGATTCGTCTGCGTCAGGGTCTGGGCCAGTCCAAGAACGTAGTGATGGTACGTGCGATGCGGGCGATGGGCGTCGATTATGCCGCAGAATATCTGCAGCGCTTTGGCTTCCCTGCAGCAAATATTGTGCATACCGAATCGCTGGCCCTGGGCTCCGCCTCATTTACGCCAATGCAGGTTGCCCGCGGTTACTCCGTCATGGCAAACGGCGGCTTCCTGGTTGACCCTTACTACATCACCAAAATCGTCGACGACGCGGGTAATACCGTGTTTGAGACCAGGCCTAAGGTTGCCTGTGCCAGCTGCGATATTCCGGTCATTTACGGCGATACGCCAAAATCAACGGTACTGGAAAACCAGGACGTAGAAGACGTTGCCGTTTCGCAAACGCCGCAAAACAGCAGCGTACCGATGCCTCAACTGGAGCAAGCTAACCGCGGTCTGGTGGCAAAAGCACAGGGCGAGGAGTATGCACCACACGTGATCAACACGCCGCTGTCTTTCCTGATCAAAAGTGCGCTTAACAGCAACATTTATGGTGAGCCGGGCTGGCAGGGAACCGGCTGGCGAGCAGGCCGTGATTTGAAGCGTAAGGATATCGGCGGCAAAACCGGGACAACCAACAGTTCGAAAGATGCCTGGTTCTCCGGTTACGGCCCGGGCGTGGTCACGTCAGTCTGGATTGGCTTTGACGACCACCGCCGCGACCTTGGCCGCACCACGGCTTCAGGCGCGATTAAAGATCAGATCTCCGGCTACGAAGGCGGCGCGAAGAGCGCCCAGCCAGCCTGGGATGATTTCATGAAAATCGCGCTGGCGGGTGTGCCAGAAGAGCCGATGACGCCACCACCGGGTATCGTCACTGTCAATATTGATCGCAGTACCGGGCAGTTAGCCAACGGCGGCAACAGTCGTGAAGAGTATTTCATCGAAGGTACGCAGCCTACGCAACAGGCCGTGCATGAAGTAGGCACGACGCTTATCGATAACGGGGAAGAGCACGAGCTGTTCTAATCCAACCCAAAATAGTAAAGGGCCGCTTAGCGGCCCTTTTTCATTCTTTAGCGGTCAGTCTTTCAGCCTGCCCTGCTGCCTTAACCATTCCCGGACAAGGAACAAAGCGCTGACGTTACGCGCCTCGCTGAAATCATCTTCATTGAGCAAATCCATCATGTTCGCCAGCGGCCACCGTACTTGCGGCAGTTCTTCCGGCTCATCCCCTTCCAGGGATTCGGGATACAGATCTTCCGCAATCACAATGTTCATTTTGCTCGAGAAATAGGACGGGGCCATCGTCAGCTTTTTCAGAAACGTTAGCCGGTTCGCGCCAAAGCCCACTTCTTCTTTCAGCTCACGGTTAGCGGCCTCAAATACCGTTTCGCCCGGGTCGATCAGCCCTTTAGAGAACCCAAGTTCATAGGATTCTGTGCCTACCGCGTATTCACGGATTAAGATCAAGTGGTCATCAACAACAGGCACTATCATTACCGCCTCGCGGGAAGACGGTTTCATGCGTTCGTAGACGCGGCGAACGCCATTGCTAAATTCCAGATCCACCGTTTCGACATTAAACAGCCGCGAACGCGCCACGGTTTCGACATTTAAAATCGTTGGTTTTATTAGTGATTTGCTCATGTGGCCGGGTTCAACAGTGAAAGAGGTAAGTTATTGTGCGGTATGCCGCACATATCGTGCAACGAGCATTGGCTATTATTTACATTTTTGTAACGTTTGGCGCGCTAAAACACGTAATTTTACCCGCTGTCAAGGCAGGTACTATTGAATAGGAATTTACTTGTATTTCGGACGAAGTCGCTTTGCTAACATTGTGTTACTGTAAGTCGGTCGCCTTAAAAATAGCTCAAGTTTGCAGCTTTACCTGCCGATAATGACTTCTGACTCCTTAACCATTTGAAAGGCCGATCTTTTGCCGAGTTTGATGAAAAAGACGATTGTTTGATGGGGAAAGCATGAGCACCTTATTATTTCTGTTAGCTGCTATGCTGGCCTGCGCACTGATTGCCGGATGGCTGATTTGGCGAAGCCTGAAGCTACGTGCCCAGGTTTCGCACGATCGTTCCTTCTCCGGTGCCACCACGCGCAAACTAACCCCAGAAGAGCGCGTTGCCGTCGAAAATTATCTCGAGCGTTATTCCCGTTCCCAGGAGCTGATTGGCCCCTCCGGCGCGAGCAATCCACTGCCAAGACTAACGCTCACCGCGCAAAGCAGTACAGTTTTCTCCCTGACCCGGTCGATCACTCGCTACGGCCTCTCTGCCGATGACGCCAATAAATGGCGTTATTACCTTGATTCTGTTGAAGTTCACCTCCCGCCGCTCTGGGAGCAGTACATCACCAACGATAACGACGTAGAGCTGATTCGGACGAGCAGCATCCCGCTGGTGATTTCGCTCAATGGCAATACGCTGCAAAACGATACGCTGGATGTGCAGCAGTACGCCCTGGAAGGCTATTCAGGCACTCAGGCCTCCATTCGCGGCGAAGAAAGCGAGCAAATCGAGCTGCTAAACATTCGCCAGGAAACTCAGGAAGAGTATTCCCTGAGCCGCCCCGACGGCGTGCGCGAAGCCGCGCTTATTTGCATCGCTTTTATCATGCTGTTCCTGAGTCTCGTGACGCCGTCGGTGTTCCTGCCCTGGTTAATTGGCGGCGCCGTCCTGCTGATTGCCGCCGGTTTGTGGGGCCTGTTTGCCCCGCCGGCGAAAACGGCATTGCGCGAGATCCACTGCCTGCGCGGCACACCCAAACGCTGGGGGCTGTTCGGCGAGTCTGACCAGGAACAGATGAACAACATCTCCCTGGGCATTATCGATCTGGTGTATCCGCCCCACTGGCAGCCTTTTGTGGCTCAGGATCTGGGGCAGAAAACCGATATTGATATCTATCTTGACCGCCATGTGGTGCGTCAGGGACGTTTCCTTTCACTC
Source organism: Cedecea sp. AS113 (assembly GCF_037152415.1). Taxonomy (NCBI): domain Bacteria; kingdom Pseudomonadati; phylum Pseudomonadota; class Gammaproteobacteria; order Enterobacterales; family Enterobacteriaceae; genus Cedecea; species Cedecea sp. AS113. Next base: position 81,683 of record NZ_JBBCMI010000009.1, read on the forward strand.
CATGATGAAGTGCGTAACTTCCCGCTACAGCACTGGGTGCGTAACCTGCTGGTTGCCGCCGGCGCGCTGCTGGTCCTGCTGATGATGACTATTTGGGTGCCGCTGGAAATGCCTATCAAGCTTAGCGCCTCATGGTTGAAGGGCGCTCAGTCCATCGAAGCCACCAGCGTTGAGGAACTCGCCAAATACAAGCTGCAGGTAGGCGATACGCTGAGAGTGAATGGCACGGGGATGTGTAATATTCAAACGCCAGGCGGTTATCGCTCGCGGCAAAACTTCCCATTCACCCCCTTCGACTGCTCGCAGATCATCTGGAATACCGCCCGCCCTCTGCCCTTGCCGGAGTCCGACATCATGGACAAAGCGGTTGCTCTGACCAAAGCCGTCAGCGGGCAAATTCATCCTCAGGGTGGAGAAGGTGACAGCAAAGTTAACCCACAGCTCGCGGACGCCATTCAGAAATCAGGCATGGTCCTGCTGGATGATTTTGCCGGGATTGTGAAAAAAACCCAAGCGCTGTGTACCGCAGAAGAAGAGTGCGTCCGCCTGAAGAATGCGCTAGTAAACCTGGGCAACACTAAAGACTGGGATTCCCTGATCAAGCGCGCGGATTCAGGAAAACTGACCGGGGTGAACGTCCTTCTACGGCCAGTTAGCGCCGAGTCGCTGGATAACCTGGTGGCCACCTCAACCGCACCTTTCTTTATTCGTGAAACCGCCCGCGCCGCACAGGCATTAAATAGCCCTGCCCCAGGCGGGTACATCATCATCAACGATGAAGGTGGTGATTTCGTAGACCAGCCACTGCCGCCAATGTCGCTGTATGACTTCCCGGCCCAGGAACAATGGACCGAATTCCAGCGACTTGCAGAAATGCTGCTGCACACGCCGTTCCACGCCGAAGGGATCATTACCGGCATTTACACGGATGCCAACGGCACACAGCACGTCACCCTGCATCGGATCTCAGACACTCATAGCCTCTGGAGTTACATCGGCATTTCTCTGATGCTGATTGCGATGTTGGCCTGCGCCGCGATAAACGGCGTTCTGGCGGTGACTCGCTATCGCCGTGCCAGTACGCGACTGGCTGAAATTCAGCGCTATTATGATAGCTGCCTCAACCCCACACTGACTCCGCCTACGCCGCTGAAGTAGCCGCTACGGGTAAACTTTGCGTACCGGGTTGTGCTACCCTGGTACGCTATTTTCCCTCAATCGAGACTAAAGCTATGTCTGGTGCTATTGCCTGGCAGGACGTGGACACCCTGCTGCTGGATATGGACGGGACCCTGTTGGACCTGGCCTTTGATAACCATTTCTGGAAAAAGCTGGTGCCGGAAACCCTTAGCCTTCAGCGCGGCATTCCGTTGCAGGACGCGTATGAATTAATTTCCCGCGAATACCACGCCGTGCAGCATACGCTAAACTGGTACTGTCTCGACTACTGGAGCGAACGCCTCGGGCTGGATATCTGTGGCATGACCACCGAACAGGGGCCAAAGGCCGCGCTGCGTGAAGATACCGTGCCGTTTCTTGAAGCGGCGAAAGCCAGCGGCAAGCGCCGCATTCTGCTCACCAATGCGCACCCGCATAACCTGGCGGTGAAGCTTGAGCACACGGGTTTGAACCAGCACCTTGATTTATTACTTTCCACCCACACATTTGGTTATCCGAAAGAAGATCAGCGTTTATGGCAGGCGGTGGCCGGGCATACCGGATTCGATGCGGCCCGAACCGTCTTTATCGACGACAGCGAAGCGATTCTTGATGCAGCCGCAACGTTTGGGATTCGCTACTGCTTTGGTGTCCTCAACCCGGACTCAGGTGAAGCGGAAAAAACGTTTGAGCGCCACCCAGGCCTGAGCGATTACCGTAGCCTGATCCCGTCGCTTTCCGATTAAGGAGGCGCAATGAAAGAAAAAACCGCCGAGGGCGTACGCCTGGATAAATGGCTGTGGGCCGCACGCTTTTACAAAACCCGTGCGGTGGCGCGGGAAATGGTTGAAGGCGGGAAAGTGCACTACAACGGCCAACGCAGCAAGCCGAGTAAACTGGTTGAGCTTCATGCGGTACTCACGCTGCGCCAGGGAAACGACGAGCGCACCGTAACCGTCCTGGGTATTACCGAACAGCGCAGGCCAGCCGCAGAAGCCTCTCAGCTTTATGAAGAGACGGCGGAAAGCATCGCCAAACGGGAAAAAGTGGCGCTGGCGCGCAAAATGAACGCGCTGACCATGCCGCATCCCGATCGCCGCCCGGATAAAAAAGAGCGGCGAGATTTGATGAAATTTAAACACGGTGGCGAAGCGTAAATTCGCCGACCAGTAAGAGAGATGACGATGACTCAACACGACCAACTACACCGCTATCTGTTTGAAAACCACGCCGTGCGCGGCGAGCTGGTGACGGTTTCCGAAACCTGGCAGCAGATCATGGAAAACCATGATTACCCGCAGCCGGTCAAAAAAATTCTGGGCGAACTGCTGGTCGCCACCAGCCTGCTGACCGCCACGCTGAAGTTTGACGGAGATATCACCGTTCAGCTTCAGGGCGATGGCCCGATGACGCTGGCCGTGATTAACGGCAACAACAAACAGCAAATGCGCGGCGTAGCGCGTGTACAGGGTGATATCCCGGCGGATGCTGCATTAAAAGATCTGGTGGGTAACGGTTATCTGGTGATCACCATCTCCCCAAGCGAAGGCGAGCGCTATCAGGGCGTGGTCGGTCTGGAAGGGGATACGCTGGCCGCCTGCCTGGAAGATTATTTCATGCGTTCCGAGCAGCTGCCAACTCGTCTGTTTATTCGTACCGGTGAAGTAGACGGTAAAGCGGCGGCGGGCGGTATGTTGCTGCAGGTTCTGCCGGCGCAAAACGCGGAAACCGACGACTTCAACCACCTCGCGACGCTGACCGAAACCATCAAGGCCGAAGAGCTGCTGACGCTACCAGCGAACGATGTGCTATGGCGCCTGTATCACGAAGAAGAAGTCACGCTGTACGATCCTCAGGACGTAGAGTTCAAATGCACCTGCTCACGCGAGCGCTGTGCTGACGCGCTGCGCACGCTGCCGGATGAAGAGGTCGACAGTATTCTGGCCGAAGATGGCGAAATCGACATGAACTGTGATTACTGTGGCAGCCGCTATGTGTTTGACTCCATGGACATCACGGCGATCCGCAACAATGCCTCTCCGGCGGATCCGCAGGTTCACTAAGTTTGCAAAACGCCTCCGATTGGAGGCGTTTTTTTTCAGCGGTAATAGTCGATTTTAACCCGCTGCCCCTGCACCATCACGTCCTGCCAGACCTTCGGCGCCGCCGTCAGTTTTCCTTCAGAAGCGGCCTGCTTCAGCGCTGACATCATCTGGTTTTTATCCAGATCCCGGGCCTGACCGATATCCTTCCAGTTCCCGTCTATCTTGCCGTACACTTTGCAGTAGCTCATTTCCGGCTGGCACAGCAGCCATTCATCCTGCCCGTCGCCGTTCAAATCCATCCCAACCAGCAGACACTTATCCTCGTCATCCAGACACTCGCGAGCCTGGTAACTTTCATCTTTTACCATGGCCTGCCACCACGCGTTTTCCGGCACGCGATTTTTATCCGCCAGCACGATACGCTGACGCAGAGATTCAACCGTCAGCTTCACCACCGCCACACCGCCCGTTTTGCCATTGCTCAACAGCATCGCCAATTGCCTTCTGCGATCGGGACTGGCGACAAACACCGGGTCTTTTTGCAGCTCGCTGAGCGCATCGTAGCCCCGCCGCCCGGCGTATTGCAGCATGGTCATACTCACCTTCTCGGGCTTCAGGACGCCGCTGTGGTAACGCGCCATTTGGTTATTAACGCTGATCCGGTAAGGGTCCAGAAGCGGGGAATTCACCGCGACCAGCAAGGCCAGCGCCAGCAAAAGCACCGCGCGGTTAATCCCTCCCGGCTGTAGAACAGTCTCCCGACGCTGGCGAACGAGCGTGACGACATAGCCAAAGGCCCACACCAATACGGTGAAGGTTATCAGCGCCGCATATACCCTCGTCGGCGTCCAGCCGTATGACGAAACGCGCAACCACAGCGCATAGCTTGCCAGCAAGGCATAAACCGGCGACAGCAATAACGTCAGCTTTATCGCACCATCAAGCAGAGCAGGATAAGGTCGGGTTTCTCTTTCCGGATGATAAGCCACTGCGGCAGTGCCCATCACCATCAGCGTCAGCGTGTTGAGCAGCGCATTACAGGAGAAGTGCAGTGAAATCGACCCCAGGCCAACCACCGGCAGCGTCGCCAAAAACATAAGAGAAATCAGCGACAGCAGCGGTAAAAGCCCCGTGGCAAAAACGCTGAAGAAATGTTTTACCGCGTTAATAGCCCGAACCTGGTCACGGCAAAGCGTTACCGCCAGCGCCGCTGCCGTACAGGTAGCAATCCAGGCAAACGCCGACGAACTGAAAAACAGGCGATCAAAGAAGGCGATATCCACCAGCTTAAATAACCCGGCCCAAAGCGCCAGCACGCCCCAGAAAAAGAGCACCAGCAGCCCGGTCAGCAGCAGAGTAATACCGTTCCGCCAGAGCTGGCCGTAGAATACCTGCCAGCCTCCCCAACCGCGATTCGAGTGCAGCCGCCCCTGCAGCCAGGGCAAGGTCAGAAACAGCATCACCGCCAGCGAACAGAGATACCCCAGCACAATATCGTGCCGACTCCAGCTTTCCAGCCCCTGGGTCGTCCAGTTCACCCAGCCGCTCATCAGCGCCACAATCGGCAAGGGGAGCAACGCCAGGCCCCAAAATCGCAGGCCATTGAAACGCACGGTGATAAGCGCCAGCGTCGCCGCCAGCACTACGGACAGGGAGCGCAGATACAGGGCTTGATTATCCCCTCGCAGCCAGATGCTACTCACCCTGTCTCCTTCGGTGAGGTACAGCACCACGCCTAAAAGAAACCCCACCAGCAAAATCCCCCAGCGGGTCGCCTTAGGCAACGGTTCAGACATGAACATAGTTGTCATCCCTTATTAGCTCATTTTTGACTTAGTGTAACGACCTGCTGCGACTTGCAAATGACGCTCTTGTTTCATTGCGTTGCGCATGAGAGCGCGTTCATTCACAAAGTTCTTCGTTATTATCCTAATTATTAACATATCTGCCATATTTTCCCCGAAAGCCAGCGAATTCCTGCCATACTCTGCCCCCGTTGCGGCATCCCCTGTGCATTTCCCCTGTTAAATTTAAGCAGGCGCGTAAATTTATGATAGTGGTCGCGGTTAACACCCCCTAAACAACCCTACAATATTCGGCAGTATAAATTGGCTAAGGAGCAGTGAAATGCGAGTTAAAGGCATAACCCCGCAAGATCTCAAGGCTTATGGCATTCATGACGTCAGCGAAGTCGTCTATAACCCCGATTACGACACCCTTTACCGCGAAGAACTCGACCCTAACCTGCAGGGTTTTGAGCGCGGTGTGGTCACTAACTTAGGCGCCGTCTCCGTAGATACCGGGATCTTTACCGGCCGCTCTCCAAAAGATAAATACATCGTCCGCGATGACACCACCCGCGACACCTTATGGTGGGCCGACAACGGTAAAGGCAAAAACGATAACAAACCGCTTTCCGAAGAAACCTGGCACCAGCTCAAAGGGCTCGTCACTCATCAACTGTCGGGCAAGCGCCTGTTTATTATTGACGCTTTCTGCGGGGCCAATGCCGATACCCGCCTGTCAGTGCGTTTTATCACCGAGGTTGCCTGGCAGGCACACTTCGTGAAAAACATGTTTATTCGCCCAACGGACGAAGAGCTGGCAACGTTTGAGCCCGATTTTGTGGTGATGAATGGGGCTAAATGTACCAATCCAAACTGGAAAGAACAGGGCCTGAACTCCGAAAACTTTGTGGCGTTTAACCTGACTGAACGCATGCAGCTTATCGGCGGCACCTGGTACGGTGGCGAGATGAAGAAAGGGATGTTCTCTATCATGAACTACCTGCTGCCGCTGAAGGGCATCGCCTCCATGCACTGCTCGGCAAACGTCGGTGAAAAAGGGGATGTGGCGGTGTTCTTCGGCCTGTCCGGCACCGGTAAAACGACGCTTTCTACCGACCCGAAACGCCGCCTGATTGGCGACGATGAGCACGGCTGGGACGACGACGGTGTGTTTAACTTTGAAGGCGGCTGTTACGCGAAAACCATTCGTCTGTCAGAAGAAGCTGAGCCGGATATCTATCACGCGATTCGCCGCGATGCGCTGCTGGAAAACGTGACCGTCCGTGCCGACGGCACAATCGACTTCGACGATGCGTCCAAAACGGAAAACACCCGCGTTTCTTACCCGATTTATCACATCGACAACATCGTTAAGCCGGTGTCGAAAGCGGGTCACGCTACTAAAGTCATCTTCCTGACTGCGGATGCCTTCGGCGTACTGCCACCGGTTTCCCGCCTCACCGCGAACCAGACTCAGTACCACTTCCTGTCCGGTTTTACCGCCAAACTGGCGGGTACCGAACGCGGCGTGACGGAGCCAACGCCAACCTTCTCCGCCTGCTTCGGCGCGGCGTTCCTGTCGCTGCACCCAACGCAGTATGCTGAAGTGCTGGTGAAACGCATGCAGGCATCCGGTGCCCAGGCGTACCTGGTGAATACCGGCTGGAACGGTACCGGCAAACGCATTTCGATCAAAGACACCCGCGCGATCATCGACGCTATTCTCGACGGCTCGCTGGACGACGCAGAAACCTTTACGCTGCCGATGTTTAACCTCGCCATTCCAACCTCGCTCGCGGGCGTTGATACCCAAATTCTGGACCCGCGTAATACCTACGCCTCTCCGGAACAGTGGCAGGAAAAAGCAGAGCAACTGGCGAAGCTGTTTGTCGAAAACTTCGAGAAATACACCGATACTCCCGCCGGGGCGGCCCTGGTCGAAGCCGGTCCGAAGCTGTAAATCTGAAGCATTAGACGAAAAAAAACGAACCCTCCGGGTTCGTTTTTTATTGGGCCACAGGCCAGCTAGCTTTCCCGATGAGTCACCACCCGGGTTATCGGCAGCGGGAGATAAGCCCTGATTCGCAGCCCTCCCCGCTCGCTCTTCCCGAGATCCAACATCCCGTTATGGTTGTCGATGATGCGCTGCACGATGGCTAAACCCAGCCCGGTGCCGCTGGTACTGCGGGCGCTATCGCCGCGAACAAACGGCTGGAACAGATGCTGAAGCTGATCTGGCTCAATGCCAGGGCCATCATCTTCCACCTGGAACCAGGCGCGGTTTAATTCGCTGCCGCTGCTGACTTTGATCCAGCCATTGCCGTAGCGCGCCGCGTTCACCACCATATTCGCCACCGCGCGCTTGATAGACAGCGGATGGATATTCAGGCGGATTTCGCCGGCCTGCAGATCGGTATCGATTTCACGCTCGTAACCGCTTTCTGCCGCAATAACTTCCCCGAGCACGCCGTTGAGATCCGCCATCTCCAGCGGCATCTCCTGCCCGGTGCGCAGGTAGTCGATAAACTGTTCGATAATCGCATTACACTCTTCGATATCTTTGTTAATCGACTCGGCCAGATAGCCATCCTCCTGCCCCATCATTTCAGTCGCCAGGCGGATACGCGTCAGCGGCGTGCGCAGATCATGGCTAACGCCCGCCATCAGCAGCGTGCGGTCATCGGCCAACTGTTTAACACCCGCGGCCATATGGTTAAACGCCCGCGTTACCGACCGCACTTCCGAAGCGCCATATTCGCGCAAAGGAGGAGGAATAATCCCTTTACCGACCTGCAGCGCAGCGTGCTCCAGGTCGACCAGCGGTCGGTTCTGTATTCGAATAAACAGCCATGCGCCGCCTATCGCCAACAGCATGATCGCCAGCGTGTAGCGGAACAGCGGGGAGAAATCGCCCTGATGGATTTCGGTCAGCGGAACGCGGACCCAGATATTCGGCGACAGCCAGGTCTTCAGCCAGACAACCGGGGAGCTTTTGTTCACCTCAACGCGCACTTCGGTCGGGCCGCCAAGCTGCTGCGCCATTTGCTGGCTCAGAAACTCGTAGTGCTGCGCCCAGCGCAGGCCAGCGTCTTCCGCCGCCTCGTTGGAGTAAAGTGAAATGCCCAGCTCGCGGTAAATCTCACGACGAAACGCAGGCGGCACCACAAGTTGGGTGCCGTCTTCAAGCTGCAGTTTGTCGGTCATTAGCATTCTGACTTCGTACGCCAGCACCTTATTAAACTGCTGCAGGCTCGGCATAATCGCGAAGTTCAGAACGACAAGATAAGTCGTCACCAGGCTGACAAACAGCAAGGTGACGATCAGCAACAGCGTACGGGCAAACGAGCTTCTGGGGGAGAAGCGAACTCGCCTCATGCCTTAGCGCCGTCCGGGACAAAGACGTAGCCAAGACCCCAAACGGTCTGGATATAACGCGGATGCGCCGGGTCCTCTTCCACCATCCGGCGCAGGCGGGAGATTTGCACGTCAATGGAACGCTCCATCGCGGAGTATTCGCGGCCACGGGCCAGGTTCATCAGTTTGTCGCGGGAAAGCGGCTCGCGCGGGTGGCTGACCAGCGCTTTCAGCACCGCAAACTCACCGCTGGTCAGCGGCATTGGCTCGTCTTCGCGAAACATTTCACGAGTGCCTAGATTCAGCTTGAACTTACCGAAAGCGATAACTGCTTCTTCCTGAGAAGGCGCACCCGGCAGTTCGTTCGCCTGACGGCGCAGGACCGCGCGAATACGGGCCAGCAGTTCACGCGGGTTAAACGGCTTAGGAATATAGTCATCAGCGCCGATTTCCAGGCCGACGATACGGTCAACTTCTTCACCTTTCGCGGTCACCATGATGATCGGCATTGGGTTACTCTGACTGCGCAGACGGCGGCAGATAGAAAGACCATCCTCGCCCGGCAGCATGAGATCCAGCACCATCAGGTGGAAGGATTCACGGGTCAGCAGGCGATCCATTTGTTCGGCGTTAGCGACGCTGCGAACCTGGAAGCCCTGCTCGGTGAGATAACGCTCTAACAGCGCGCGCAGACGCATGTCGTCATCGACCACCAGAATTTTATAGTTCTCTTGCATCGTTTGTACTCCCAAAGGCTCGAACAGTTGAGTGTGTATTCTTAAAAAACTGCGCTAATACAACCAGTCAATTCTGGTATACATTCTAGTCGAAATTGTTACAAAGCATATTAAACAGTCGGTTATCAACGTTTTAAATCAAAATTTGGTGACTTGCTTCCCAAAATGCGCCGGTTGCATTCCTTATTGAGCATCGGTTTAAATCACACTCTGATTTTACAGGCTGTAGGGCAGAAAGATGAAAACGCCGTTAATCACCCGTGAAGGCTACGAAAAGCTCAAAAAAGAGCTGGATTATCTGTGGCGTGAAGAGCGCCCCGAAGTGACCAAAAAAGTGACCTGGGCCGCCAGCCTCGGCGATCGCAGCGAAAACGCCGACTATCAGTACAACAAAAAACGCCTGCGTGAAATTGACCGCCGGGTTCGCTACATCACCAAATCTCTGGAGCGCCTGAAAATCGTCGATTACTCACCGCAGCAGGAAGGCAAAGTCTTCTTCGGCGCGTGGGTCGAAATTGAAAACGACGACGGCGACCTGCTGCGTTTTCGCATCGTTGGTTACGACGAGATTTTTGGCCGCAAGGACTACATTTCTATTGATTCGCCGATGGCGCGCGCGCTGCTCAAAAAAGAAGTGGGCGATTTAGCCGTGGTGCAAACGCCGGCGGGAGAAGCGCAGTGGTACGTCAATGAAATTGAGTACCCTAAACCCGAGTAATGTGCACAGAACTGTCTGAAACCCAATATCCGTGGGTCGTCGGCTGGCATTTTCGCGCCCCGATCCGTATAACTGTTTGCTGAATTTTCCGTACTACACAGATGAAAAGCCATGATGAATGATTCGCTTTGCCGCATTATTGCGGGTGAGCTTCAGGCCAGAAACGAACAGGTGGAAGCCGCCGTTCGCCTGCTGGATGAAGGGAATACCGTGCCGTTTATTGCACGTTATCGTAAGGAAGTCACCGGCGGTCTGGATGACACGCAACTGCGTCAACTGGAGACTCGTCTTAGCTACCTGCGCGAGCTGGAAGAGCGCCGTCAGTCCATCCTCAAGTCTATTGCCGAGCAGGGTAAACTGAGTGACGAACTTGCCGGTGCCATCAACGGCACGCTGAGCAAAACCGAACTCGAAGACCTTTACCTGCCGTATAAACCCAAGCGCCGTACCCGCGGGCAAATCGCCATCGAAGCCGGCCTTGAGCCGCTGGCGGATTTGCTGTGGAACGAACCTTCACACGACCCGGAGCAGGAAGCCGCTCGCTTTGTGGATGCCGACAAAGGCGTCACCGACACCAAAGCCGCGCTGGACGGCGCACGCTACATCCTGATGGAACGCTTCGCCGAAGATGCCGCTCTGCTGGCAAAAGTGCGCGACTATTTGTGGAAAAATGCGCATCTGGTTTCCGCCGTGGTAAGCGGTAAAGAGGAAGAAGGCGCGAAATTCCGCGACTACTTCGCCCACCACGAAGCCATTGCCACCGTTCCCTCTCACCGTGCGCTGGCGATGTTCCGCGGGCGTAACGAAGGTATTTTACAGCTGTCGCTGAATGCCGACCCGCAGTTTGATGAGCCCCCGCGCGAGAGCTACTGCGAGCAGTTGATCATCTCTCACCTGAATCTGCGCCTGAACAATGCCCCGGCCGACAGCTGGCGTAAGGCCGTGGTGAGCTGGACCTGGCGCATCAAGGTGTTAATGCACCTTGAAACCGAGCTGATGGGCACCGTGCGCGAACGCGCCGAAGATGAAGCCATCAACGTTTTCGCCCGCAACCTTCACGATCTGCTGATGGCGGCCCCGGCTGGCCTGCGCGCCACCATGGGCCTCGATCCGGGCCTGCGTACCGGCGTAAAAGTCGCGGTGGTTGACGCCACCGGCAAGCTGGTAGCGACCGATACTATTTATCCGCATACCGGTCAGGCTGCGAAAGCCGCCGTGGCCGTGGCTGCCCTTTGTGAAAAACATAACGTCGAGCTGGTCGCTATCGGCAACGGTACCGCATCCCGTGAAACCGAGCGCTTCTTCCTGGATGTGCAAAAACAGTTCCCGAAAGTCACCGCCCAGAAGGTAATAGTCAGCGAGGCGGGCGCTTCCGTTTACTCAGCTTCCGAGCTGGCGGCGCTGGAATTCCCGGATCTGGACGTGTCTATTCGCGGCGCTGTCTCGATTGCCCGCCGTCTGCAGGATCCGCTGGCCGAGCTGGTGAAAATCGACCCGAAATCTATCGGTGTGGGCCAGTACCAGCACGATGTCAGCCAGACTCAGCTGGCGAAAAAACTGGATGCGGTCGTCGAAGACTGCGTGAACGCAGTTGGCGTGGATCTCAATACCGCTTCCGTGCCGCTGCTGACCCGCGTGGCAGGCCTGACCCGCATGATGGCGCAGAACATCGTCAACTGGCGCGACGAAAATGGCCGCTTCCAGAACCGCCAGCAGTTGCTAAAAGTCAGCCGCCTGGGGCCAAAAGCTTTTGAGCAGTGTGCGGGCTTCCTGCGTATCAACCACGGCGATAACCCGCTGGATTCCTCCACCGTGCACCCGGAAGCCTATCCGGTGGTCGAGCGTATCCTGGCCGCCACTCAGCAGGCGCTGCAGGACCTGATGGGCAACAGTAGCGAACTGCGCGATCTGAAAGCCAGCCAGTTTACTGATGAGCGTTTCGGCGTCCCAACCGTGACGGACATTATCAAAGAGCTGGAAAAACCGGGCCGCGACCCGCGCCCTGAATTTAAAACTGCACAGTTTGCCGAAGGCGTGGAAACCATGAACGACCTGACGCCGGGTATGGTGCTGGAAGGTGCGGTGACTAACGTCACTAACTTTGGCGCATTTGTCGACATCGGCGTGCATCAGGATGGCTTGGTTCACATTTCGTCCCTGTCGGACAAATTCATCGACGATCCGCACAAAGTGGTGAAAGCGGGCGATATCGTAAAGGTCAAAGTTCTGGAAGTGGACCTGCAGCGGAAACGCATCGCCCTGACCATGCGTCTTGACGAGCAGCCAGGCGAAGGTGGCAGCCGTCGCGGCAATAGCGGTAACAATGCCTCTCGCGAGCAAAAAGGCAGACCAGCAGCGCAGCAAAAACCACGCGGGCGAGAAAACGCCGGCGGTGGGAACAGCGCGATGATGGATGCTCTGGCCGCAGCAATGGGCAAGAAACGTTAATTGTCTGACCTCTCCCTTCGGGGAGAGGTCTTATTTTTTCCATCGCCGACAAAAAGCAGAAAAATAACGTACTCTTGATCTAAATCAATTTTCAATATCTGCCCCGCCATGAAACCAGCAATTATCATCCCTGTAACATCGGCAATAACGAAATAACATTCATCGTTCACCAAAGAGAAGCCATTACTCTATTTTTCATGCAATTAAGACACCACTTTCTTCCGCTCGTTAAAATCAACCCCACTAAATCAGCCAGAAAAATTCCTATTTTGGTTAAATTCACTCAGAAAAATAAATATTGTCGACAGTAACCATTCTCATTATCATTGCATTGAACGATATTTCTTCTCTTTCTTCCGATAGCTTAATTCGTTTTTATTACACGCACCGCTCGTGAATAAAACGATCATTCAGTCAGCGTCAATGCAGAGCCCAGCTCTAAGTAGGTCTTATGCAATTCATACCGAATAGCGCGTGGAAAATTACCGGCTTCGCCAGTGAAATCAGTCCGGCTTATCGCCAAAAATTATTGTCCCTCGGCATGCTGCCGGGTTCCTCATTCAACGTCGTCCGCGTGGCACCTCTCGGCGACCCTATTCATATCGAAACGCGCCGCGTTAGCCTGGTGCTGCGCAAAAAAGATCTCGCGCTGGTCAATATCGAAGCCGTGGCGTAACGGCGGGGAAACGTTCGCGTTATTTTGCACATTCAACGAAGTTTACGAATAAAATGAAAAACTTAACCATAGGTTTAATCGGTAATCCTAATTCGGGTAAAACCACGTTATTTAATCAGTTGACGGGTGCCCGCCAGCGCGTGGGGAACTGGGCGGGTGTCACCGTAGAACGCAAAGAAGGTCAGTTTTCCACCCTTGAGCACCAGGTCACGCTGGTTGATTTACCCGGCACCTACTCACTCACCACCATTTCGTCACAAACTTCGCTTGATGAGCAAATCGCCTGCCACTACATCCTGAGCGGCGATGCCGATCTGTTAATCAACGTAGTGGATGCTTCTAACCTTGAGCGTAACCTCTACCTGACGCTCCAGCTACTCGAACTGGGCATCCCGTGCGTGGTGGCGCTCAATATGTTGGATATTGCCGAGAAACAGGCGATTCGCATCGACATCGACGCGCTGGCCGCCCGCCTCGGCTGCCCCGTCGTGCCGCTGGTGTCTACTCGCGGGCGCGGTATTGAAAGCCTGAAACTCGCCATTGACCGCAAGCAGCCCAACGAGAAAAACGAGCTGGTGCACTATCCGCAGATTTTGCTGCAAGAGGCAAAAAAGCTGGCCGAGGATATGCCGCAGGAAATGCCGGTGACGCAGCGCCGTTGGCTGGCGCTGCAGATGCTGGAAGGGGATATCTACAGCCTCGCGTATGCGGGCAATGCCACAGACAAACTTGATTCAGCGCGCGCGCGCCTGGCAGAGACCATTGACGATCCCGCGCTGCTGATCGCAGATGCTCGTTACCAAAGCATCGCTTCCATTTGCGACGCGGTTAGCAATAGCCTGACAGCCGAACCCAACCGGCTGACGGTGGCGATGGATAAAATCATCCTCAATCGTTACCTCGGCCTGCCGATCTTCATGCTGGTGATGTATCTGATGTTCCTGCTGGCGATTAACATCGGCGGCGCGCTGCAGCCTATTTTTGATGGCGGTTCGGTGGCGATATTCATTCACGGCATCCAGTGGCTCGGTTATACGCTGCACTTCCCGGAATGGCTGACGATTTTCCTGGCCCAGGGGATCGGCGGCGGGATCAATACCGTGCTGCCGCTGGTGCCACAAATCGGCATGATGTACCTGTTCCTTTCCTTCCTCGAAGATTCCGGCTATATGGCGCGCGCAGCCTTCGTGATGGATCGCCTGATGCAGTCGCTGGGTTTACCGGGTAAATCCTTTGTGCCGCTGATTGTCGGCTTCGGCTGTAACGTGCCTTCGGTCATGGGCGCCCGTACCCTTGATGCGCCGCGCGAAAGGCTGATGACCATCATGATGGCGCCGTTTATGTCCTGCGGTGCGCGCCTGGCGATTTTCGCGGTGTTTGCCGCCGCATTCTTCGGCCAGCAGGGCGCGCTGGTGGTGTTCTCGCTTTATATTCTCGGCATTGTGATGGCTATTCTCACCGGCCTGATGCTGAAGCACACCATCATGCGCGGCGAAGCTTCGCCGTTTGTCATGGAGCTGCCGGTTTACCACGTCCCTCACCTCAAGAGCCTGATTTTACAAACCTGGCAGCGCCTGAAAGGCTTCGTGCTTCGCGCCGGGAAGGTCATCGTGATCGTCAGTATTTTCATCGGCGCCCTGAACAGCTTCTCCTTTAGCGGCAAGCCAGTAGATAGCATCAATGATTCCGCCCTTGCCTCCGTCAGCCGTGTGTTGACGCCGCTGCTGAAGCCGATCGGTGTCCATGATGACAACTGGCAGGCTACCGTTGGACTGTTTACCGGTGCGATGGCCAAAGAAGTGGTGGTCGGCACGTTAAATACCCTCTATACCGCCGAAGATATTCATAATGAAGAATTTGATGCCGCAAGCTTTAACCTGCTTGATGAACTGGGCGCTGCCGCCGATGAAACCTGGCAGGGGCTGAAAAACACCTTCAGCCTGAGCGTGCTGGCGAACCCGATTGAGGCAAGCAAAGGCGACGGTGAAATGTCCTCCGGGCCGATGGGCGTGATGAGCACGAAATTCGGCAGCGAAGCCGCCGCCTACAGCTATCTGATTTTCGTTCTGCTCTATATTCCGTGCATCTCGGTGATGGGGGCCATCGCCCGTGAATCGAGCCGGGGCTGGATGACGTTTTCCGTGCTGTGGGGGCTGAACATTGCCTATTCGCTCTCCACGCTTTACTACCAGAGCGTCACCTTCAGCGAGCACCCGCAGTTCAGCCTGATTTGCATCCTCGCGGTGGTATTGTTCAACGTCCTGCTGCTTGGCGGGCTGCGCCGGGCAAGAAGTCGCGTGGATGTATCGCTGCTCGCCACCAGAAAAACGCCGTCGTCCTGCTGCCAAAGCAGCACCGGCGACTGTCACTAAGGAGCGATGATGGCAAGCCTGATTGATATCCGTAACGCCCTGGCGCTTCAGGGCCGCCTGGAAGCGAAGCAGATAAGCCAGCAGCTTGCCACGCCTCTGCCGCTGGTTGCCGCCATGCTCGATCGACTGGAAGCGATGGGCAAAGCCAGACGCATCAGCGAAGATCCGAGCAGTTGCCTGACGGGAAGCTGCAAAAGCTGTCCAGAAGGGAAAAAGTGCGCCCGGGAACTTTGGGCGCTGCGTTAAGTTAATCTGATGAAAGGCGGGCTACCCCGCCTTTTTACTGCCCGTCAGCTAAGCCGTTGTTGCCCCCAGGCCAGCAGAGCCTGGCAGAATTCAGCCGGATGAGAGATAAACGGCGCGTGGGCGGCCTTGTCGAAGATAACCGAGCTGGACTGCGGCCACAAGGCGTCCAGCAGGGGAACCACTTTCCGTGGCACAAGCCCGTCCAGTCGGCCATACAGACGTAAATGCGGTATTGCAGAATGCGAAAGCTCCTGGCGCAGATCGGCGGTTCTCAGGATCTCAAGCCCGCCGTTAAGGACCTGAACGTCCGGCATTGGCTGTTCCAGAACAACGGTTTTCAGCAGGCGAGCATCCTGGCGCGCAGTTTCTGTGCCCAGGGTTTGCAACGCCAGAAAACGCTCCACGGTACGCTGAAAATCTTCGCTTAACTGCTGCTGGAACCCGGCCAGCACGTCCGGTTTAATGCCCGGCCAGTCTTCTGCGGCGGTAAAACAGGGTGAGGAAGCCACCGTCACCAGCGCATTCACACGTTCAGGCCTGGCGAGCGCAGCCTGGCTTGCTACCAGCCCACCCAGGCTCCAGCCAAGCCATGTGGCACATTCAGGCGCTTTAGCCAGCACAATGTCGGCCATTTCCTCCAGCGTTAGCGCACCAACCCCCCTGCTCCGGCCATACCCCGGTAAGTCGACCAGATGCAGCCGAAATTGCGAGCCGAGTTCGGATTCTATGTTGTGCCAAACCTCCGCATTCAGTCCCCATCCGTGCAGCAGCACAAGATCGCTTTTTCCTTTACCTTTTGTTTGCCACCACAGCTCACTCATCAGTTACCGTTCTCATTTTCATCAGCAAGGAGAACGCTATGCTAGCAATCCCTGGCCGCTGTTGGCTATGCCGGTTACCGCTTGCCCGTCCGACATGGGGCATTTGCTCATGCTGCGCCGCCTCGCTGCTTCAGCCCCTGGCCTGCTGTTTACAGTGTGGTTTACCGGCGTTGAGCGGGCATTTGCCCTGCGGACGTTGCCTGCAAAGAGCGCCTGAGTGGGACGCAATGGCCTATGTGACAGACTACCTGCCGCCGTTAAGCACGCTGATTCATCACCTAAAATTTACCGGAACGCCCTCGCTTGCACCGGCCTTAGCCCGCCTTTTGCTACTGCGTATTCTGGCAGCCAGGCGAGAGGGCAGGCTTCATTTGCCTGATGCTATTGTGAGTGTACCGCTGCACCATACCCGAGCGTGGCGGCGCGGCTATAACCAAAGCGCACTTATTGCTACTCCGCTGTCTCGCTGGTTAGGGCTGGAGCATTATCCCTCTGCAATCAAACGCATACGCGCCTCACCAGCCCAACATACGTTGACAGCAAAGGAAAGAAAGAGGAATTTGAAAGGCATCTTTAGGGTTGAAATTCCCGTTGCGGGTCGCCATATGGCGATTGTGGATGATGTCGTGACGACGGGTAGTACTGTTGCGGAGATAGCGCGATTGCTGAAAAGGCAGGGCGCGGCGACTGTCCAGGTATGGTGCCTGTGTCGAACCTTGTAGACCCTCGATGATGGGCGTATTATAACCGACTAAAATAGTCAACTATTGAGCAATCGTTATGATCCGTATTTCCGATGCTGCACAATCCCACTTTGCCAAGTTGCTGGCAAATCAGGAAGAAGGGACGCAAATCCGCGTATTCGTTATCAATCCTGGCACCCCGAATGCGGAGTGTGGTGTGTCTTATTGTCCGCCGGATGCGGTTGAAGCGACCGACACGGCGCTGCCGTTCGAGCAGTTAACCGCTTATGTCGATGAGCTGAGCGCGCCTTATCTGGAAGATGCCGAAATCGACTTCGTCACCGACCAGCTCGGTTCCCAGCTGACGCTGAAAGCCCCTAACGCAAAAATGCGTAAGGTGTCTGACGACGCGCCGCTGATGGAGCGCGTTGAGTATATGCTGCAGGCGACCGTTAACCCACAGCTGGCGGGCCACGGTGGTCGCGTCACGCTGATGGAAATTACCGACGAAGGCTATGCCATTCTGCAGTTTGGCGGCGGCTGTAACGGCTGTTCTATGGTGGATGTGACGCTGAAAGAAGGGATCGAGAAACAGCTTCTGGCTGAGTTCCCTGAGCTGAAAGGCGTACGTGACCTGACCGAACACCAGCGCGGTGAGCACTCTTACTATTAGTTTGACCCTCACCCTAACCCTCTCCCTAAAAGGGAGAGGGAATAGACCGAGAAACGTGAGACGAAACTACGTCTTCTTACGCCGCTTATCCAAATCTTTCAGCAACTTATTCACCCGTTCATCGGCAAACATCGCTTCCAGAGAGACGGTCAGCTTGCGCCGCCAGTTCTTATACTGATCGCTGGTGCCAGGAATATTCACCGGCTCGGCCATATCCAGCCAGTCCTCCGGCTGCAGCCCCAGCAGCGCGCTATGGCTGTCGGCGATATAACGCTGCATTCCACGGTTGAGCGTGTCGGTCATCGTCATTAACGCGGCCTTATGTCCCGCCCGCTTCGGCAAGCAGCCGTATTTATGCAGCCCGTCCAGTAGACCTTGTTTAGCCCTTTCGCGGTCTTCATACAGCCCCGCCAGCACCTCTTCATCAGGGTAAAGTCCCAGCGTTTTGCCCAGCGTTAAATCACCGCTATTCCAGTAGCCACGCAGCGTGGGCAAGTCGTGCGTTGTGGCAACCGCCATCGACTGCTTAGGCCATGTGGCCGGAGCCCGGAATTGCTTCTCTCCGTCGTGTTCGAAGTACAGCACTTTGTAAGAATAAACGCCGCTGTCGCGAAGCTTGCCGACGATTTCAACCGGCACGGTACCGAGGTCCTCGCCAATCACCATGCAGCGGTGACGCTGGCTTTCCAGGGCCAGAATCGAAAGCAGATCGTCCACCGGGTACTGCACATAGGCGCCTTTATCCGCCGTCTCGCCGTACGGGATCCACCACAGCCGCAGCATCGACATAACGTGGTCAATGCGCAGGGCGCCGCAGTGGGTCATATTGGCGCGCAGCAGTTCGATAAACGGCTGATAGCCGCGAGCGGCCATGACGTGGGGATCCATCGGTGGCAGCCCCCAGTTTTGGCCTAACGGGCCGAGGATATCCGGCGGCGCGCCAACGGAGGCTTTCAGGCAGTAAAGCTCACGGTCACACCAGGTTTCAGAGCCGCCTTCCGCTACGCCCACCGCCAGGTCGCGATAAAGGCCAATCGGCATCCCGTCATGCTGGCTGGCATCCCAGCAGGCCTTAAACTGACGCCAGGCGAGATACTGCAGCCAAAGCCAGAAGTTGACCTCATCGCAATGTTGCTCACAGAACTGCTTCACTCCCGGGCTATGGGCGTCGCGATAGCCTTCCGGCCACACCGGCCAGCCCCAGCGCAGAGGATCTTCGTTAACCTGGCTGGCATGAAGCGCATCGTAGGCAGCCTGGTAGAACAGACCTTCTCCTCCTTCCGCAACGAACCTGCCAAACGCGACGACTTGTTCATCGCTGGCTGTACGCAACGAGAACTGCTGCCACGCTAAACGCAGTCCCGCAACTTTGAGGGCCGTAACGGCAGAATAATCCACCCACTCGGCATCTCTCGCGGCCTGAAGCTGTTTCTGCACTGTGGATGTTTTCCACCACGTCTGCGCCGCTTTGCTATTCTGGAAATCTTCTACCGCATTGACGTCGATATAGATGACATTCAGCCAGCGGCGTGACGAAGGGCTGTATGGGCTGGCGCTCTCCGGGTTAGCCGGGTAAAGTGAATGAATCGGGTTGAGGCCGATAAACGCCCCGCCCCGCTTCGCCACATCCCCCAGCATCTGCTTCAAATCGCCAAAGTCGCCGATGCCCCAGTTAGCCGCCGAGCGCAGCGTGTAAAGCTGCACACATGCCCCCCACAGCTTTTTGCCCTGCAGTAACGCGTCCGGCTCATAGCAGCGCGGCGGGGCGACGATAATTCGGCTCGTCCAGCTCTGCTTTTGCCGACTGACCACCAGTGAATGGTAGCCCTCGGGTAGCTTTGTCGGCAGCGATAACGTCTTCCCACCGGAAACTTGCCCGCGGTGGGTATGACCTTCTTCAGTGGTCAGCGTCCAGCTAAATTCACCCTCTCCTTCCAGCGTCAGCTGCATTCGCTGCCCGGCAGTGAAAACCTGAACCGCTGGCACAGGATCGGTCGACTTTTTTGCAACAGCGGTGCGGTTCATGGCCTCGAGCAGACGCAGTTTTGTCTCCGCAGGAATAGCCTGCGGTTTGCCGTGGGCGTTGATGTAGTTCGGGATGATACCCGCCGCCAGAGCGGCGCTATCAAGACGTTTGCTCTCCATGGCGCTCCCTTAGCGTTTTGCCTGCCAGATACGTTGTTGGTAATCGCGGATCGAGCGATCGGAGCTGAACATGCCGCAACGGGCGCTGTTCAAAATGGCGGCGCGCGTCCAGGCTTCCTGGTCCAGATAAAGTTTGTCGGCAAGCTTTTGCGCCTCGGCATAAGCAGTGAAGTCCGCCATCAACAGGTAAGGATCGCCGCCCTCTTTGCCGATGCTGTGCAGCATCTGATCAAAGGCGTGTTTATCTCCTTCACTGTATTTGCCCTGCTCCAGTTCTTTAAGCACGGCATCCAGCACTTTATCTTTTTTGCGCCATTTCACCGGATCATAGCCTTTGGCTTTCAGGGCTTTAACCTGCTCGACGGTGTGGCCGAAAATAAAGATATTCTCTTCACCCACCTTCTCTGCAATTTCAACGTTGGCACCGTCCAGCGTCCCCACCGTCAGCGCGCCGTTCAGCGCCAGCTTCATGTTACCGGTGCCGGATGCCTCTTTACCGGCAGTCGAAATCTGTTCGGAAATATCAGCCGCCGGGATCATGATTTCCGCCGCAGATACGCAATAGTCCGGCAGGAAAACGACCTTCAGTTTGTCGCCCACCAACGGATCGTTGTTGATCGCCTCAGCCACTTTGTTGATAGCAAAGATAATATTTTTGGCCAGGTAATAACCCGGAGCCGCCTTCGCGCCAAACAGGTAAACGCGCGGCACACGGTCTGCTTTCGGGTTCTCGCGGATCTCTTTGTACTGCGCCAGGATATGCAGCAGGTTCAAGTGCTGACGTTTGTATTCGTGCAGGCGTTTGATTTGCACGTCGAACAACGCATCCGGGCTAATCACGATGCCGGTACGAGCCTTCACAAATGCAGCCAGTTTTACTTTGTTCTGATGCTTGATTTCGCGCCAGGTCTGGCGGAATTTGGCGTCATCGGCGTGCTTTTCCAGTCCTTCCAGCACGTCGAGGTTATTCGCCCACTCTTTCTTCAGCGTCTTGTCGAACAGCGTGGCAAGCGCCGGGTTGCACTGCTTGATCCAGCGGCGCGGCGTAATGCCGTTCGTCACGTTATGGAATTTGTTCGGCCACAGCTGGTGGTATTCCGGGAACAGATCTTTCACCACCAGCTCAGAATGAAGCGCCGCAACGCCGTTCACCGCAAAGCCTCCGACCACGCACAGGTTAGCCATACGTACCTGCTTGCTATGCACCACGGCAAGCTTCGCCCAGACGGCTTCATCCCCCGGCCAGGTTTTGTCGACCAGCAGCTTAAAGCGTTTGTTAATCTCATTGATAATTTGCATATGGCGAGGCAGCAGCGCTTTCACCAGCTTCTCGTCCCAGCACTCCAGAGCTTCAGGCATCAGGGTGTGGTTAGTGTAGGCGAACGTTTTACTGGTAATCGCCCAAGCGTCATCCCAGCTAAGCTGATGTTCGTCAATCAGCACGCGAAGCAGCTCAGGGATAGCGATGGTTGGGTGGGTATCGTTCAGTTGAATCACTTCGTAGGCCGGCAGCTCGGCGAGCCTGCGGCCTGCCAGATGATGGCGGCGCAGAATGTCAGCCACCGAACAGGCACACTGGAAATACTGCTGCATCAGGCGCAGCTTTTTACCGTTCAGGTGATTGTCATTCGGATAGAGCACCTTGGTGAGCTTTTCAGCGTCAATGCCCTGCTGCTCGGCTTTAAGAAACTCACCGTCATTAAATTTTGTCAAATCAAATGGATGAGCATGTTTTGCCTGCCACAGGCGCAGCGGCTGCGCCACGCCATTTCGGTAGCCCAGCACCGGTAAATCCCACGCCTCGCCCTGGAAAATAAAGGCTGGCTCCCAGCGGGAACGCTTACCGTCCTTCACGAGTTTCCCACCAATGCCCACCTGCACATCCAGCGCGCTGTTGTGGCGGAACCAAGGGTAGCTCCCGCGCTGCCAGTCATCCGGGGCTTCCATCTGTTTGCCGTCCTTAAAGGACTGGCGGAACAGGCCATACTGATAGTTGAGGCCATAGCCGATGGCCGATTGCCCGACCGTGGCCATTGAGTCCAGGAAGCAGGCCGCAAGCCGTCCCAACCCGCCGTTGCCTAAAGCCGGGTCCGTTTCTTCTTCCAGTAAATCGGTGAGGTTTATCTGGTAATCCTTCAGCACATCGCTCACCTCAGTGAACCAGCCAAGATTAAGCAGGTTATTCCCCGTCAGGCGGCCTATCAGAAACTCCATCGAGATGTAGTTTACGTGGCGCTGTTTGGCTTCAGGTTTTGCTGTTGGCTGAGCCGCTAAGTGCTCTGCAAGCGCACCACTAACCGCCTGCCACCACTGATGCTGAGTCATTTCACTGGCATCATGGAGGCCATAACGCTGCCACTGGCGCGTCAGAGCGGACTGGAACTGTTCTTTACTGAAGATCGGCTGTGACATAGAAAATCGGTCCTGTAATGTTCGAAAATCATTACCCGTTAGTGTGCCGGGCAGCCCGTGGGAGTTCCTCCTCCCGGCGCGGATTAGGCGGGGAGGAGTAGCGAGGATGAGCGAAAAATGTGATCTCTGCCACTCGATGCGGCGGTGTAACAGGTTTCAGCCGCGCTGCCACAAGCTGTGAGCAATCGCATTCATGAAAAAATGGAACTGTGACAGGGTGCAACTTACCGAGCTCGGAAAGTTCAACAACCTTGCAATAAAAAGCATTCTGGCAGACCTTATCCGTAAGCATTAATTACGAAGCGTAAAAAAAATCGCATCCTTGAACTTTTCCCTCCATTATTTTCTCTGCAGTCCGGCAGCCCCGCCCTGCAGCGCGAAAAATGACGGGGAAATTTATACACAGTGAAGTGATCAACTATGTTAATCCCATCCAAATTAAGCCGCCCCGTTCGGCTGGAAAACACTGTGGTTCGCGATCGCCTGTTGGTGAAGCTTTCAACTGCCGCCAACTATCGCTTAGCGCTGATCGCCAGCCCGGCCGGTTATGGTAAAACGACCCTCGTGTCGCAGTGGGCGGCGGGGCGAAAAGAGCTGGGTTGGTATTCCCTTGATGAGGGAGATAACCAGCAGGAGCGCTTTGCCAGCTACCTGATTGCCGCCGTGCAGCACGCCACCGGCGGCCACTGCGCCAGTAGCGAAATCATGGCGCAAAAGCGGCAATACGCCAGCCTGTCTTCGCTCTTTTCTCAGCTGTTCATTGAGCTGGCGGGATGGGACAAACCGCTGTACCTGGTGATTGATGATTATCATCTGATTGCCAACCCGGTTATTCATGAAGCCATGCGCTTTTTCATTCGCCACCAGCCAGAAAACCTGACACTGGTGATCCTGTCGCGCAATCTCCCGCAGCTTGGCATTGCCAACCTTCGCGTGCGCGATCAGCTCCTGGAAATTGGTAGCCAGCAGCTCGCCTTTACGCATCAGGAAGCCAAACAGTTCTTCGACAACCGCCTGGCAACACCGATTGAACAAGCGGACAGCAGCCGCCTGTGTGACGACGTTGCTGGCTGGGTAACGGCGCTCCAGTTAATCGCCTTGTCCGCGCGCCAGAGCAATACGCCAGCTCA
Organism: Cedecea sp. AS113; assembly: GCF_037152415.1. Classification (NCBI taxonomy): domain Bacteria; kingdom Pseudomonadati; phylum Pseudomonadota; class Gammaproteobacteria; order Enterobacterales; family Enterobacteriaceae; genus Cedecea; species Cedecea sp. AS113. The sequence goes on from NZ_JBBCMI010000009.1 coordinate 105,088, forward strand.
ACATTCCGCACGCCGTCTGTCGGGCATTAACGCCAGCCATCTTTCAGATTATCTGGTGGATGAAGTCCTGAACAACGTTGATACCGATACCCGCAACTTCCTGCTGAGAAGCTCCATCCTGCGCTCAATGAATGACGCATTGATCATCCAGGTAACGGGCGAAGAAAATGGCCAGATGCGGCTGGAGGAGATTGAGCGCCAGGGCTTGTTCCTGCAGCGCATGGACGATTCCGGCGAATGGTTCTGCTTCCACCCGCTGTTTGGCAGTTTCCTTCGCCAGCGCTGCCAGTGGGAGCTGGCCGCAGAGCTGCCGGATATTCACCGGGCGGCCGCCGAAAGTTGGATGGCGCAAGGCTTCCCAAGCGAGGCTATTCACCACGCGTTGGCGGCAGGTGATGCCAATATGCTGCGCGATATTCTGCTGGGCCACGCGTGGGCGCTGTTTAACCACAGCGAACTGACGCTGCTCGAGGAGTCACTGAAGGCGCTGCCGTGGGAAAGTCTGCTGGAAAACCCAAAACTTGTGCTGCTGCAGGCCTGGCTGATGCAAAGCCAGCACCGCTACGGCGAAGTGAATACCCTGCTGGCAAGGGCCGAGCAGGAAATGGACCTGGTCATCGACGACACGTTGCACGGTGAATTTAACGCCCTGAGAGCCCAGGTTGCCATCAACGCGGGCGATCCGGCGGAAGCCGAGCGTCTGGCCATGGTCGCGCTGGAAATGCTGCCGCTGGCCAATTTTTACAGCCGCATAGTAGCAACTTCGGTTCACGGCGAAGTGCTGCACTGCAAGGGCGATCTGACGAAGTCTCTTTCCGTTATGCAGCAGACCGAGCAAATGGCCCGCCGCCACGATGTGTGGCACTACGCGCTGTGGAGTCTCATTCAGCAAAGCGAAATCCTGCTGGCTCAGGGGTTCTTACAGGCCGCCTGGGAAACCCAGGAGAAAGCCTTTGTGCTGATCCGCGAGCAGCACCTCGAACAATTGCCACTGCATGAGTTTCTACAGCGTATCCGCGCCCAGCTGCTTTGGGCCTGGGCCCGGCTGGATGAAGCCGAAGCGGCAGCCCGCAGCGGAATGGAGGTCCTTTCCAGCTTCCAGCCGCAGCAACAGCTCCAGTGTCTGGCGCTGCTGGTGCAGTGCTCGCTGGCGCGCGGTGACCTGGATAATGCTCGCAATCACCTTAATCGCCTTGAAAATTTGCTTGGGAACGGTCCCTGGCACAGCGACTGGGTCTCCAACGCCGACAAGGTGCGGGTGATTTACTGGCAAATGATTGGCGATAAAAAGTCGGCAGCCAACTGGCTGCGCCAGACGCCGAAGCCTGAATTTGCCAATAACCACTTCCTGCAAAGCCAGTGGCGGAATATCGCCCGCGTACAAATTCTGCTGGGTGAGTACGATCCGGCGGAAATGGTGCTGGAAGAACTTAACGAAAACGCCCGCAGCCTGCGTCTGATGAGCGACCTTAACCGCAACCTGCTGCTGCTCAACCAGCTTTACTGGCAGGCGGGCAGAAAAAGTGACGCTCAGCGCGTGCTGCTGGAAGCTCTGGCGCTGGCAAACCGCACCGGGTTTATCAGTCACTTCGTTATCGAAGGGGAGGCGATGGCGCAGCAGCTGCGCCAGCTTATTCAGCTCAACACGCTGCCGGAGCTGGATCAGCACCGCGCTCAACGCATCCTGCGTGAGATAAACCAGCACCACCGCCATAAGTTTGCGCACTTTGATGAAAGCTTTGTGAACCGCCTGCTGAATCACCCGGAAGTGCCGGAGCTTATCCGCACCAGCCCGCTGACGCAGCGAGAATGGCAGGTGTTGGGGCTGATTTATTCCGGTTATAGCAACGAGCAGATCGCCGGAGAGTTGGATGTTGCGGCCACCACCATCAAAACGCACATTAGGAATCTGTATCAGAAGCTGGGCGTGGCGCACCGCCAGGACGCGGTACAGCATGCACAGAAATTACTGAAGATGATGGGGTATGGGGTTTAGCTGGAGATATTCTGAAGGCTAGTTTCAGCCCCTCACCCCGGCCCTCTCCCCATAGGGGAGAGGGGGGATAAAAATCTGAAGATGAGCGGAACCGGCCAACACTCGGACTGAAAAGGGTTCAACTCTCTTTAAGACGCCAGCGACAGTCCCGCTTTAGCCGCCTGCTTGACCAGCCACTGCGCCACCCGCGCCTGCTGCTCTTCGTTTAGCCACATGCCCAACTTAGTACGGCGCCACAGCGCATCTTCCGCACATCTGACCCATTCATGCTCAACCAGGTAGCGCAGCTCGGCTTCATAAAACTCATGGCCAAAATCTTCGCCCAGATCGCCCAGGGTTTTGGCCTCGCCCAGCACCAGGTCGCTGTTGCTGCCATAGCTGCGCGCCAGGTGACGGGCAAGACTTTCGGTCAGGAAACCGTAACGACGGCGCAGTTTGGCCGCATAATCATCACGATCGCCACCGATGTCACCGCCAGGCAGGCGGCACTCTTTGGTCCAGGCCGGGCCGATATTCGGGTAGTAACGTTCCAGCTTATCCAGCGCATGTTCAGCCAGCTTACGGTAGGTCGTCAGTTTACCGCCGAAGACCGACAGCAGCGGTGCCTGACCATTTTCGTCATGAATATCGAGAGTGTAATCGCGGGTCACCGCCTGCGGAGAATCAGACTCGTCATCACACAGCGGGCGCACGCCAGAATAGGTCCAGACGATATCATCTTTGGTCAGCGTCTTTTTGAAATGCGCGTTGTAAACGTTCAGCAGATAGCTCACTTCTTTGTCATCAATCTGCACCGCTTTCGGGTCACCGTGGTATTCCACGTCGGTGGTGCCGATGATGGAGAATTCGTCCATCCACGGGATCACAAACACAATACGTTTATCTTCGTTTTGCAGGATGTAAGCCTGCTTCTGGGTATGCACGCGAGGCACCACGATGTGGCTGCCTTTGATCAGGCGGATACCGTAAGGCGAAGGCAGGTGTAGCCCTTCGTCAAAGAAGGTTTTCACCCACGGACCGGTGGCGTTCACCAGGCCTTTCGCGCGCCAGGTAAAGGTTTCGCCGGTATCAATATCCTGCGCTTCAACGACCCACAGCCCATTTTCGCGGGTTGCTTTGGTGGCGCGAGTACGGGTTTTCACCTCTCCGCCCTTGCGGGTCACCATTTGGGCGTTAGCCAGCACCAGGCGAGCATCATCCACCCAGCAATCGGAATATTCGAAACCGCGCACGATCTCAGGCTTCAGCACTGAATCTGCGCCAAAACGCAAGCCGGTCGAGGCCGGCAAACTGGTGCGTTTCCCCAGATGATCGTACATGAACAGGCCAGTCCGAATCATCCAGGCCGGACGAAGGTGCGGCCGGTGCGGTAAACGGAAGCGCATCGGGAAAGCAATGTGCGGCGCCATTTTCAACAGCACTTCACGCTCCGCCAGCGCCTCACTCACCAGGCGAAACTCATAATGCTCCAGGTAACGCAGGCCGCCGTGAATCAGCTTCGAGCTGGCGGAAGAGGTCGCGCAGGCCAGATCCTGTCCCTCCAGCATCAACACGGATAACCCGCGGCCAGCGGCGTCCGCCGCAATACCGGCGCCGTTGATTCCACCGCCAATAACAATCAGATCTTTGGTTTCCATGTTGCCCTCACGCACTTTCGTTAAAGCTCAAAAATGTTCGATATCGCTCATGATAGCAAGTGTTCGCCCGCTTTGGTAACGAAATAAAAACATTTCTACGTGATATGGATAACATATTGGCGTTAATATCAGCGCCAGCGGGGCGCGATGCCTTAACATGCCCCTTGTTTCCTTTCTTTCTCGACGAGTAAAACCATGGATCAATTTGAATGTATTGGTGTGGAAGAAGCACACCAGAAACTCCAGCAGCAGCAGGCGGTATTGGTGGATATCCGCGATCCGCAGAGCTTTGCCATGGGACACACGCCGGGGGCTTACCACCTTACCAACGACACGCTGGTGAATTTTATGCAGCAAACCGACTTTGACACGCCGGTCATGGTGATGTGCTACCACGGCAACAGCAGCAAAGGCGCCGCCCAATATCTGCTGCAGCAAGGCTATGACCAGGTCTACAGCATCGACGGTGGCTTTGATGCCTGGCACCGCCATTTCCCGGCTGAAGTCGCTCACGGCGCGTAAAGTTCAGCCCTTGTCGCTCCCTGCAGGTATACTGCTTGCCTTTGTACGGCTTTATAGACGAAGTTGGTTAAACTTTCATGATCATGATTACCTCTTTCGCCAACCCGCGCGTGGCGCAGGCTTTTGTCGATTACATGGCAACTCAGGGCGTTATTCTTACGATTCAGCAACATACGCAAAGCGATGTCTGGCTGGCGGATGAGAACCAGGTACAGTATGTCCGCGCCGAGCTGGAAAAGTTCGTCGCGAACCCTGGCGACCCGCGCTATCAGGCCGCCAGCTGGAGCACCGGCCACAGCGGCGTCGGTTTCAGCTATAAACGCTATCCTTTTTTCGCCACCATCAAAGAGCGCGCCGGCCCGCTGACGCTTATCGTCATCGGCGTGTGTATCGCGCTGTTTGTCCTGCTCAATATCGTGGGCTTCGGTCCGGTGATCTCCGTGCTTGGCTGGCCGCTCGTGCCCGAGCAGCGCTTTGAGTTTTGGCGCTATTTCACGCACGGATTACTGCATTTCTCCTTGCTGCATATCCTCTTTAACCTACTATGGTGGTGGTATTTAGGCGGCTCGCTCGAAAAACGCCTCGGCACCGGCAAACTGCTGACGCTGACGCTTATCTCCACCCTGCTGAGCGGTTTTATGCAGGCAAAATTTACCGGCCCACTGTTTGGCGGCCTGTCAGGCACGGTGTTTGCGCTGATGGGTTATGTCTGGCTGCGCGGAGAGCGAGATCCCGACAGCGGCATTCAGATGCAGCGCGGGCTGCTGGCGTTTGCGGTAATTTGGTTGGTTATTGAGATCTTCACTCAGTCCGCTGTCATTCCAGCGCACCTGACCGGCATGCTGGTTGGCCTGGCGATGGCGCTGGTAGATACCCTGAATGCGCGAAAACGAACATAACAATGCTGGAGTAGCTTGTGAAGCAGACACAACGTCATGACGCGATTATTGAGCTGGTTAAGCAGCAGGGATACGTCAGTACCGAAGAGTTGGTGGAACAGTTTGCCGTCAGCCCGCAAACCATCCGCCGGGATTTAAACGACCTGGCCGATCAGAATATGATCCTGCGCCACCACGGCGGGGCGGCCCTGCCCTCCAGCTCGGTTAACACCCCGTGGCATGACCGAAAAGCAACGCAAACCGCAGAAAAAGAGCGTATTGCGCAGAAGGTTGCCAGCCAAATTCCTAACGGCGCCACGCTGTTTATCGACATCGGCACGACGCCGGAAGCCGTGGCGCATGCGCTGCTTAATCACAGCAATCTGCGCATTGTGACCAACAACCTCAACGTGGCAAACACGCTGATGGCTAAAGAAGATTTCCGTATCATTCTGGCCGGCGGAGAGCTGCGCAGTCGCGATGGCGGCATTATCGGCGAGGCCACGCTGGACTTCATTTCCCAGTTCCGTCTCGACTTCGGCATTCTCGGCATCAGCGGGATCGACAGCGACGGCTCGCTGCTTGAGTTCGACTACCACGAGGTTCGCACCAAGCGCGCGATTATCGAAAACTCTCGCAGCGTGCTGCTGGTCGTGGACCATTCGAAGTTTGGCCGTAATGCGATGGTGAATCTGGGCAGTATTAGCCTGGTGGATACCGTGTATACCGACGTGGTGCCGCCCGCAGGAGTGATGCAGGTGATTAAAGAGAATAACGTGCAGCTGGAGCTGTGCTGAGTTTTATCCTCGCCCCGGCCCTCTCCTAAAAGGGAGAGGGGGAAAAGAATTTGGTCCTTTTCTCCCATCTAAGTAGGGGATGAAGAAGCATCCTTGTTCTGATCCCCTCTCCCTCGTGGGGAGAGGGTTAGGGTTAGGGGAAAAGTTACAATCTCACCGGCTTAATATGCCAAATCTCGTCGGCATACTCTTGAATCGTCCTGTCTGACGAGAAATAGCCCATATTGGCAATATTGTGCATCGTGCGGATAGTCCACTCCTCCGGCTGCTGGTAAACCTCATCCACCTTGTCCTGACAGTCCACATAGCTGCGGTAATCCGCCAGCACCTGGTAGTGATCGCCAAAGTTAATCAGCGAGTCGACTAAGTCCCGATAGCGCCCCGGCTCCCCGGGGCTGAATGCCCCCGTCGCGATTTGCGTCAGCACCTGGCGCAGCTCTTCATCCTTCTCGTAATACTCCCGAGGGTTGTAGCCTTTACTGCGGAGTGTCTCCACCTCTTCTGCGGTGTTGCCGAAGATAAAGATGTTGTCCTTGCCGACGTGGTCGAGCATCTCCACGTTGGCGCCGTCCAGGGTCCCGATGGTCAACGCCCCGTTAAGCGCAAACTTCATGTTACTGGTCCCCGAAGCTTCGGTTCCCGCCAGCGAAATTTGCTCGGAGAGATCTGCCGCCGGAATAATCAACTGGGCGAGGCTGACGCTGTAGTTGGGGATAAACACCACCTTCAGCTTATCTTTAACCTGCAGGTCGTTGTTGATGACCTCCGCAACGTCGTTGATAAGATGAATAATATGCTTCGCCATGTAATAGGCCGATGCCGCTTTACCCGCGAAAATATTCACGCGTGGCACCCATTCCGCCTCAGGATCGGCCTTGATGCGGTTATAGCGGGCGATCACATGCAGGACGTTCATTAGCTGGCGCTTATATTCATGAATGCGCTTAATCTGCACGTCGAATAAGGCGTCCGGGCTCACCACGACATTCAGTTGCTGCCCAATGTACGTCGCCAGCCGTTTTTTATTCGCCAGCTTGGCCTTACGCACCGCCTGATGCACCGTCGGGTAGTCAATGTGCTGCTTCAGGTCGTTCAGTTGGCTTAAGTCCGTCCGCCAGGTCTGCCCGATATTCTCATCCAGCACTTCAGACAGCGCCGGGTTGGCAAGCGCCAGCCAGCGGCGCGGCGTGACGCCGTTCGTTTTGTTGCTAAAGCGCATCGGGAAGATACTGGCGAAGTCGGCAAACAGGGACTGCACCATCAGATTGGAGTGCAGCTCAGACACGCCGTTCACCTTATGGCTGACCACCACCGCGAGCCAGGCCATCCGCACTCGCCTGCCGTTGGATTCGTCGATGATCGATGCCCTGCCCAGCAGCCCCGTGTCGTTCGGGTACTGTTCCTGCAGGGTTTTCAGAAAGTAGTCGTTAATCTCAAAGATGATCTGCAGATGGCGCGGCAGGATCTTGCCGAGCATGTCCACCGGCCAGGTTTCCAGGGCCTCGCTCATCAGCGTGTGGTTGGTGTACGAGAAAACCTGGCAGGTCACTTCGAACGCTTCCTCCCATTCAAACTTATGCTCGTCAATCAGCAGCCGCATCAACTCCGGAATCGACAGCACCGGGTGAGTGTCATTCAGGTGAATCGCAATTTTATCCGCAAGGTTGGCGTAGGTTTTATGCAGCTGATAATGGCGGCTCAGAATGTCCTGCATGGTCGCCGAAACCAGGAAATACTCCTGGCGCAGGCGAAGCTCACGCCCGGAATAGGTCGAGTCATCGGGATAAAGCACGCGGGACACGTTTTCAGAGTGGTTTTTGTCTTCCACCGCCGCGAAATAATCACCCTGGTTAAACTTACCGAGGTTGATCTCGCTGCTCGCCTGAGCGTTCCACAGCCGCAGCGTGTTGGTCGCGTCGGTGTCGTAGCCCGGAATAATCTGGTCATAGGCAACCGCGAGGATCTCTTCGGTTTCGACCCAACGAGACTTTTTCCCTTCCTGCTGAATACGCCCGCCGAAACGCACCTTGTAGCGCGTATTGTGGCGTTTAAACTCCCAAGGGTTGCCGTACTCAAGCCAGTAGTCCGGCGACTCTTTCTGGCGGCCATCAACGATGTTCTGCTTGAACATCCCGTAGTCGTAACGAATGCCGTAGCCACGCCCAGGCAGCCCCAGGGTCGCCAGCGAATCGAGGAAACAGGCGGCGAGACGCCCCAAACCGCCGTTGCCCAGGCCGGGGTCGTTCTCCTCGTCAATCAACTCTTCGAGGTCGAGGCCCATCTCTTCGAGGGCATTTTTCACATCTTCATAGATGCCGAGGGAAAGCAGCGCGTTCGACAGCGTGCGTCCGATCAGAAACTCCATCGACAGGTAGTAAACCTGGCGAACTTCCTGGGAAAGCTGGGCGCGGTTGGAACGCAGCCAGCGCTCCACCAGCCTGTCGCGCACGGCAAACAGCGTCGCGTTAAGCCACTCGTGTTTATTGGCGATGGCAGGGTCTTTCCCCACCGTAAACATCAGCTTATAGGCAATCGAGTGTTTAAGCGCCTCGACGCTCAGCGTGGGTGATGCATAGGAAAAGGGTGCATTCATATCAGTGATTCCTGGTGTATGGGTAATTACATCAAGCGTTGATAAAGGTCGCGGTATGACTGCGCCGCTACCTGCCAGCTAAAATCCATATTCATTGCCTGCCGCTGCACAAAACGCCACAGCGACGGGCGGGACCACAGCACGAAAGCACGCCGGATCGCGCGAAGCAGCGACCAGGCATTACTGTCTTCAAACACAAAACCGGTCGCCACACCGTCAGCCAGATTCTCGAGAGAAGTATCAGACACGGTGTCAGCCAGGCCACCGGTTCGCCGCACCAGCGGCAAGGTGCCATATTTCAGACCGTAGAGCTGCGTTAAGCCGCAGGGCTCAAAGCGGCTCGGGACTAAAATCACGTCGGCACCGCCCATGATGCGGTGGGAAAATGCCTCGTGATAGCCAATCTGGACGCCGACCTGGCCGGGATGCTCGGCCGCCGCCGCCAGGAACCCTTCCTGCAGCACGGAATCCCCGGCCCCCAGCAGCGCCAGCTGCCCGCCCTGCTCCAGCAACCCCGGCAATGCCTCAAGCACCAGATCCAGCCCTTTTTGGTTGGTTAACCGACTGACCACCGCGAACAGCGGGACTTTGTCGTTCACCTTCAGCCCCATCGCTACCTGCAACTGGCGTTTGTTTTCCGCTTTCTCCTCCAGCGAATCGCGGTTATACCGCGAGGCCAGCAGCAGGTCGCTTTCCGGGTTCCAGATCTTGTCGTCCACGCCGTTTAAAATGCCCGACAGGCGCCCTTCACGCTGGCGCTGGCGCAGCAGCCCTTCCATGCCATAGGCAAAATGCGGGTCGGTAATCTCCCGAGCATAGGTTGGGCTGACGGCGGTAATATGGTCGGCATAGTAAAGCCCGGCCTTCAGGTACGAAATCTGGCCGTGGAATTCCAGCCCGTTCATGTCGTAGACCCACCACGGCAAATCAATTTCACTTAAGTGATGAGCATAGAACATTCCCTGATAGGCGAGGTTATGGACGGTAAATACCGACCTGGCTGGCCGCCCGCGAACCTCGAGATAGGCCGGCGTCAGCCCGGCGTGCCAGTCGTGGGCATGCACCACATCAGGATGCCAGAAAGGATCCAGGCCGCAGGCCATTTCCGCCCCAACCCAGCCAAGCAGCGCAAAGCGCAGTACGTTGTCCTGGTAAGCAAACTGGTTCGTGTCGTGGTATGGGCTGCCCGGGCGTTCATAAAGATGGGGGGCATCAATCAGATAAATACCTACGCCGTTGTAGTGGCCGTAGAGCAGACGCATTGGGCCTGCGAACGTCTGTCGGTGGGCAACCACCTGAATATCTTCGATTCCTCGCCGCACATCAGGAAAGGCGGGCAGCAGGACGCGCGTATCAACGCCGCCGGCAATTTGTGCCGCAGGCAAAGCGCCCAGCACATCCGCAAGGCCGCCCGTTTTCAGCAAAGGAAACATCTCGGAACAGACATGTAAGACCTGCATTATCGCTCCCATATGGAAAGTCGCGGCGCTGTGTCTTAATCATCAGGCAACGCCGAACGATAAAATAACCGCGCACGGCATCACCGTGCGCAGGCCAATCTTCTACGCGTTTCAGCCCTGCAGCTTCGCCAGCATCTCACGCGTGACCAGTACAATGCCCTCTTCAGAGCGATAAAAACGGCGCGCATCCTCTTCGGCATTTTCGCCAACCACCATGCCTTCAGGGATCACGCAGGCGCGGTCGATAATGCAGCGGCGTAATCGGCAGGAGCGCCCGACAATAACGTCCGGCAGCAGGACGGATGAATCGATGTTGCAGAACGAGTTGATACGCACGCGAGGAAACAGCACCGACTGCACAACGACTGAACCAGAAATAATGCAGCCGCCGGACACCAGCGAGTTCAGCGTCATGCCGTGACTGCCGGAGCGATCCTGAACGAATTTAGCGGGCGGCAGCGGCTCCATATGGGTGCGGATCGGCCAGGCCTGGTCATACATATCCAGTTCCGGCATCACCGAGGCCAGGTCAAGGTTGGCTTTCCAGTAGGCTTCCAGCGTGCCTACATCGCGCCAGTAAGGCTCGGCGTTAGGGTCGGACTGTACGCAGGAGAGCGGGAACGGGTGGGCGTAAGCTTCTCCCGCGCGAGTGATTTTCGGGATAATGTCTTTGCCAAAATCGTGGCTGGAGTTTTCATCCCGGTCATCTTCTTCCAGCAGCTTAAACAGGTAATCCGCATCAAAAACGTAAATGCCCATGCTGGCCAGAGACTTACTGCTGTCGTTGGGCATCGTCGGCGGGTTTTCCGGCTTCTCCACGAAATCGATAATTTTTTCGTCCGCGTCCACCGCCATAACGCCAAACGCTGATGCTTCATGCACCGGCACCGGCATGCAGGCCACGGTGCAGCGTGCGCCCTTTTCGACGTGATCGATCAGCATGCGCGAGTAGTCCTGCTTGTAGATGTGGTCCCCGGCCAGGATGACCACATATTCGGCGTCGTAACGTCGAATAATGTCGAGGTTCTGGGTCACGGCGTCCGCCGTGCCGCGATACCAGTTTTCACCGTGTACGCGCTGCTGGGCGGGCAGCAAATCCACAAACTCGTTCATCTCTTCGCTGAAAAAAGACCAGCCGCGCTGAATATGCTGCACCAGGGTGTGCGATTGATATTGAGTAATCACCCCAATGCGGCGAATGCCGGAGTTAATGCAGTTGGATAGCGCAAAATCAATAATGCGGAACTTGCCGCCAAAGTGAACAGCAGGCTTGGCGCGGGTCGACGTGAGATCCTTCAGTCGAGTCCCGCGGCCACCGGCCAGAATTAACGCAACGGATTTGATGGGCAGCTGGCGGGCCAACATCAGCGGATCGTTTTTCTCAAACCTAACCATGACGAACTCCTTTTTCATGACTTGTGGAACACGCAAACTCCGTGCGCGGGACCATGCCATACAACCATCACGACCGGGTTGTCCTCTCCGGCAAACGGAGGAACAGCGTGCCATTCCCCCTCAGGTAGAACGATGTCCGCAACTTCTTCGGTCGCGTTAATTGCGATAAGCCAGCGGTCGGACAGCTGGATTTGCAGGCGATGTACGCCGTTTTGCCACTCATCGACGTTCAGGGGTTGCGCGTCTTTATTCAGCCAACGGACGTTGCCATCACCCTCTTCCCACCAGCGGTTGGCGGTCAGCGCCGGGATCGCCTGTCGAAGCTGGAGGAGCGCCGCCGTAAAGGCCGTCAGGCCGTCATTGCCCTCAGCCCAGTCAAGCCAGGTCAGCACATTGTCCTGGCAGTAGGCATTGTTGTTGCCGTGCTGGCTGTGGCCGTGTTCATCCCCGGCAAGCAGCATCGGTGTGCCCTGCGAGAGCAGCAGCGTGGTGAGCAGGGCATGCACGCTGTCGCGCCGCCGTTCCTTGGTAATCAAGCTGGCTTCAAGCCCTTCAAACCCATAGTTGTTACTAAAATTGCTGTTGGTGCCGTCGCGGTTATCTTCGCCGTTGGCTTCGTTATGCTTCTGGTTAAAACTTACGCAATCCCGCAGCGTAAAACCATCATGGGCGGTGATTAAATTAATGCTGGTGGAAGGCAGCCTTTCGCCGTGGCGATAAACGTCGCTCGAGCCAGCAAAGCGGCAGGCGAAGCCGCCCAAAGAGAGATCCTGCTGGAGCCAGAAGCGGCGCATCCCGTCCCTGAAATGATCGTTCCATTCGGCAAACAGCGGAGGGAAATTACCGACCTGATAACCGCTCTGGCCGATGTCCCAGGGCTCCGCAATCAGCTTCACCTGCGACAGGTGAGGATCGTTTTTGATTGCCTCAAACAGCGGGGCGTCCTGCCGAAATTCGGGCGTGCGCCCCATTACCGAAGCCAAATCGAACCGGAAACCGTCCACGTGAAAACTGTCCACCCAGTAGCGCAGGCAGTCGATCATCAGGGCAACCACGCCCGGCGTGCTGAGATTCAGGGTGTTCCCGCAGCCGGTCCAGTTCTGGTAATCGCCATTGTCCATTAACCAATAATAGCTACGGTTGTCGATTCCGCTCAGCGACAGCGTTGGGCCGTCCTTGTCCAGCTCCGCGCTGTGGTTCAACACAATGTCGAGGATCACTTCTATACCGGCCTGATGCAGCGCTTTGATGGCGCCACGCAGCTCGTTGGCAGCGTTGTGGGGGTTCTGGTCTATCGCGTAGTAGCTTTCAACGGCATAAAAAGCGCGAGGGTTGTAACCCCAATAGTTACTCAGCCCAAGCTGGGAAATGCGTGGCTCGGTAACAAAATGCGCCACGGGCAGCAGCTCAAGCGCCGTGATGCCCAGGCGCTTGAAGTAGTCGATCATCACCGGATGCCCCAGCGCCGCATAAGTCCCACGCAGCTCTTCCGGGATGCCGGGGTGGAGCAACGTCAGCCCGCGAACATGAGCTTCATAGATAACCGTGTTGCCCCACGGCGTTCGGAGCGGCCGGTCGTCTTCCCAGTCAAATTTCTCTCTGACCACCACGCACTTCGCCATGTGCGGGGCGCTGTCTTCAAGGTTGGGCTCATCGTAGCCGCAGTGAAAATGCGGGTGATCTTCTGCCCCGCCGACGACCACGCGAGCACAGGGATCGAGCAGCAGCTTCGCCGGGTTGAAACGGTGGCCCTGTTCAGGTGCCCACGGGCCATGAACCCGGTAGCCGTACAGCTGCCCCGGCTTGCCATCCGGCAAATAGCCATGCCAGATATCCCCGGAGCGCGCAGGCATGTCGTAGCGGCGCTCGTGGCCATGCTCGTCGAACAAGCACAGCTCGACCTTTTCCGCATGCACGGAATAGAGCGTGAAGTTAACGCCTTTGCCGTCGAAATACGCCCCAAAGGGAGCCGAATTGCCTTGGGTAAGCTGCGTCATGCGTCCCCCTCGCGGATCAACCAGAGCGTGGACAGCGGCGGTAGCGTAATACACAGCGAATGGTCGCGACCGTGGCTCGGCACCGCCTCGCTACGCACCGTGCCGCTGTTACCGGCGTTGCTGCCGTGATAGTGCATGGAGTCGGTATTCAGCTCTTCGCGCCAGCGCCCTCGCTGGTTGATGCCGAAGCGATAGTGGTAACGCGGCACCGGCGTAAAGTTGCTGGCGACAATCACTTCATTGCCCTCGGCATCACGCCGCACGAAAATAAAGACTGAATTGGCCTTATCTTCCACCACCAGCCATTCAAAGCCGTAGCCGTCAAAATCCAGCTGATGCAAGGCCGCATGACGCCGATAGGTATGATTCAGGTCGCGTACGAGGCGCTGCACGCCATGGTGCCAGTTGTCACCGCCCTGCAGCAGGTGCCAGTCGAGGCTGCTGTCGTGGTTCCACTCTCGCCCCTGGGCAAATTCGTTGCCCATAAACAGCAGCTTTTTGCCTGGAAATGCCCACATCCAGCCGTAGTAGGCGCGAAGATTGGCAAACTTCTGCCAGGCATCCCCCGGCATACGATCAAGAATGGATTTTTTGCCGTGCACGACTTCATCGTGAGACAGCGGCAGCACAAAGTTTTCGGTGCCGTTATACAGCATGCCGAAGGTCATTTTGTCGTGATGGTACTGGCGGTAAACCGGGTCAAGCTTCATGTAATCGAGCGTGTCGTGCATCCAGCCCAGGTTCCACTTAAACCAGAACCCCAGGCCGCCCATACCTGGTGGGCGAGAGACACCGGCAAAATCGGTGGACTCTTCTGCCATAGTCACCGCCCCCGGGGTTTGCTCGCCGATGATGCGGTTAGTGCTACGCAAAAACGCAATCGCTTCCAGGTTCTCACGCCCGCCGTGCTCATTCGGCACCCATTGGCCGCTTTCCCGGCTATAGTCGCGATAAATCATCGACGCCACGGCATCCACACGCAGGCCGTCAATGCCAAACCGCTCAATCCAGTAGAGCGCGTTGCCCACCAGATAGTTGCTGACTTCCCGGCGGCCATAGTTGTAAATCAGCGTGTTCCAGTCCTGGTGGTAGCCCTCTTGCGGATTGCCGTGCTCATACAGCGCGGTGCCGTCGAACTTCGCCAGCCCGGCGTCATCCGTCGGGAAATGGCCCGGTACCCAGTCCAGCAGAACATTAAGCCCGGCTTCGTGGGCCGTTCTGATGAAATAGAGGAAGTCGTCACGAGTACCGAAACGACGCGTCGGCGCGTAAAGCCCCTGCGGCTGATAGCCCCAGCTGCCGTCAAACGGATGCTCGTTCACCGGCAGCAGTTCAAGATGGGTAAAGCCCATCTCTTTGACATAGGGAATGAGCTGATCCGCCAGTTCGCGGTAGCTGAGCCAGAAATTATTGTCGGTGTGGCGACGCCAGGAGCCGAGATGCACCTCATAGATGGAGATGGGTTGATCAAAACCGTTAGCTTTCTGCCGCTCGGGGCTGAGCGTGGTTTTCTCCGGCAGGCCGCAAATCAGCGAGGCCGTTTCCGGACGCATTTGCGCTTCAAAAGCATAAGGATCGGCTTTAATACGCAGCCGCCCTTCGGCGTCCAGCAATTCAAATTTATAAAGCTGGCCGTTGTGCGCCCCGGGGATAAACAGCTCCCAAATGCCGCTTTCGCGCCGCAGCCGCATCGGATGGCGGCGGCCATCCCAATAGTTAAACTGCCCCACCACGGAAACGCGACGGGCGTTGGGGGCCCACAGCAAGAAACGCGTTCCGGTCACGCCGTCCATGGTATCTGCATGCGCACCCAGCGTTTCATAAGGGCGTAAATGCGTGCCTTCTGAGAGGAGCCAGCTATCCAGCTCCTGAGTCAAAGGACCAAAACGGTAGGGATCGTCGATCAGGTTTTCCTGGCCGTGCCAGACAACGGCAAGCTGGTAGCGAAAAACATTTTTACGGCGAGGGATCAGCCCGCAGAAGAAGCCGCGGGAATCGAGGCAGTCGAGCTGGGCGACTTTACGCCCTGTTTTAGGCTCAATAACCCACACTTCGGTGGCGTCAGGCAGGAGTGCCCGAACTTCAAGCCCGGCGTCGGTTTGGTGCATTCCCAGCAGGGAAAACGGATCGGCAAAATGACCCGCAATTAGCGCATTAATCACGTCTCTTTCCGGCAGAACAGACATGGCATTTTCCTTTTTTATGTGTCACCGATGACCCGCCCTACGCCTGCGTGCGGATACGACACTTATCATTGACCCCGACGAACGGCGCGCAACTCCTGTAAGCCAGTTCGCCCAATACTCGCCAAAACGCTTGCGCGTGCTGACTTAAGCATAGCCAACGCTTTATTAACTCCTCGTGAAATTAATTAATGAATTCCGTTGTACCTTAAATTACGGGCAAAAAAAGAGGGGCCACAAAGCCCCTCAGGTAAATAAGTGTAATTATGCGAGTGACCGCAGCATTCTGCGCAGCGGTTCGGCGGCGCCCCACAGCAGCTGGTCGCCGACGGTGAAGGCGGAAAGGTACTCCGGCCCCATGTTCAGCTTGCGCAGACGGCCAACCGGCGTCGACAGCGTGCCGGTTACCGCTGCAGGCGTCAGTTCACGCATGGTGATATCGCGGTCGTTTGGCACCACTTTCGCCCACGGGTTGTGCGCGGCCAGCAGCTCTTCCACGGTAGGAATAGACACGTCTTTTTTCAGCTTGATGGTGAACGCCTGGCTGTGGCAGCGCAGCGCGCCAACGCGCACGCACAGACCGTCAACCGGGATAACAGCAGAGGTCGCAAGAATTTTGTTGGTCTCGGCCTGGCCTTTCCACTCTTCACGGCTCTGGCCGTTGTCGAGCTGCTTGTCGATCCACGGGATCAGGCTCCCGGCCAGCGGCACGCCGAAGTTATCCACCGGCAGTTTGCCGCTGCGGCCAAGTTCGGTGACCTTACGTTCGATATCAAGAATAGCGGAAGCCGGATTTGCCAGTTCGGTAGAGACTTCGCCGTACAGCTGGCCCATTTGGTTCAGTAGCTCGCGCATATGACGCGCGCCGCCGCCGGATGCCGCCTGGTAAGTCGCCACGGAAACCCAGTCAACCAGATCGTTGGCAAACAGGCCGCCGAGGGACATCAGCATCAGGCTGACGGTGCAGTTACCGCCGACGAAGGTTTTCACGCCTTTGTTCAGGCCTTCCTGAATAACGTGCTGGTTTACCGGGTCGAGGATAATAATCGCGTCATCTTTCATGCGTAGAGAAGAAGCTGCGTCGATCCAGTAACCCTGCCAGCCGCTTTCACGGAGCTTTGGATAGATTTCGTTGGTATAATCGCCGCCCTGGCAGGTCACGATGATATCCAGCGCCTTCAGCGCTTCCAGATCAAATGCGTCCTGCAGTGTACCGCCGGTGGTGCCGGCAAACGTAGGGGCTGCCTGCCCAAGCTGGGAAGTGGAGAAGAAAACCGGACGAATGGCGTCAAAATCGCGCTCTTCCACCATGCGTTGCATGAGTACAGAGCCGACCATACCGCGCCAGCCAATAAAACCAACATTTTTCATAGCGACTTAATCCTGCAGAGATGATTGCGTGTGTAAGCGCTGGCCGTGGGCCAGAACATCACTCCACCTTACAAAATGCAGCCAAAGTCGCAAGTGAAATTAATCAATGATATCCACCGAGTCAGAAACAAAGCTTATTACCAGAAACAACTTGCCAGATTTTGGGGAAAACAGATGACTGAAATCATATCCGCCGCGGTACTCCTGATCCTGATTATGGACCCGCTGGGTAACCTGCCGATCTTTATGTCGGTCCTAAAACACACGGAGCCAAAGCGCCGCCGGGCCATTATGATCCGCGAACTGCTTATTGCTCTGCTGCTGATGCTTATCTTCCTGTTTGCCGGAGAAAAAATTCTTGGCTTCCTGAATTTACGCGCTGAAACCGTGTCGATTTCAGGCGGCATCATTCTGTTCCTGATTGCCATTAAGATGATTTTCCCAGGCCAGGAAGGCAGTTCATCCGGCCTGCCTGCGGGTGAAGAACCGTTTATCGTACCGCTGGCGATTCCGCTGGTTGCTGGCCCTTCTTTGCTGGCGACGCTGATGCTGCTTTCGCACCAGTATCCAAATCAGATGGGGCATTTAGTGGCCGCCCTGATGCTGGCCTGGGGCGGTACCGTGGCAATTCTGCTGCAGTCTTCCCTGTTCCTGCGCCTGTTGGGTGAGAAAGGGGTTAACGCCCTGGAGCGCCTGATGGGGCTGGTGCTGGTGATGATTTCCACCCAGATGTTCCTGGACGGCATCCGCGCCTGGATGCGTGGGTAGGACATCCCTCCCTCTGGGAGAAAGCCTGTTCAGGAGTAATAAAAAAGGCAGCCTCCGAAGAGCGCTGCCTTTTTTCTGGTCAGGATACTTTAACTCAGCAGGCTGAACGCAATCATCCCGACAATCGCCCCGGTGGTGCCGAGAATGGTTTCCATCATCGTCCAGGTTTTCAGCGTCTGCGCTTCGGTTGCGCCGGTAAACTTACCGAACAGCCAGAAGCCCGCGTCGTTCACGTGGCTCACCACAATAGAACCGCCGGCGATACAAATCGACAGAGCCGCCATTTGAGCGCCGTTATAATTCAGCTGCTCGATAACCGGCATCACCAGGCCAACCGCCGTCAGACAGGCCACGGTAGCGGAACCCTGAATGATACGCACCGCCGCCGCCAGCACGAAGCAGGTAATCGCGATAGGCAGGCCCATTCCGGTCAGCGCTTCGCCCAGTGCCGGGCCCACGCCGGAGTCAACCAGCACCTGTTTGAACACGCCACCGGCACCGATAACCAGCAGGATAATGCCCGCCGGCTGCAGCGCCTGGCCGCAAATCGCCATCACTTTTTCTTTATCCATGCCCTGACGATACGCCAGGCCATAAATAGCCACCAGGCAGGCGACCAGAATCGCAGTAAACGGATGGCCGATGAATTCGAGCCATTCGTACAGCGAAGAACCCGGCGCGGTAAAGCGAGCAGCGATAGTTTTCAGGCCAACCAGCACCAGCGGCAGCAGGATCAGCGACAGGCTGAAACCGAAGGACGGCAGCTTGCCTTCACCCAGATGCGGCTCGGAAATGTCTTCCGGAATTTCCAGCGAAACAAATTTGCTGATGAAGTTCCCGAACAGCGGCCCGGCAATAATCATGCCCGGGATCGCGGCGCACAGGCCAATCAGGATCATCCAGCCAAAGTCAGCGTGCATCTGGGAGGCCAGCAGCATTGGTGCAGGCCCCGGCAGCAGGAACGCCGCAGCGGCAGCGACGCCAGCAAACAAAGGAATCACCAGTTTCACCAGGTTCGTCCCGGTGTGGCGCGCCATTGAAAATGCCACGCTAATCAGCAGCACGATAGCCACTTCAAAGAACAGCGGCAGCGCGCAAATCAGGCCGGCCAGGCCAATCGCATAGTGCGCACGGCTGTGGCCGAAGGATTTCAGCATTTTGACGGCAATCTGATCCACCGCGCCGGTTTCATGCAGGATTTTACCGAACATGGCACCCAGGGCGACCACAATCGCCAGGAAGCCCAGCGTCCCGCCCATGCCTTTCTGCATGGTGTCGGCAATTTTGTCGAGCGGCATGCCGGAGAAAAGCCCGGCACCAATAGAAACCACCATCAAAGCCACGAAGGCGTGCATACGCGCCTTCATCACTAAAAACAGCAGGAGCAGCACGGAGCCGACCGCGGTTAAAACAAGCGTTAATGTACTCACTCTGCGCTGCCTTGGTTGATCAATGCGAGGGTGCTGGCGACGACGCCGTCCAGCGGCTGGTCGATATCGACGATCAGCACGTCTTTTTCATCCGCCTGCGGTTCTTGCAGGGTTTCGAATTGGGTCACCAGCATCTGGGTTTTAAAGAAGTGGCCTTTCCGCGCCTTCAGACGGTTTTCGATCACTTCAAAATCACCTTTCATATAGATGAAGGAGAGGTTCGGGTTACCGTCACGCAGCAGGTCGCGATAGTGCTTTTTCAGCGCCGAGCAGACGATCAGCGAAACCTTGTTGGTGCGCTGCATCGCAAACGCGGCATCGTTCAACGCTTTCAGCCACGGGGTACGGTCGTCGTCGTTCAGCGGCTCGCCGGAGGCCATTTTCAGGATGTTGCTGCGGGGGTGCAGGAAGTCGCCGTCAAGAAACGCGGCGTTCAGCTGATGGGCAACTTCGCTGGCAACGGCGGATTTACCGCTGCCGGAGACGCCCATCAGGACGTAAATGTGGTGGTCGTGGTTAGTAGTGCTCATGATGGCTCCGACTCTGACACAAAGCAATGCGCCTGATTTTGTTACGGGTAACAGTTACCGATAACATTTTCCAGTCTGGCTGAGCAATAAGCAATAACCATTAGCTTGCAAAGTGTATAAGTGTGAGCTACATCAAATAAAAAAATTTGGCCTAGATCGAGCCACCAGGCGACAACGTAAAACCTAAATCCAGCATTTTCGGGGTAATGATTTCACCGCGAATACGCGCCAGCAAACGCTCTGCGCCGATACGCCCCATGCGCTCTCGCGGGGTCAGCACGCTCGCCAGACGCGGCTCCATCACCTGCCCAATATCGTGGCCGTGGAAGCCGGCAATCGCCATATCTTCCGGGATACGCAGCCCCTGGCGCTGGCATTCAAAGGCCGCACCAATCGCTAAGTCATCGTTGGTGCAGAAGATGCTGTCGAGCTGCGGATATTCGCGTTTTGCCTGGCGCAGCAGTTCAATGCCGGTGGAATAAGACGAGGAGTTTTCAATCATCACGCTGTACGGCGTCAGCCCGGCGTCGAGCATCGCCTGCTCGTAGCCTTTTTGCTTGATGAGGGTACGTTCATCGAGGCGCGCCCCCAGGTAAGCCACGTGTTTATGACCACGGGCAATAATGCTGGCCGTCATTTGACGAGCCGCCTCGAAGTTATCAAAACCTACGGCGATATCCAGGCAAGGAGAAACGCTGTCCATCAGCTCCACCACCGGAATACCGGCAACTTCAATCATTTTCAGCGTTCTGGGCGTGTGGTTGCGCTCGGTCAGGATCAGGCCGTCGATATTCCAGGACAGCATGGATTCCAGACGCTCCTGCTCCAGTTCCGGCTTATAGCCGTAGTGAGCCAGCATGGTCTGGTAACCGTGGGCATCAATGACGTTTTCAATGCCGCGCAGCACTTCGGCGAACACCTGGTTGGTCAGGGAAGGCAGCAGGACGCCAATGGCCCGGCTGGTTGAATTAGAAAGGATATCCGGCGCACGGTTCGGGATATAGCCCAGTTCATCTAACGCGGCGGCAATTTTAACCTGCAGCGCGGCAGACACCTGATCCGGGTTGCGTAAGAAACGGCTGACCGTCATTTTGGTCACCCCAACGCGATCTGCAACATCCTGTAGTACCGGTCTTTTCTTTTTCATTGTCCTGCGCGACTTGTGAGTTTCGACAGCCGAGTTTAGCACGGACAAAAGAAAACCCGCCCCTTTTTCAGGGGCAGGCTGTGACGGGTAACGTTATACCGGTGGCAGGTCGAACAGCAGGATCTCGCTCGCTTCGTTGGCGTGAACGGAAATCGCCTGTTCATCCCAGACCGCGATCGCGTCGCTGGTTTTTGCCTGCGTACCGTTAATGGACACATCGCCTTTTACGACCTGGATCCAGACGCGGCGGTCGGCCGGAATTTGATAAACCGACTGTTCGTCTTTGGCCAGCGCCCAGCGGGACAGTTCCATATCCTGGTAAACCTTCAGCGAACCGTCGCGTGCATCCGGGGAAAGCACCAGCTGGCGCCCCTGAGGCGCATCAAAACGGCGCTGATCGTAGCGCGGCGTAATCCCGGTTTTTTCTGGAATGATCCAAATCTGGTACAGGCGCAACGGTTCGGTCTGGCTGGCGTTGTACTCAGAGTGACGGATCCCGGTCCCGGCGCTCATGATCTGGAACTCACCCGCAGGCACGCGTTCTTTGTTGCCCATGCTGTCCTGGTGCTCAACCGCGCCTTCCAGCACATAGGTCAGGATTTCCATGTCTTTGTGCGGATGGGTCCCAAAACCCTGCCCCGCATCGATCACGTCTTCGTTAATGACCCGCAGCGCCGAGAAGCCCATAAAGTTGGCGTCATAATAGTCGGCAAAAGAGAAGGTATGCCAGCTGTCCAGCCAGCCGTGGTTCGCATGGCCGCGGTCCTGTGCTTTTCTTAAGTAGATCATGGTATGTCCTCCGCAATTCGTTTGATGGGATAAGTGTGGACCCATTTCGCGGAGGATCATAGAGGGTGAAAATTGACTCCTCTGTTCAAAAAAAGTGAACGAGTTGGAGGAGTCAAAAAGTTATCAGGCAAGGCTTACTGTCGCAGGAGAAGGCTGTTCAAAACCGCGCTCGAGGATTTCCAGGTTGGTGAGAACTTCAATTTCTCTGACGTAATTAGGCTTGCCGCCGATCAGCGTGTCGTACAGCGCATCATAGACGCGGCCATAGTCGCCCACTTCCGGTTTCCACTCCTCGCGCACCGTTTCCCCGGCTTCGTTAACATACTCCAGCGTCGCTACGCTGCTGTCGGCCCCGAACCCTGGCTCACCCGGCATGATGTACGCTTTGAGGCTGGTTTCCTGCTGATCGATGCCGTACTTCACGAACGAGCCTTTGGTACCGTGCACGATAAATTTCGGGTAATCGATTTTCACCAGATGGCTGGTTTTCACGATCGCTTTCAGGTCGCCGTAGAACAGCTGGGCTTCAAAGGTATCGTCCGGATTAGCTTTGTTTCGCAGGCTGCGGATGTCATAGGCGACGTGGTCCGGGCGACCAAACAGGGAGATGATTTGGTCCATGGTGTGCACGCCCAGGCCGTAGAAAGCGCCGTCCGCCGGTTTACCAGGATTCGCAGGCGCATCCGGGCGATACATATCGAAGTGGCTTTCAATTTCCACAATCTTGCCGAGCTTGCCGCTCTCGATGGCTTTTTTCATCGTCAGGAAGCAGGCGTCAAAGCGACGGTTCTGGTAAGGCGTCACGACCAGGCCCTTCTCTTTTGCCAGCGCAAACAGCTCGCGCGCTTCGTCAAGCGTCGGGGTGAAAGGTTTTTCCACGAGCACGTTTTTACCCGCTTCGAGCGCTTTTTTCGCGTACTCAAAATGGCTGTCAACGTGGGTGCAAATCACCACCAGTTTGACTAACGGGTCATTGAGAATGTCATCGAGCTGGCTGGTGAAGTGAATTCCCGCGTACTGCGGCTGTTGTTCCAGTTCCGGCTTTTCGCTGCGGCGGAAGATATGGGCCACGTTGAGTTTGTCTTTACGAACCAGAACGAACGGCAGGTGATAGCGGGTGGTACTTTTACCAAAGCCGATGAAGGCACAGTGCAGAGTCATTTCATTGTCCTTTTTGATTTGAGCTGCCTGTACCTTACTGCATTTTTCACCCACGTTTTATTAAAACCGGACAAAGGTTTGCCCAAAGGAGTTGGCGCTGTAGCAAGGCGGCAAGGGAAGGCATCCCGATGAGCTTACTTCGGTAAGTGATTCGGGCAACTGAGCGCAGCCAACGCGGCTACGGGTTCAAATAAGAAAGGCAAAAAAAAAGCCAGCACCCGGCTGGCTAAAGTAATACTGGAAGCAATGTGAGCAATGTCGTGCTTTCAGGATGTCTCCGTAGGGGTCTCCCCTGAACGCATGGCAATAATAATCATTATCATTCGCACTTGTAAAGCGTTTTTTGAAAAAAATAGCGTTGACTTATTGTTCAAAGTCAATGATGTTTAAAAGGTTTTCTATAACTCATTGAGGAGAAAAGGATGAAATCAGTTGTTGTGCGTCACGCCGAACCTGGCGATGCGGAAGCTTTACAGAAAATGTATGCCCATCCGGCGCTTTACCGCGACACGCTGCAGCTACCTCATCCTCCTCTAAAAGCCTGGCTGGACCGAATTACCGACCCCAGACCGGGGAGCCGACATCTGGTGGCATGCATCGACGATGAGATTGTGGGGCAGCTAACGGTCACGGTGGAACAGTCCCCACGCCGCAGCCACGTCGCCACTTTCGGCATGGGCGTGCATTACGATCATCAGGGGAAAGGCATCGCTTCGGCTTTGCTTAAGGAAATGGTTGGCCTGTGCGATAAGTGGCTGCGCATCGAGCGCATCGAGCTGACGGTGTATACCGATAACGCGGCTGCGCTGGCGGTGTACCGCAAGTTTGGCTTCGAGGTGGAAGGCACCGGAAAGCGCTTTGCGCTGCGCGACGGCGAGTATGTGGATGCCTATTTTATGGCGCGTTTTAAGCCGGAGTGATTTTTACCCTCACCCCGACCCTCTCCCTAAAAGGGAGAGGGGGAAAACAAGCGTGTTTCTTGCCGCCCTCTCTGTGCGGGGGGCAATCAATACCCCGCGGTTAAATCATCCACCGAACGTGGATCAGACGCGCCATACAGCTTGCCGTCCGGCGCAATCATAATACTTTGCGTGCTGCCCATCGCAGCCTTCACCTGGACGTTTTGCCCCTTCTCTTTCAGCAACCTCAGCGTATCCGGGCTAAAGCCCTTCTCCACCCGCAGTTCGTCCGGCAGCCACTGGTGATGGAAGCGCGGCGCGTTGGTCGCTTCTGCCACGTTCATGCCAAAATCGATGCTGTTGACCACCATTTGCAGCACGGTGGTGATAATTCGGCTCCCGCCTGGGCTGCCCGTGACCAGCCAGGTTTTCCCGTCCTTCACCACGATGGTTGGCGACATAGAAGATAGCGGGCGCTTGTGCGGCCCCACGGCGTTGGCTTCCCCACCGACCAGACCGTACACGTTCGGCACGCCCGGTTTAGCGGAGAAATCATCCATCTGGTTGTTCATCAGAATGCCGGTATTCCCGGCCACGATCCCGGTGCCGAAGGTAGTATTCAGCGTATAAGTCACCGCCACGGCGTTACCGTCTTTATCCACCACGGAGAAATGTGTGGTCTGGTTACTTTCATACGGGGCCAGGTTACCCGGCTTGATTTCGCTCGACGGGCGAGCCTTGTTGATATCAATTTTCTCCGCCAGCGATTTCGCATAAGCCTTGCTGGTCAGCGCCTGCCACGGCACCTTCACAAAGTCCGGATCGCCGAGGTATTCAGAGCGGTCGGCGTAGGCGTATTTTTCCGCCTCGGCCATGATTTGCAGGGCGTCCGCGCTGCCAAAGCCGTATTTCGCCAGATCGAAGTTTTCGAGAATATTGAGGATCTGCACGATGTGGATCCCGCCGGAAGACGGCGGCGGCATGGAATAGACTTCGTAGCCACGGTATTCCCCGCTGACGGGCTGACGCTCAATGGCTTTGTAATTGGCCAAATCCGCCTTGCTTATCAGCCCGCCGTTCTTCGCCATCTCTTCGCTAATCTGGTCGGCAATCACCCCCTTGTAGAAGGCATCTGGCCCCTGCTCGGCAATCATCTCCAGGCTTTTCGCCAGGTTGGCCTGCACCAGCCTGTCACCTTTCTGCAGCGGCTCTCCGTCCGCTTTCCAGAAGATAGCCTTGCTGTTGGCGTGATTCGGGATCACTTCCGCCCCGTACTGTTTCAGGTCGTCCGCCAGCGCATCGTTCACAATGATGCCGTCTCGTGCCAGTTTGATAGCCGGTTGCACGACTGTATTCAGCGGCATGGTGCCGTACTTTTCCAGCGCCAGGCTAAAGCCTGCCACTGTACCCGGGGTGCCGGAAGCCAGGTGCGAGGTCAGCGACTTCTTGCTGTCCGCATTGCCTTTATCATCGAGGAACATATCCCGGCTGGCTTTTTCCGGCGCCATTTCCCGGAAGTCTATCGCGGTTGTTTTGCCGTCTTTGGTGCGCAGCATCATAAAACCACCGCCGCCGATATTGCCCGCCTGCGGGTGCGTGACCGCAAGGGCATAACCCACGGCGACCGCGGCATCTACCGCATTACCGCCCTGCTTTAAAATATCGACGCCCACCTGAGTCGCCGCTGCGTCCACCGAAGCCACCATACCGTGCTCCGCGCGCACCGGATGGTAAACGTCCATTTCCACGCCATAAGAGACCGGCGGAGGAGCGGCTATAACCGTCAAACACAGCCCGATTGTCAGGGCTGGAATCGCTACCCAGCGTAAAATTTTCCACTGCTTTATCATCGTTATATCCTCATTTACCCGGGGAAAGTCCCCGCTTAAGCCTGGTTCACAAATCCGAAATAATCACCGTGATAAAGGAAACGGAGTAAACTTAAGCAACCCCTGATGGGAGGAGATAACGATGAAAAAGGTATGGCTTCTGGCAGCCTTGCTGCCGCTAACCGCGCTCGCACAGCCGCTCAACACGACCAACAACCCTAACCTGCCGGTCTATCAGAACCCGAGCCAGCAGCGGATGCTGACGCAGATGCAAACGCAGCAGTCTCAGCAGCAGGGGATGTTAAAGCAGCAGATACAATCGCAAAATCAGCTTCAACAACAGCAGCTTCAGACGCAGTTGAACAATAATCAGCAGCGTGTCCTGCAGTCGCAGCCGGGCATGAACCCGCTGCCGAACACCAACGGTGGGATGCTAAGAGGAAATAACGGCGGCATGTTGAAGCCAAACAGTTCAACGCTGCCGCCGCCAGTCACGCCGTAAGGCGTTATGCGGAGAAGTCCGGGCCTATCTCGTCGATGCGGTCGGTACAGATGGCATCGACGCCCCACTGCAGCAGCACGGCCGCGCGGTGGGGAACGTTCACGGTATAAACCAGAATATACAGTCCAGCGGCTTTCAATGCCTTCACCCGAGCCTCATCAAGCAGCTGATGATTCAGGTGAATAGACACGCACTGTAACCGGGTCGTCAGTTCCTGCCAGTCATCACGCCATTCATCCAGCAGCAGACCGCGAGGCAGTTCAGGGGCCGCAAGCTGTGCGGCTTCCAGAGCTTCAATCTCAAAAGAAGAAAGCAGCGGTGCGGTTTGCCCGGTCCACAGCTCACGGGCAGCCAGCGCAACCACTTTGCCGGTTTCGGTTTCCAGGCCGGTGGTGGGCTTGATCTCAATGTTGGCCATCATGCCGTGCTGTTTACAGCGTTCGGCCACCTGAGAAAGCAGCGGCAGCGGCTCGCCCGCATATTCACGGCTGAACCAGCTTCCCGCGTCAACTTTCAGCAGATTGTCCCAGGTCAGCTCGCCGGCACCCCCCCAGCCATTGCTGGTACGCTCGAGCGTGTCGTCGTGGAGGAGGAAGATTTGCCCGTCGCGCGAGAGCTTGGCGTCAAACTCAATCATGGTGTGGCCGTAACGCGCTCCGACGTCGATTGCCGCAAGAGTGTTTTCCGGCGCAAGTTTACCGCCGCCACGGTGGGCGACGATTTTTGGGTAAGGCCAGTTGCTCATAAACGTTGTCCGTTTTTGCCATCAAAGAAGTGCAGATGTTCTTCTGGCAGATGCACCCAAAGCGTGGTGCCCGGCTGCGGGCGTTCCTGATGCCCAAGGCGAATCACCACTTTTTGACCGCCCCAGCGGCCGTGAACCAGGTTATCAGCCCCCAGCATTTCAAGGGTTTCCACCACAATAGGGATGCCACCTGCAGCCTGTGAGCTTAGCGCAATATGTTCCGGGCGGATACCCAGCGTCATTGGCCGGCCAACCCACTGCAGGCGCTGGCTGCCGGTCGGCAACGCATCGCCGCCGTCCAGCTCAAAGCGTGAGCCGTCGATACTGATGTTGCCATCCAGCAGGTTCATTGCCGGAGAGCCAATAAAACTTGCCACAAAGCGGCTCGCCGGGCGCTCGTAAACCTCGACTGGCGTACCAATCTGCTCCGCCACGCCTTTGTTCATCACCATCACGCGTTGGGCGAGGGTCATGGCCTCAACCTGGTCGTGCGTCACGTACAGGCTGGTGGTTTTCAGGCGGCGATGAAGCTGTTGAAGCTCAAGGCGCATCTGCACGCGCAGCTTGGCATCAAGGTTGGATAGCGGTTCGTCAAACAGGAATACCGCCGGATCGCGCACGATGGCGCGGCCCATGGCAACGCGCTGGCGCTGGCCGCCAGATAGTTCGCGCGGGCGGCGAGTTAACAGCGCATCCAGCTCCAGAATACGGGCGGCTTCCAGCACTTTCTGGCGGATCTGTTCTTTGCCCAGACCGCGAATTTTCAGGCCCCAGGCCATGTTCTCTTCCACCGTCATGTGCGGATAGAGCGCATAGTTCTGGAACACCATGGCGATGCCACGCTCTTTGGGCTCCATGTCGGTGACGCGCTGGCTGTCGATCCAGATATCCCCGCTGGTCACCTGCTCCAGCCCGGCGACCATACGCAGCAGCGTAGATTTCCCGCAGCCAGAAGGCCCGACCATCACGATGAATTCGCCATCCGCTACGTCCACGGTCAGCGGCTGAATCACCTGGGTTTTACCGTCCCAGCTCTTGGTTACTGCCTGTAATTTTAAACCAGCCATGAAAGGTTCCTACTTCTCGCTATCAACCAGACCACGCACAAAGGCGCGCTGCATAACTAAAACAATAACAACCGGTGGAACAAGCGTGAGCAGCATCGCTGCCATCACCTGGTTCCACTGCGTCACGCCATCACCGCTGGCAATCATGCTCTTGATACCCGCCACGGCGGTGCCCAGATCGGCATCGGTGATAATCAGCAGCGGCCAGAGATACTGGTTCCAGCCATAGATAAAGGTGATCACGAACAGCGCCGCCAGGTTGGTTTTGGACAGCGGCAGCACGATGTCAAAGAAAAAGCGCATCGGCGAGGCGCCGTCGATGCGGGCCGCTTCCATCAGCTCGTCTGGCAGCGTCATGAAAAACTGGCGAAACAGGAACGTGGCCGTGGCCGACGCCATCAGCGGCAGCGTCAGGCCGGTGTAGCTGTCGAGCATTTTCAGGTTAGAGATAACCTCAACCGTCGGGAAAATACGCACTTCGACCGGCAGCATCAGGGTGATAAAAATCATCCAGAAGAACAGGTTACGCAGCGGGAAACGGAACCAGACGATGGCGAAAGCCGACAGCATCGACACGGCGATTTTGCCGATGGTGATCACCAGCGCCATCACCGTGCTGTTAAACAGCATCCGGCCGAACGGGGCGCTGTTGACCGCCACGCCGTTGGTCCAGATGTAGCTGATGTTTTCCCACAGGTGAGTACCGGGGATCAGCGTCATCGGCGTATCGAAGACGGCTTTGTTGTCCAGCGTCGCGGCAACAAATGCCACGTACAGCGGGAACAGAATGACGATGATGCCCAGAATCAGCATGGTGTGGCTGAATATAGTCAGCCCGCGACGGTTCTCAATCATTGGTAGCGCACCTTACGTTCAACGAAGCGGAACTGAACCACCGTCAGGACAATCACCAGCAGCATCAGCACCACGGATTGCGCCGCCGAGGAAGAGAGATCCAGCCCGGTAAACCCTTCGCGATAAATCTTGTAGATAAGCGTGGTGGTTGCCTGCACCGGGCCACCGCCTGTTGCCGCGTCGATCACCGGGAAGGTGTCGAAGAAGGCATACACCAGGTTCACCACCAGCAGGAAGAAGCTCACCGGGGCAATCAGCGGCAGCGAGATAAAGAAGAAGCGGCGCACGGGGCCAGCTCCGTCAATGGCTGCGGCTTCCACCAGCGAACGCGGAATCGACTGCAAAGCGGCAAAGAAGAACAGGAAGTTGTAGCTAATCTGTTTCCACACGGACGCGAACACGACCAGGAACATGGCCTGCCCGCTGTTCTGCGCGTGGTTCCAGTTGTAGCCAAACTCTTCCAGCGTGTGGGTAATTAGCCCGCGCCCTGGGTTGAACAGGAAAATCCACAGCACCGCAGCAATGGCGGGTGCAACGGCATAGGGCAGCAGCATCAGCGTTTGATAAAAACGGCTGCCGCGTACCACATAATCCACCAGCGCGGCGAAGAACAGCGAAGCCAGAAGCCCGCAGCCCGCCACCAGCCCGCTGAAGATCATGGTGGTGTAGAAAGAGTCCAGATAGTAGCTATCGTGGAAAAGCTGCACGAAGTTATCCAGGCCAACGAAATGGCTGGACAGACCAAACGGGTCAAGGTTTTGCAGCGAGTACCAGAGGGCTTCGCCCGCCGGCCAGATAAAGAAAATGACGGTGATGATCAGCTGCGGCAGAACCAGCGCATAAGGTAGCCAACTTGAACGGAACACCGGGCGAGATGATGACATAGGGTTACTCGGTTAATGTTAGAACAGGCGATGCTTTGCCCCTTAGCACAACGCCCTCCTGTGACAGAGAGCGCGGTACTTTGCCCCCTCCTTTTCGGGAGGGGACGAGGGTAGAACTTAAGACTTGGTAGACTGCTCGAAGCGGCGCAGCAGCTGGTTACCACGCTCAACGGAAGCGTCCAGCGCCTGCTGTGGCGTTTTCTTACCGGTCCAGACGGATTCCAGCTCTTCGTCAACCACGGTACGAATCTGCGGCATGTTGCCCAGACGCAGGCCTTTGGTGAACGGCAACGGTGGCTTGTTCAGCATCTGGCGAGTTGCGGTGTCCGCGCCCGGATTCTTGTCGTAGAAGCCTTCTTTACGAGTCAGCTCGTAAGCGGCGGTGGTGATTGGCAGGTAGCCGGTTTTCTGGTGCCATTCAGCGGCGATTTCTGGTTTAGCCAGGAACTGCATAAACTCGGCCACGCCTTTGTAGGTTGGCTTGTCTTTGCCCTGCATTACCCACAGGCTTGCCCCACCGATGATGGCGTTCTGTGGCGCGCCTTTCACGTCTGCGTCGTAAGGCATCATGCCTACGCCGTAGTTGAATTTCGCGTACTGACGAATGTCAGCCAGAGAGCCGGAAGACGCGGTAGTGATCGCGCAGTCACCGTTGTAGAACTTCTCGGTGGACTCATCTTTACGACCGAAATAGGTGAAGTCGCCCTTCTTGTTCATCTCTTCCAGCAGGGCAATGTGTTTCACCTGCTCAGGTTTGTTGAACTCCAGCACGGCATCAGTGCCGTCAAAGCCGTTGTTTTTGGTGGCGAACGGCAGGCCGTGCCAGGCGCTGAAGTTCTCCAACTGGATCCAGCCCTGCCAGCCGCTGGCGTAGCCACACTTCATGCCTGCTGCGCGCAGTTTGGCGCTGTATGCCGCCACGTCCTGCCAGGTTTTAGGTGGCTGATCCGGGTTCAGACCGGCTTTCTTGAAAGCGTCTTTGTTGTAGTACAGCACCGGGGTGGAGCTGTTGAAAGGCTGGGACAGCAGGTGGCCCGTTTTAGAGTCGGTGTAGTAACCGGCCACGGTCGGGACAAACTGGGATTCGTCGAAGTTGATGCCAGCGTCTTTAAACACTTCGTAGACCGGTTTGATAGCCTTGGAAGCCATCATGGTCGCGGTGCCAACTTCATATACCTGCAGGATGGCCGGGGCGTTACCGGAACGGTATGCCGCGATACCCGCCGCCAGGCTTTGATCGTAGTTGCCTTTATAAACCGGCACAATTTTGTAATCAGGGTGCGTTTCATTGAAACGGTTTGCCAGAGAATCCACTTCTTTACCCAGTTCCCCGTCCATTGAATGCCAGAAAGGAATCGTGGTAACGGCCATCGCCTGGGAGGCAAATGCCAGACCAAGCGTCAGCGCTAAAGCTGTGTGTCGTAACGATGTCATTCGGTTATCTCTCTTGTTGTGCCGGATGCGCGAAATCACGCGTTTTATGCTCGCGAGGTAACATGACACGCTCGAATGACAGAAAAATAACGGCTGGATGACAGAATAGTTACAGCGGAGTGAATGAAATGTTTCTTTGTCGACGGGAGATATATTTTTCTTTCCCCGTGTATTCCCTGAATAATTCAAACTCAACCCATGCTGTTCCCTCTCCCACAGGGAGAGAGTGCAAACAAAAAAAAACGGCAACCGAAGTTGCCGTTATGCTTTTATTAGCCGCCTAAATAAGCGCTGCGCACCGCTTCGTTCGCCAGCAGCGCATCGCCGGTGTCTTCCAGCACGACGTGGCCGTTTTCCAGCACGTAGCCCCGGTCAGCCAGCTTCAGCGCCTGGTTGGCGTTCTGCTCCACGAGGAAGATGGTCATCCCTTCGCTGCGCAGCTGCTCAATGGTGTCGAAAATTTGCTGGATGATGATAGGCGCCAGACCCAGCGACGGTTCATCTAACAGTAACAGACGCGGCTGGCTCATGAGTGCGCGGCCTATCGCCAGCATCTGCTGCTCACCGCCGGACATGGTACCCGCCCGCTGAATGCGGCGTTCGTGCAGACGCGGGAACAGATCGTAGACGCGCTTAATACGCGACTGGAACTGGTCACGTTCGGCAAAAAAGCCGCCCATCGCCAGGTTCTCTTCCACCGTCATGCGGGAGAAAACACGGCGCCCTTCCGGCACAATCGCCACGGCCTCACGCATGATGCGCGCGGTGTGCCAGTCTGTAATATCTTTGCCATCAAACACGATGCGGCCGCTGGTCGCGCGCGGGTCGCCGCAAAGCGTGCCAAGCAGCGTCGTTTTACCAGCGCCGTTAGCGCCGATGAGCGTAACAATTTCGCCCTGTTTAATATGCAGACTGACGTCGTGCAGCGCCTGAATTTTGCCGTAGTGGGCGCTCACCTTGTCAAACGACAGCATTACATTTTCCATCTTAAGCCTCACCCAGATAGGCGCGAATGACATCAGGGTTGTTGCGGATTTGCTCCGGCGTGCCGTTGGCTAACGGCGTTCCCTGGTTCACCACGTAGATACGGTCAGAAATGCCCATGACCAGCTTCATGTCATGCTCAATCAGCAACACCGTGGTGTTGTGATGATTGCGCAGCTCCATGATCAGCTCATCCAGCTCATGGGTTTCTTTCGGGTTAAGGCCGGCGGCAGGTTCATCCAGCATCAGGATTTCCGGCTGGGTCACCATGCAGCGAGCGATTTCAAGGCGACGCTGATCGCCATAGGCCAGGTTGCTTGCCTGGCGGTTAGCGTGCTCCAGCAGCCCGATACGTTCGAGCCAGGTGGCCGCTCTGTCCAGCGCTTCGCTCTGGGCGCGACGGAAGCCTGGGGTTTTCAGCAAGCCCGAGAAAATACCGGTTTTCAGCTGTTGATGTTGCGCCACCAGCAGGTTCTCAATCACCGTCATTTCACGGAACAGGCGAACGTGCTGGAAGGTACGCACCACGCCCATGCGCGCAATCTGCTGGCCCGGTAAGCCTTCCAGGTGTTGGTCGCGCAGCAAAATGGTGCCACCAGTCGGCTTGTAAAAGCCGGTCAGGCAGTTAAACACCGTGGTTTTACCGGCGCCGTTCGGGCCGATAAGCGAAACAATTTCCTGTGGATGCAGCTCGAGCGAGACATTGTTGACGGCCAGCAGGCCGCCGAAACGCATCATCAGACCGCTTACGGATAACAATGGCTGACTCATGCCTGCTCTCCTTTCACTTGCTCTTTCTTCAGCTTCAGATGCGGACGCGTCATCGGCAGCAAGCCTTGTGGACGCCAAATCATCATCAGCACCATCAGGCCACCGAGCACCAGCATGCTGTACTCGTTCAGGTCACGCATCAGCTCGCGGGAAACCACCAGCAGAACAGCGGCCAGAATCACCGCGAACTGCGAGCCCATCCCGCCGAGCACCACAATCGCCAGCACAAACGCCGACTCGGCGAAGGTGAAGGATTCCGGGCTGACAAAGCCCTGGCGTGCGGCGAACAACGTCCCGGCAAAGCCCGCAAAAGCGGCGCTGATGGTGAACGCAGTCAGCTTGATACGGGTTGGGTTCAGGCCCAGCGAACGGCAGGCGATCTCATCTTCGCGCAGCGCTTCCCAGGCGCGGCCAAGCGGCATACGCAGCAGGCGGTTAATCACGAACAGCGAGAGCACCACCAGCAGCAACGCTACCAGGTACAGGAAAATAATCCTGTCGCTCGGGTCGTAGGCCACGTTAAAGAAATTACTGAAGGTATCCCAGCCGCCTTCGCGGGCGGTACGGCTAAACTCCAGGCCGAAGAAGGTCGGTTTTGGGATCTGGCTGATGCCGTTCGGGCCGCCGGTAATATCGGTGTTGTTCAGCAGCAGGATACGGACGATTTCCCCGAAGCCCAGCGTCACGATCGCCAGGTAGTCCCCACGCAGGCGCAGTACCGGGAAGCCGAGCAGGAAGCCTGCGGCAGCAGCCACCAGCCCCGCCAGCGGCAGACAGGTCCAAAAGCCCAGGCCGTAATAGTGGTTCAGCAACGCAAAAGTGTAAGCGCCGATAGCGTAGAAGCCGCCATAGCCCAGCACCAACAGGCCAGACAGCCCCACCACCACGTTCAGCCCCAGGCCGAGGATGATGTAAATCATGGTTAATGTAGCAATGTCCACGGTGCCGCGTGAAACAAGGAACGGCCACGCCACAGCGGCAACCAGCAGCGCCACCAGGAACAGCTTCTGCTTAGCCGTGGAACCATCCAGCGCCGGCAGCACAAACTTCGGCCCGGACACTTTCTTCATGCCCTTCTGGAACAGCGGGCGCAGCAGTTGGAACACCAGCACCGCAGCGGTGCCGATGAAGACCCATTCCCAGCGCACGGAAGGCGCGCTGTTCACCACCAGTTTGGTGCCGTCCAGGCTAAGCTGAACGCCCATAAATACCGATGCTAAAACAAAGAACATGGCTGCGGAGAGCAGCGAAAAAACAATATGCATCGGTTTCATACTTTCTCAACCTCCGGACGACCCAGGATCCCGGTAGGCATCACCAGCAGCACCACAATCAGCAGCGCAAAGGAGACGACGTCTTTATATTCCGTGCTCAGGTAGGCTGAAGTCAGCGCTTCGGCCACGCCGAGGATCAGGCCGCCAATCATGGCGCCAGGAATACTGCCGATGCCGCCAAGTACCGCCGCGGTAAAGGCTTTCATCCCTGCCATAAAGCCGATGTACGGGTTGATTACGCCGTAGAACTGGCCCAACAGTACGCCAGCCACTGCCGCCATCGCGGCACCGATGACGAAGGTGAGCGAGATAACGCGGTCGGTATTAATCCCGAGCAGGCTGGCCATTTTCAGGTCTTCAGCACAGGCGCGGCAGGCGCGGCCCATGCGGGAATAACGGATGAACAGCGTCAGCGCCAGCATAGCCAGGAAGGTCACAACCCAGATAACCAGCTGCATGGTGGTGATGGTGGCAGTGAAGTTATCGCTCGCCCCCACAATCCACTGCCCGTTAAACAGGCTTGGCAGCGCGATGTCGCGCGAACCTTCCGTCAGGCTGACGTAGTTTTGCAGGAAGATAGACATCCCGATGGCGGAAATCAGCGCGATCAGGCGCTTGGAGTTACGCACCGGCTTGTAGGCGACGCGCTCAATGCTCCAGCCGTAGGCGCTGGCGATGATAATGGCGCCAATAAAACCTGCGCCCACCAGCATCCAGCCCACATCAATACCGAGCATCATTAACGCGGCGATGATCATGAAAGAGACGTAGCTGCCGATCATATACACTTCGCCGTGGGCGAAGTTGATCATGCCAATAATGCCGTACACCATCGTGTAACCGATGGCGATCAGCGCGTAGGTACTGCCCAGCGTGACGCCGTTAAACATCTGCTGCAGGAAGTAGAGAAACTGCTCGGACATAACTTAACCTTTTAAAAACCCCCGACATAGGCCGGGGGTGGGATGACTGTGCAGCCTTCGCCTTACTTCGCCACGGAGGACGAACCATCGGCGTGCCACTGGAAGACACCGAATTCAAATCCTTTCAAATCGCCTTTATCATCCCAGTTCAGCGGCCCAATCACGGTGTTCGCACCGTGTGCTTTTAAATCTTTCACCAGCGCAGCAGGATCTTTGCTGCCGGTGCGGTCCATGGCGGTGGCCAGAGACTGAACTGCCGCGTAGGTGATCCACACATACGGGCCGCTCGGGTCTTTCTTCGCCGCTTTCAGCTCATCAACGATAGCTTTATTGGCCGGATCCTGGTCATAGCGCTTAGGCATGGTGACCAGCATCCCTTCGCCCGCAGGGCCAGCGATATTGGACAGAGAAGCGTTACCCACGCCTTCCGGCCCCATAAACTGAGTTTTCAGGCCAACGGCGCGTGCCTGGCGCAGGATCTGCCCCATTTCCGGGTAGTAGCCGCCGTAGTAAACGAAGTCGATATTTTCTTTCTGCAGACGCGCCACCAGGGTGGAGAAGTCTTTGTCTCCGGCGGTGATCCCGTCGAAGAACACGATGTTAGCGCCGCCTTTTTTCAGGCCATCCTGCACGGAGCGCGCCAGACCTTCGCCGTACTGCTGCTTATCGTGGATGATCGCGATGCGCTGCGGCTTAACGTGCTCCAGAATATATTTGGACGCCGTTGGCCCCTGGGAAGAGTCGAGGCCCGCGGTACGCATGATCATGCCGTAGCCGCGCTGGGTCAGCTCAGGGTTGGTCGCGCCCGGAGTGATCATCAGGATGCCTTCATCTTCATAGATGTCAGAAGCCGGCTGGGTGGAAGAGGAGCACAGGTGGCCGATAACGTACTTCACGCCGTCGTTAACGATTTTGTTGGCAACCGCCACGGCCTGTTTTGGATCGCAGGCATCGTCATATTCAACGCCAACCAGCTTGTCGCCTTTGATCCCGCCTTTGGCGTTGATGTCTTTGATAGCCTGGCGAGCACCGTTAAATTCCATGTCGCCCCACTGCGCGACCGGGCCTGACATTGCCCCGACAACAGCCACTTTGATATCACCCGCGGTTGCCGCGTGAGACACGGCCAACGCCACCAGCCCGGCCAGTAATGTCTTCGCGTTCATCTTCATTCGTTCCATCCCCATAACTTGGTTAAAAAGCACCCAGTACCTTTTATAATCAATGACCATTTTTATCAGTGCCGTTAAGGAGTTAGCGGTAAATTTTACAATTTATCAGACTAAACTCTCTATTTTTCAGGCGATTAAGTAGAGATAATATTCTGTATTTCGCCATAGTTAAACAAAAAAAAGCACCAAAATCAGCATAAAATAGCGGTACAAAGAGCCGAACAATTCACTGGATTTTAGTGCTTTATCCTGGTCAGGATTCAATCTGCCGCGTTAAAGGCTGGCTTATCTTTTCGCTAAAAAGTAATCAACTGCTGAACGGCATAAAAAAGATAAAGCGTCTGAGGCAAATAAATTGGTTACACTCGGGGTTTTCCCGCTTTTTGGTTAGGTCACTTATGAAACTCACTATCATTCGTCTGTTTGAGTTTAGCGCTCAGGATAAAATTGACCTCGGCAAGATCTGGCCGGAATACTCCAGCGGTTCACTGACCCTTAGCGACAGTGAAAGGATCTACGCCGCAAAATTTAACGAACGCCTGCTCGGCGCGGTGCGCGTCACGCTCACAGGGGATGCCGGAGCGCTGGATTCTCTGCGCGTTCGTGAAATTACCCGCCGCAGAGGCGTGGGGCAGTATTTGCTGGGAGAGGTTATGCGGGATAACCCGGCGATTAAACGCTGGTGGCTGGCGGATGTTGGCGTTGAGGATCGTGCCGTGATGACGGCGTTTATGCAGGCTTCCGGGTTCTGCGAGCAGAGCGGCGGTTGGGGGAGGTAAGCGGGTTTCCCACCTGCATCCTTGCAGCAGATAAGTCGCTCTATGAAGGTACGGCTTTTCCCTCATCCACAACGTCGCTGCTTGTTTACCCTCACCCTAACCCTCTCCCTACAAGGGAGAGGGAATAAACAATGTTCCCATCGGCCGTTTTCCTCCTCTCCCTCTGGGAGAGAGCCGGGGTGAGGGTTGAATTGTAACCCGGCGCTCATCGCCCGCGAAAACACTAAAACGGCAACCCTTTGGTTGCCGTTTGCTTTTATTTTGCGTCGGTGGCTGTGCCGTTGGCATGCCAGGTGAACACGCCGAACTCAAAGCCTTTCAGGTCGCCTTTCTCATCCCACGACAGCGGCCCCATCACGGTATCCACGGTCGCCCCTTTCAGGTATTTAGAGATAGCCGCCGGATCTGCGCTCTGGTTCAGGCCAGCAGCCAGCGACTGCAGGGCTGCGTAGGTGGTCCAGACGAATGCGCCGCTTGGATCCTGTTTCTTCGCTTTGATCGCGTCCACAATCGGTTTGTTGGCCGGAACCTGATCGTAGTTCTTCGGTTTAGTCACCAGTAGGCCTTCTGCTGAATCCCCGGCGATGTTAGACAGGGAAACGTTCGCTACGCCTTCAGGCCCCATGAACTGAGTTTTCAGACCAGCTGCGCGGGACTGGCGCAGGATCTGCCCCATTTCCGGGTGGTAGCCGCCGTAGTAAACAAAGTCGATGTTCTCTTTCTTCAGGCGAGCAACCAGCGTGGAGAAATCTTTCTCACCGGCGGTGATCCCGTCGAAGAACACCACATTAGCGCCGCCTTTTTTCAGGCCGTCCTGCACGGAA
Source organism: Cedecea sp. AS113 (assembly GCF_037152415.1). NCBI lineage: Bacteria > Pseudomonadati > Pseudomonadota > Gammaproteobacteria > Enterobacterales > Enterobacteriaceae > Cedecea > Cedecea sp. AS113. The sequence continues at coordinate 142,684 of NZ_JBBCMI010000009.1, forward strand.
CGCGCCAGACCTTCGCCGTACTGCTGCTTATCGTGGATAACAGCAATGCGCTTAGGCTTCACGTGTTCCAGAATGTATTTCGCCGCGGTTGGGCCCTGGTCGGAGTCGAGACCGGTAGTACGCAGAGTCAGCTTATAGCCGCGCGCGGTCAGCTCCGGTGCCGTAGCTGCCGGGGTGATCATCAGAATGCCTTCGTCTTCGTAAATGTCAGACGCTGGCTGAGTAGAAGAAGAGCACAGGTGACCGATCACGTACTTGATGCCGTCGTTCACCACTTTGTTCGCTACCGCGACCGCTTGTTTCGGGTCACAGGCATCGTCATATTTGGTGATAACCAGTTTGTCGCCTTTAATCCCACCCTTTGCGTTAATGTCAGCCACCGCCTGCTCGGCACCGGTAAACTCCTGATCGCCGTATTGCGCGACCGGCCCAGACATTGCCCCTACTACCGCGACCTTAATATCTTTTGCCATCGCCGCGTGGCTCATTGCCAGTGCAACGCATCCTGCCAGTAAGGCTTTACCCGTCATTTTCATCCTGAGAGTCCCCATTGTTATGGTTATTGAATTTGTTGTGTTGTTGTTTGTTAGCGCATTATTCTGTTTGTAGGTATAAGAAAAGCATATGATAGCTAACTTAAGGGCAGCAGCCGGCGCTACGGCAGCACACTATGCTAAACATAGCGCCATTTGCGATAATTTGGAAAGACATATTTGAAGGTTAGATAACGGGAATGTGACAAAAAAAAACCGCGCCGGAAAGCCTCCGGGCGCGGGGGAGCAGGCCTCGGAATCACCAACCTGCCGGCAAATATCCCAGAGCGGAAGCAACCGCATAAACGGCACTGCAGAGGTAAAGCAACACGATGAAAATCTGGATCAGCGGGTGGGTCATAAATGCCGGGCAGGTCCAGCCGGGCGTGACATCGCCGCTGCGGCGGGCGCCTTTAATCATCAGGATCGGCATAATCGACAAAATCACGCCGCTGAACACGCCCGCAAAATAGAGCGCATTCACGAACGACACCAGCCCGCTGTAGGCCAGCACAAACGGCGGGATCGCGACCACCAGCAGTACCAGAAAACGCTTCAGAGAAGGCTCATCGCTGCCCAGGCGGAAGCGGTCAAAGATATTGGTCAGGAAACTCCCGCCCAGCCCCCAGTACGACGTCAGCATGGCGCACAGTGCAAACAGGTTCGCCGAGAAGAATGCCCACTCTCCCAGCGCTTTCCCCCAGGAAATCGTCGCCACCTCAGAGATATCGTCCAGCCCGTTAAGCATGATGACCGACATCGGCACCAGAGCCAGCAGCGCGAAGGTCACCACCATGCCAACGAGGATGGCTTTCGGTAGCTTTTCGGGCTTGTCGGCAAAACCACGCGCCATCTCCGGCACGATGTACTGCGCCGAGAAGCAGAACACCACCACGTTGAACACCGGCACCATATAAAGCCAGTTGCCTTCCAGCAGGTAGCCGACGCTGGTCGTCTCTTTCAGCAAAGTCGCAATCACCAGCACCACTATCATCACCACCATGCCGACGCTAATAAACTTTTCCCCGCGCCCGATGGCTTTCAGGCCCATGTAGAGCACGCCCGCAGCCGGGATGAAAAACAGCACGCTGCCCAGGGCCGGAGAGATACCTAACAAAGAGTGCAGTAGCTTACCGCTGCCGGTCATATAGGCGGTCAACGCCCCGACGCTGTTTACGCAGACGGAAAGGAACATCATCAGCGCGCCAAAGCGCCCGACGTAGCGCAGCGACAGCCCGCTAAGCTGCAAATGCTGGCGGGTACGCAAAGTGGATTCAGCGACGTAAAGCATCGTCACGGTGGTCAGGCTGCCCACCAGCACCAGCCAGAATAGCAGCGGCCAGAATCCTGCTTTACTCGAGGCATAGGCGATAGAAAGCACGCCCGCACCAATGTTAGTGCCGACAATCATCGACACGCCTTCAACGAAACTCAGGGATTTACCGGGGACAGCAGTCCGCTCCCCGCGCGCAACGGCGGGAGAGAAGGTGGAGTTTTCAGACATAATATTTTCCGTATTACTCCGGCGGTAACGTCCGCCGGAAAACAGGGGATATCAGGGTGATAAACCACTTCACGCTGGGGAAAAAATGCTGCGGCCACCTTGTGTATGGCGGGCTTCCCTGCCGCCGCAAACTACGGGGATTAGCCCTTAAGCACTCTGGACAGAATGGCCAGCGCTTTGGTGAACTGAGCATCAGGAATGGTCAGCGGATAAAGGAAGCGGATAACGTTGCCGTAGACGCCGCAGCTCAGCAGCAGCAGCCCTTGTGCCTGAGCTTTCAGCTGAACTTCGCGGGTAAATTCCGGCGAAGGTTTCCCGGTCTGCGGATCGTTAAACTCCACTGCAACCATCGAGCCTTGCCCACGCACGTCGACAATTGCCGGGCAGCTTTGGCGCGCCTGATTCAGCACTTCTTTCAGGTGTTCACCAAGCTGGGTGGCACGTTTGCACAGCTGTTCTTCGTTGATTACATCCAGCACCGCGTGAGCCGCCGCAACCGCCAGCGGGTTGCCTGCATAAGTGCCGCCCAGGCCGCCAGGCGCAGGGGCATCCATCACTTCGGCACGGCCCACAACGCCGGACAGAGGGAAGCCACCGGCCAGGCTTTTCGCCATCGTCATCAGGTCGGCTTTGACGTCGTAATAGTCCATCGCAAACAGCTTGCCGGTACGCGCGAAGCCGGTCTGCACTTCATCGGCAATCAACAGAATACCGTGGGTGTCGCACAGCTGGCGCAGCGCCTGCATAAATTCAGGGGGCGCCACGTTGAAGCCGCCTTCTCCCTGAACCGGCTCCAGTATGATGGCCGCCACCTGATCCGCGGCGATATCGGCTTTAAAGATACGGTCCAGGCTTTTGAGCGCATCGTCAGTCGTCACGCCGTGAGCGGCATTCGGGTAAACCGCGTGGTAGACGGAGCCAGGGAACGGGCCAAAACCGATTTTGTACGGTGCCACTTTGCCGGTCAGCGCCATGGTCATAAAGGTACGACCATGGAAGCCGCCGCCGAAGGTGATCAGGCCGGGACGTTTGGTATAAGCGCGGGCGATTTTCACCGCATTCTCAACCGCTTCCGCACCGGTGGTGAAGAACGCGGTTTTCGCCGGGCCGTCAATCGGCGCCAGTTCGTTAATACGCTCGGCCAGTGAAACGTAGCTTTCATAAGGGACAATCTGGTAAGCCGTGTGGGTAAAGGCCTGCAATTGTTTTTCTACAGCGGCAATCACTTTCGGGTGACGATGGCCGGTGTTCAGCACGGCGATCCCGGCGGCAAAATCGATAACCTCGTTGCCTTCCACATCCCACAGAGTGGCGTTCTCTGCCTTCTCTGCAAAGTAGCTACACATCACGCCCACACCGCGCGGCGTGGCCTGTAAACGACGCTGATTCAGCTCTGCACTTTTCACCTTGGTCTCTCCTGTTAAGTCAGTCACTTTATCGCAACAAATCAGAAACAATGTCGTTTATTTACACAGGTATTGGCCCTATAATCGAGTGCCAATTCAGTTTATCTGAGGGATCCAATTGCGAGACTTAGTGGGTGATTTGATTCTTGTCAGGCTGCAGGCAGAGACCGATATCCTGCTGCATAAACGTCTTTATAACGCGCTGCGCCGTTCCATTCTGGATGGCTCATTGCCGCCCCACAGCCGCCTGCCCGCCTCCCGCGACTTAGCCAGCGAACTCAGCATTTCCCGTAACACTGTGTTAACAGTTTATGAGCAGCTTATGACCGAGGGGTACGTTTCATCCCGCCAGGGCAGCGGCACTTTTGTTGAAAAAACGCTGCCGGATCGCTTCACCTCCACGGGAAGCCCTGCCGAAGGTGGCACGGCCCCGGCTCCTGAGGTATCTATTTCCCGCCGCGGGCAGCATCTTCTTTCTCAGGTGAGCGCCAGCCCGCGCCAGTGGGGAGCTTTTATTCCCGGTGTACCAGACGTCAACGCCTTCCCTCATCCGCTATTCAGCAAGATCCAGGCGCGCATCAGCCGCCGTCCTAAACCGGAGCGCCTGAGCTATAGCTGCAACGGCGGCACATCTGAACTGCAGCATGCGCTGGTCGATTACCTGCGTGTTTCCCGAGGAGTAAACTGCCAGGTCGACCAAATCCTGATCACCGAAGGGATCCACCAGGCTATCGATCTGGTCACCCGGATGCTGTGCGACAGAGACGACCTGGCGTGGATCGAAGAACCTTCTTACTGGGGCATCCGCCACGTACTGACGATGAATGATGTGCGGGTCACGCCGCTCACCGTCGATGAGAACGGCCTTTGCCCGCCGGAGAAAGTGAGCGAAGCGCCGCGCTTAATCTTCGTCACGCCGTCTCATCAGTACCCGCTGGGGGCGGTGATGAGCCTGGAGCGCCGCCAGCGCCTGTTGGCACTCGCCCGCCAGCACGGCAGTTGGATTATTGAAGATGACTACGACAGCGAATTTCGCTTTTCTGGCCAGCCTATTCCGGCGCTGCAGGGGCTGGTCACCGACGCGCCGGTGGTTTACATCGGCACCTTCAGTAAAACGCTTTATCCGGGTTTAAGGATCGGCTACGTCGTGCTGCCTCGCCCGCTGGTCAATGACCTGAAAACCGCCCATGCGGAACTGTATCGCGGCGGGCATTCGCTTATTCAGCAGGCGCTGGCAGAGTTTATTACCGCCGGGCATTATTCGGCCCATATTCGCCGGATGCGCCTGCTCTACGGCCGCCGTCGCGCCTTCCTGACCGACCTGATCTCCCGCCACTGCGGGCCACAGGCGCTGTCAGATTTTAGCGATAACGCCGGGCTGCATTTGATTTTGAATCTGCCTGATGAGGCCGATGATGTGGCGATTGCTGAGCGCGCTAACGCCCGCAATATTCTGGTGCGGCCCTTGTCGCGTTACTATCTGACCGAACGGCGCAAGAAGGGATTATTGATGGGGTTCGCCAGCCTGCCGGAGCGCGAAATGGAAGCGGCGTTTACCGTGCTGCTGGCATGTATGCCGGAGCATAAAAAGCAAAACGCCCCAACATAAAGTGGGGCGCTCTTAGTGCGACGTGTGTATCGGCGTTAAGCTTCGATAGCGGCGCGCAATTTTTTCATCGCGTTCTTTTCAAGCTGACGAACGCGCTCGGCGGAAACGCCATAGCGGTCTGCAAGTTCCTGCAGCGTGCTTTTGTTGTCTTCATCTAACCAGCGCGCGCGAATGATCTGCTGACTGCGTTCATCCAGGCCCTGCATCGCATCGCTCAGTTTGTCTGCGGCGTGAGATTCCCAGTTGTCGTCTTCAATGCCGTCGGCAAAGTTGGAAGACTTATCTTGCAGGAAGAGCACCGGCGCCATCGGCTGACCGTCAGCGTCGTCGTCATTCGACATGTCGAAAGTCATATCCTGCGCCGCCATGCGTGACTCCATCTCAAGCACGTCTTTGCTGGACACGCCAAGCTCGTTGGCCACCATTTCGACTTCGTCCTGATTAAACCAGCCCAAGCGCTGCTTGGTTTTACGCAGGTTAAAGAACAGCTTACGCTGTGCTTTGGTGGTCGCGACTTTCACAATACGCCAGTTACGCAGCACGTATTCATGAATTTCAGCCTTGATCCAGTGCACCGCAAAGGAGACCAGGCGAACACCCACTTCTGGGTTAAAACGGCGTACTGCTTTCATCAGGCCGATGTTGCCTTCCTGGATAAGGTCTGCCTGCGGCAGGCCGTAGCCGGAATAGTTACGCGCAACATGAACAACAAAGCGCAGGTGAGACAGGATCAGCTTTTTCGCTGCTTCCAGATCGCCCTGGTAATGCAGCTTTTCAGCCAGCTCCTTCTCTTCCTCAGCCGTTAACATCGGCCAGGCGTTTGCAGCCCGGATATACGACTCCAGGTTACCAACAGGGGCTAAAGCTAAATTTTGCATTTCTTTGGTCATTCAAACCCTCTCTTAGAGACTAAGTACGGCTTGCCATTCAAGTGGCTGAGGCGCACCGACGACACGTCAGGCCCAGACCGTACCCTTCACTGTACTCTCAGACAGTGATGTTATCCACAAGTTCAATGTAAAGCTGTGAATAGATTACACACAAAGTGTGACGGTTATTGCAGCATCGCAGGGGTCACTACGGTATAAAACGCACTCCCTGCGGACGACGTTATCGTAGCAGGGAATGAGTATATCAAAAACTTTTTACTCCGGCGTAAAACGGCGTAAATGTTGAACAGTGGCAAGCCAGGCTGCCAGCCAGCCGATCATCGACGAGACCAGCAACAGCAGCAGGCATTCGTCAAAGCCCAACCCGCTGATATCGAACTTAGTCCCGAACACCTGCGCCACTTCCGTCACCGCCGAAGAGAGGCGCATCACCAGAATCTCAGACAGGATCAGCGACAGAAACGCACCGCTAAAGCCCAGCAGCGCACCGCCATACAGGAACGGACGCAAAATAAAGCCGTCGGTTGCCCCGATAAGCTTCTGCACGTTGATGGTATCGCGGCGGGCAAAGATGCTCAAACGCACCGAGTTACCGATGACGAGGAACACCGCTGCAACCATCAGGATGCCGATCATCGCCGCCACTCGCCCGACCAGCCCGGTCAGCGCCGCGAGGCGGGCAAACCAGCTGTCATCCATGCGTACTTCATCGACGCCATGAATCTTCGCCACGCGATCACGCAGCGTATTCAGGTGATCCGTGCTCTGGAAATCTAGTTTAGGGTTCACCACGGCCACGGCGGGCAGCGGGTTCTCTTCCAGCATATCCAGCGCGCCGCCAAAGCCCGACCAGTTACGGAACTCGCCCAGCGCTTCTTCGCGGGAGAGGTAGTTAACTTTATCCACGCCCTCCTCCGCCTGAATCGCGCCCACCACCTGCTGCGCGGCGTTATCGTCCAGCGCCTTATCGAGGTAAACGGTAATTTGCGGGGACGGATAATATTGGGTCGCCGCCTGGTTTACGTTCTTGTAAACCATATAGCAAACGCTCGGCAGCGTCAGGGAGATGGCAATCACCATGACCGTCAGGAAGGTCGCCAGCGGCTTGCTCTTCAGATCCTGAAGCGCCCCTTCCCAGGCGTAGCGGAACTGCTCATTCACGCCGCCTTTCAGGGCTTTACTTTTAGACTGCGGCCCTTTGCCACGTTTTTTCACCGAACGGCCAAGATCGCCTAACTTATTCAGTTGGTTGATTTTATCCAGCTTGTTGCTGAAGCGCTTGATATGGTTGAGCGCACTGTGTTTATTCACCTGCCAGGCCTCCATGCAAATGGCCGTCGCTGAGGGTCAACATACGGTAATTGCGACGTGAGATAAGCCCTATATCGTGAGTGGCCATCAGCACCGTTACGCCCACGCGGTTAAACTCTTCGAACAGGCGCAGAATACCTTCCGACAGCGCATCATCAAGGTTCCCGGTCGGTTCATCCGCCAGCAGCACAGCCGGCTTGTTTACCACGGCGCGAGCGATGCCCACGCGCTGCTGTTCACCGCCGGAAAGCTGGATAGGAAAGTTCTTCGCTTTGTCCAGCAGGCCGACCTTATCTAATGCCGCAGACACGCGACGGCGAATATCTTCGCCGCTGGCGCCCGCGATGATCAGCGGGATGGCCACGTTGTCGTACACGGTTCTGTCCATCAGCAGGTGGTGATCCTGGAAGATCATCCCAATCTGACGACGCAGGAACGGCACTTCACGGCTCTTCAGGCGGCTAATATCATGGCCGCTGAAAAAAATCTTCCCATCGCTGGGCCGTTCGATACCGCAGATAAGCTTGAGCAGAGTACTCTTCCCTGCGCCAGAATGGCCGGTCAGAAAGGCCATCTCGCCCGGTTGCATATGGAAGGTCACTCCCTGCAACGCTTGTCTCCCACCGAGATAGGCTTTACTGACGTGTTCAAAGCGAATCATTGTTAATCCTCTCGGGCAAAAAGTGCCTCTATAAAGTCGCCCGCATTAAACGGTCGTAAATCAGAAATTTGTTCGCCGACGCCAATGTAGCGAATCGGAATGCCGAACTGGTCTGCCACAGAGAAGATTACGCCACCCTTGGCGGTACCATCCAGTTTGGTCAGGGTGATGCCCGTCAGCCCCACCGCTTCGTGGAACAGTTTAGCCTGGCTTATGGCATTCTGACCGGTGCTGGCGTCGAGGGTGAGCATAACCTCATGCGGGGCATCTTCGTCCAGCTTTTTCATAACCCTGACAATTTTCTTCAATTCTTCCATCAGGTGCGATTTATTCTGCAAACGCCCTGCGGTATCGGCAATCAACACATCAATGTTACGCGCCTTCGCCGCCTGAATAGCATCGAAGATAACTGAAGCGGAGTCCGCGCCGGTATGCTGGGCGACAACAGGAATATTGTTGCGCTGGCCCCAAACCTGAAGCTGCTCAACCGCTGCCGCACGGAAGGTATCACCTGCCGCCAGCATCACGGATTTACCCTGCTGCTCGAACTGCCGTGCCAGCTTACCGATGGTGGTGGTTTTACCCACGCCGTTAACGCCAACCATCAGGATAACAAACGGCGTTTTGCCTTCCACGCTAAGCGGCTCGTCCACTTTGGCGAGGATTTCGCTCATCTCTTCTTTCAGCAGACCGTACAGCGCTTCCGCGTCACGAAGCTGCTTACGGCTTGCACCTTCGGTCAGGTTGGTGATGATTTTCCGGGTTGTCTCAACCCCAACGTCGGCAATGAGTAGCTGCTCTTCCAGCTCTTCAAACAGATCATCATCGATTTTCTTGCCGCGGAACAGACTGATAAATCCGGAACCGAGGTTTTGTTTAGTTTTGACCAGGCTACGCTTCAGGCGGGCGAAGAAGCCCTCTTTGGTCGGCTTTTCCTGCTCTTGCTGCACGGCAACCGGAGCAGTCTCTTCGACAGCCTCTTCTTCCGGCTCTTCATCAACCGTTTCTTCAGCCACGGCTTCATCTTCCACGGCAGCTTCGTGCGCGAACAGCGCCTCGGCTTCAGCCACTTCTTCGTTGACGATTTCGTCCTGCTCGGCCTGCCACTCGTCCGGCTGATCTACATTTTCGGCAATCTCTTCCGGCAACGGCAGCGTTTCGTGCTCCACGGCCGCAACAGGCTGCTCAATGACTTCCGGCTCTGCAACAACAGCCGCAGGTTCAATCACCTCAGGCTCGACAACGGCCTCAGGTTCGACAACGGGTTCTGGCTCGATAACCGCCACAGGCTCTGGTTCCGCCACGATCTCGGGCTCAACGGTCACTTCCGGCTCAGGAATCATTTCCGGCTCGGCCGCCAGCGCTTTCTCTTCCGCTTCTTCTGCAAGCTGGGCGTTAACCTCCACGACCTGCTCAGCAAACTTTTCGGACTCCTCCAGTGAGTGCTCACTAACTAAGTCCTGCTGTTCCTGCTCGACAGCCTGAGGCTGTTGAGATTCATCCTGCGCGGGAGCCTGCTCAGTAACCGGTTGTTCTTCTATTACTTTTTGTTCTGCTTCGACATCCGGCTGCTGCTCTTTCTGGCCAAATCCCAGCCAGGAAAAAAAGCCACGTTTTTTCTCTTTCGCCATTTGCGACTACACTCCTCGCTGTTAATTCATGGCACAGACCCGATTCTGCTTGCCACGGGCATAAAAAATAGTGCGTTAGTCTATCACTTTCCCGGCGCGGCATCACGCCAGTGGATTAAGGTTTCCTGGCCGGGCGTGCGCCGCTAGAATAACCGCAAAATTTAGCATCGCAGTGAGAGCAATGAAGAAACCCCAATCCTCTGGTTCCGGCCAGATTCGCATCATCGGCGGCCAATGGCGCGGCCGAAAACTCCCGGTTCCGGACAGCCCCGGCCTGCGCCCGACGACAGACCGCGTGCGCGAAACGCTTTTCAACTGGCTGGCCCCGTCAATGGTAGATGCCCATTGCCTCGACTGTTTTGCCGGCAGCGGCGCGCTCGGACTGGAGGCGCTCTCCCGCTATGCCGCCAGCGCGACGCTGATTGAAATGGATCGCGCAGTCTCCCAGCAGTTGCAAAAGAACCTCGCAACCTTAAAAGCCAGCAATGGCAAAGTGCTCAACGCCAATACGCTGAATGTGCTCGCGCAGCCCGGCACGCAGCACAACGTCGTCTTTGTCGACCCGCCGTTCCGTAAGGGATTGCTGGATGAAACGCTCAGCCTGCTCGAGAAAAACGGCTGGCTGGCGGATGACGCGCTAATCTATGTAGAAAGTGAAGTGGAAAATGGTCTGCCAGCGGTGCCTGCCAGTTGGGCGCTGCACCGTGAAAAAGTCGCCGGTCAGGTGGCTTATCGCCTGTTTATTCGTGAAGCTCAAGGAACCGCATAATGCCGATTCTGATTAACTTTGGCCGCCTGCTGATGCTTTGCGTCTGGGGCTTTCTGATCTTTAACCTGGTTCACCCTTATCCGCGCCCGCTGAACATTTTCGTTAACGTCGCGCTGATCTTCATGGTGATTATGCACGGCCTGCAGCTGAGCCTGCTGAAAGCCACACAGCCGAAAGATGGGCCGGCGCTTGCCCGCGGTGAACAGATTAAGATTTTCGTTTTTGGCGTGTTTGAGCTGCTGGTCTGGCAGAAAAAGCTGCGTCAGGGCAAGTGAGTCTCTTCGGGGACGAAGCTGACAAAGCGCGTCCCCTTGTAACTCAGCGTACCTTTATCTCCCACCGATACCGCATGGTATTCCGCCGCTTCAACGCGCATTTTCATTTCCATCCCGCCGCTCTGTGGCGCAAACCAAACCTCATAGCGAATCGAGTCTTCCGGCGGAGTGACTTCACGCTGGCGCGAACGTCGGTCGTTGGACGGTTTTTCACGCTTGGTCGCCACCACCACTTTTTTTACGCTCAGCGGCGCCGCGTCGTTTTCGATATTCTGGCGGCGCTGCTGAAAATAGCGAAAGGAGGCGGCTACGACGATGACCACAACGATGGCGATAATGAAAGTTGGGGGCTTGCTCATGGCTTTTTCTCTAATTGTCAGACACTTTTCAGCATAACCCTGGCGCCGCGGCGTTGTCATCTGCGCCGCTTAGCCACTAGACTGAACGGTGTTACGCCAACAATTAAAATAAGGATATGCCATGCTTTGGTCATTTATTGCTGTTGCGTTATCGGCCTGGATTTACATTGATGCTTCCTGGCGCGGCGCCACCTGGCAGCGCTGGCTCTTCAAGCCGCTGACCCTGCTGCTCCTGCTGCTGCTGGCCTGGCAGGCACCGATGTTTGAAGCGGCCGGCTACCTGATTGTGGCGGGTCTTCTGGCAACGCTGGTCGGCGATGCGCTCACGCTACTGCCCACTCAACGTCTGCTTTACGCCGTGGGGGCATGCTTCCTTTCGCATCTGCTGTACACCATCTATTTTGCCAGCCAGATGAGCTTGGCCATTTTCTGGCCGCTACCGCTGGCTCTGCTGATTATTGGCGCACTGCTGGTCGCGACTATCTGGACGCGGCTGGAAGCGCTGCGCGTGCCTATTCTGACGTTTATCGGTATGACGCTGGTGATGGTTTGGCTTGCCGCCGAGCTTTATTTCTTCCGCCCGACGGCCCCGAACTTCTCCGGGTTTGTGGGGGCTAGCCTGCTGCTGCTGGGCAACATTGTCTGGCTGGTCAGCCACTATCGTCACCGCTTCAGAGGCGACAGCGCCATTGCCGCCGCCTGCTACTTTGCCGGGCACTTTATGATTGTTCGCGCCCTGTATATCTGAGGTTAACGCCTGTCTTCCGCCAGGGAGGCAGGTTCCAGCCTGCGGGTTTTGCCGTAGATAATGGTCAACACCGCAGGCACCGTAAACGCCACCGCGATAGCAATCACCTCGTAAATCATCTTCGATTCCGGCCCGCTAAACAGCCCCAGCTCGAACACGTTCAGTACCGGCAGGAAGCTGTAGGTTTTCACGCCCAAGAGGCCGGTAATCCCGCCGCCCAGCGCTGCGCCAATGCAGCCGAAAACAAATAACATGCGGTATTTCAGGTTCACGCCGTACAGCGCCGGTTCGGTAATGCCGAAGAAGGCGGAGAGCGAAGCGGAAATCGCAATCTGCTTATCTTTCAGGTTACGGGCAATAAAGATGGCACCAAATACCGCCCCAAACTGCCCCATTACCGCCGACATAAACATCGCCATAATGGTGTCATAGCCGTTGACCTGAATGTTAATTAACGCCAGCGGGATAATGCCCCAGTGCACGCCAAACACCACGAACAGCTGCCCAATCCCCGCTAACAGCGCACCGGAAATCACCGGGCTGAGGTTGTACAGCCACGCATAGCCGTTGGCGATGCCGACGCCAACATAGTCAGCCACCGGGCCAATCACGGTGAACACCACAAAGCCGCTGACGATCAGCGACAAACAAGGCACGAATACCAGCGCGGCGATCTCCGGGATCACCTTTTTCAGCCAGCGTTCGACGTGGCTCAGGAAGAGCACGGCAAAGACCGCCGGGATCACCGCCCCGCCGTAGATTTTCACGTTCAGCGCCAGGCCCATAACGTGGAAGGCCCCGGGCACGCTGGCATCCGTCAGCGGGAAAATCATCGCCGCCGTCAGCGCCAGGGCGCTAAATTTATTGGCCTTAAAGCGCTCCGCAGCCGTTACCGCGATAAACAGCGGCAGCATGACGAAAACGCCGCTGGAAAGCGCATTGAACACGGTGAACACGTACGAATGGGTATCCACCAGATTCATTGTTTGCAGCAACACCACAATCCCTTTCACCACCCCCACGCCCGCCAGCACGCCGATGTAAGGCGTGAAAATAGCGGAAAGTGTGGCCAGCAGGCGATTAATCATCGAGCCCTGCGGCGCAGAGGCTTCTTCTGAGGACGGCTCCCCCATCTGCGCCGTGATAGCCAGAAAGACTTTTTCAACTTTCGGCCCAATAACAATCTGGAATTGCCCTGGGTTTTCAACCAGTTTGACTACCTCTGGCAACTTATAAAGCTCATCTTTATTAATCTTACTTTTATCTTTGATAGTAAAACGCAAACGGGTTGCGCAGTGGGTAAGATGCTCTATATTTTCTGCCTCGCCGACATGCTGAATTATCTGTCGGGCAAGTTGACTGAAGGTAGCCATAATAATTCCTCAGTAGCAAGGTAGGGACGTTATTATTGTGTAGGGAATACTGTGCCTCAGGCGTAATCGCCTGGCTTCGTTTTACTTTTTACGGACACGCCAAAATCGGTAAAGATCCGCTGCGGCAGATTATTGCCCTTTGCCTCGGCAATATGGTGAGCCAATATCTGGAAAGGGATAACCATGATCAGCGGGGCAATAAACTCATCAATATTGGCTTTCACCGCCAGCGTACGCGGATCGTTGTCCTCACCTAATTTGATGGTGTACACGTAATCGGTATATTTTTGCTCATAGGCTTTCAGCAGTAATAAACGCTCGCGAGCCACGCCCGGCGTATCAATAAAGAACATCCGGTGGCTGCCATTCACTTCGAAATAAGGCCCGTGCATAAACGCTTCGAGCTCAACGCCCTGGGATGGCACGCGAATCGTCTCGGCAAACTTGGTTTCCATCTCTTTGATCACGCCGACGCTCGGCCCGTAGCCAATTGAGGTGAAGCGCGGGGAAGCGGCCAGTTCGGCCTGCCATTGGGTGAAAAAAGCTTCGGTGTCGGCAATCACGCCCGGAATCGATTTCACCGCAACGTCCAGCTTATGCAGCTCAGCCGCTTCCTGTTCAGCGTCGATCTTCCCACTGCGGCGAGCAACAAACACGCCCAGCAGCATAAATTTCAGGATCGTAGCAACGTACCCTTTGGTGACGTAGCCCACGCGTTCCTCGCCGATCTCGATATCAATCACGTGGTCCACGGCGCGGGCAAGCTCGCTCCCGGCTTTGCTGGTGATGCCCACCGTTTTGACCGGGTGAGTCTGGCGAATATGCTGAATTGCGTTGAGGGTCGAGGTGCTTTCCCCGCTCTGGGAAACGCCTATCACCAAATCCGTGGTGTCACTGAATTTTTCGTAATGCTGAAAGTGGAACGGCTCTTCGACGGTGACACGAACGTCCGCCAGTTTTTCCACGTAGTACTTCGCGCTTTTGATCGCGTTAATGCTGGAGCCCGTGGCCAGCACCAGCCACTCTTTTTGCCCACCGAGCACCGGAAGATCGGACGGATAGCGAGACAGCATGGCGCTTAATGTCGCCTGCTCTTCATGGATATAGGTCATCATTGTCGGTTTCATCGGCTCTCCTGTAATCAAAACCTGAAAACGTTTTCAGGTTTTAGGCTAGAGGAGTCTGACGAGGCTTGTCAACGCCAGATCGCGCAACTGTTAGCGAGATCAAAAAATAACGTGAAGGGGAGAAACGGGCGGATGCCTGAAAAAGAGATCCGCCGCTGAAAACTAACAGGATTCGCCGTTCAATAGCGTAAGAGGTATTTTTTCGACTGCGATACCGGCAGCATTTTCATTCAAAATAGCCATTAACTTTGTCATTACCGCTTTGCCAATCAAAGCATTCTGGTGGTCAACGGTGGCAATGCGGGGAATAAAATACTCGCTGCCAGGGAAATATTCACAGCTCACTATGGCGATATTATCTGGCACAGACAGATTGTGATCCTTTAGCGCACGGATCGCGCCTTTGGCAACATGATCGTTAATTGCCACAATGGCATCCGGCAAGCTTGTATTCGTTGAAATCAGCGTTTCAATTGCCTCATAGCCATGCTGTAAATAAAAGTTTTTCAGCACAATAAAACTATTTTCTACCGGCAATTTCGCAGCTTCCAGCTCGGCCCGAAATACCGCCTCGCGCTCGCGAGTAATATATACATTCTTTGACCCGCCGATAAAACCAATGCGCCGGTAACCTTTCTCAATCAGGTGACGAGTGGCTAAGCGCACACATCCCGCCTGATCGCGTTCAACGCAGGCATATTCCACGCCCGGCAGGTTACGCCCCACGACCACGACCGGCACGGTGGCGATCAGCTTTTTCAGTTCCTGCAGATAAGTCGCGGCAATGTCGTTGTAGTCGATATTACCGCCGAGAATGATCACGCCGTCTATCTGGCTGTCGGTAATGGAATTAAAAATATGCTCTTCGGGCACCACCGGTGCTTCGCGAGAGGTTCTGTTTGCCGATTGCGTGTCGTACAGCGTGACCTTGTAGCCCAACCGCAGACTTTCGTGCTCAATTTGCGCCACCAGCATCACAAAGTAGGGGTTACTGATATCGGAAACGACAATCGCCAGCGTCTGGGTTTTCTTGGAAATCATCCCCCGCGCCAGCAGATTCGGGCTGAAGTTATGCTCCTGAATCACTTTTTCAACCCGGCTACGCGTTTTGTCCGCCACCCAGCTGTTATTGTTCAGCACTCGGGAGACCGTGGCGATAGACACCTGCGCCAGCTCCGCAATATCCTTGATTGTCAGTGGTTTTTTCATCGATTCATTCTCATCCCGACCTGCGGATAATACTAGGGGAAGCGCCGTGGGGAAGCAAAGGCCAATCCTGAAAACTGCCGCCGGCCAGCCAGAAATATCCGGCGGTAAAAAAGACGCTTGACTCTGGAGTCAACTCCAGAGAGTAACATCGGTAATGAGAAAATTATCATTACCGGAGGGCGCCATGCTCAACACACCTCAAGACGGCAAAAAGCCACCGCAGTTTGCGTTTGCCAAACTAAGCCCGCTGCAGGCGGAAGGCCCCTCCTGCTGCGCCGATGACGCCTGCTCTGCACAAAAACCAGAGCCAGAAATTGCCGACAACGGCAGCCGCTACAGCTGGCACGTCGCGGGGATGGACTGCGCGGCCTGCGCACGCAAAGTGGAAAATGCGGTGAAACAGGTGAGCGATGTGCAGCAAGTTCAGGTGGTGTTTTCTACCGAAAAACTGCTGGTCAGCGCCTCAAGAGACATTCGCGACGACGTAGAAAAAGCGGTCAAGGCCGCAGGCTACACGCTGAACGACGCCAGCGCCCCGAAGCAGGAAAAAAGCAGCAGCCTGCAAGAGAACCTGCCGCTGATCCTGCTCATCGTCCTGATGGTGATCAGCTGGGGGCTCGAGCAATTCAACCATCCGCTCGGCAACCTGGCGTTTATCGCCACCACGCTGGTTGGCCTGTGGCCGATCGCGCGCCAGGCCGTGCGTCTGATTCGCAGCGGCAATTGGTTCGCCATTGAAACGCTGATGAGCGTCGCCGCAATCGGCGCGCTGTTTATCGGCGCCACCGCCGAGGCGGCGATGGTTCTGCTGCTGTTCCTCATCGGCGAACGCCTCGAATCCTATGCCGCCAGCCGAGCACGCCGCGGGGTAAGCGCCTTGATGGCGCTAAAGCCGGACGTCGCTATTCGCCTCCGGGACGGCGAGCGCGAAACCGTCGCGCAGGCCGATCTTCGCCCAGGCGACGTGATTGAAGTTGCCGCCGGAGGCAGACTGCCCGCCGACGGCCGCCTGCTCAGCGGTTTTGCCAGCTTTGACGAAAGTGCCCTAACCGGGGAATCCGTGCCGGTAGAGCGCCAGCAGGGCGAAAAAGTCGCCGCAGGCAGCACCAGCGTAGATCGCCTTGTTCAGCTGGAGGTCATTTCCGAGCCCGGCGACAGCGCCATCGACCGCATTTTGCGGCTGATTGAAGAAGCCGAGGAGCGCCGTGCGCCTATCGAACGCTTTATCGATCGTTTTAGCCGGATTTATACGCCGATCATCATGCTGCTCGCGCTGCTGACCGCCGTCATCCCGCCACTGTTCTTCGGCCAGGGCTGGGAACCGTGGATCTATAAAGGCCTGACGCTGCTGCTGATCGGCTGCCCATGCGCGCTGGTTATCTCCACGCCTGCGGCCATTACTTCAGGTCTTGCCGCGGCGGCTCGTCGAGGCGCGTTGATTAAAGGCGGGGCCGCGCTGGAACGTCTCGGTCAAATCCAGCAGGTCGCGTTCGACAAAACCGGCACCCTGACGGCAGGTAAACCTCAGGTTACGGCCATAGCGGTGGAAGAAGGAACAGAAGAAGACCAGCTTCTGGCGCTCGCCGCAGCGGTAGAACAAGGCTCCACCCACCCACTGGCGCAGGCCATTGTCAACGCGGCGCAACAGCGCAACTTGCCTCCTGTCGCCGCAGAAAATCACCGCGCTCTCGCCGGGGTTGGCGTAGAAGCCAGCATTCAGGGCGAAACGCTGCTGCTCAGTTCACCGTCCAAACTTGACGGCCAGACACTCAGCGAAACCTGGCAAAGACGGATCGCGAATCAGGAAGAAGAGGGCCAGACGGTGATCGTGGTGCTGCGTGCGGGGCAACTGCTGGGCACCATCGCCATGCGCGATACGCTGCGCAGCGATGCCCGCGAAGCGGTTACGGCACTCCACCAGCTCGGGATTCAGGGCGTAATGCTGACCGGGGATAACCCACGCGCGGCGGCGGCAATCGCCCGCGAGCTTGGCATTGATTACCGCGCCAGCCTGCTGCCGGCAGACAAAGTGGCAGCGGTGAATAAACTCAATGCCACCGCGCCGCTGGCAATGGTCGGCGACGGCATCAACGATGCCCCGGCGATGAAAGCGGCGACCATCGGCATCGCGATGGGCAGCGGCACCGACGTCGCGCTGGAAACGGCAGATGCCGCGCTAACCCACAACCGTCTGACCGAACTGGCAGGTATGGTACGGCTCGCCAGAGCCACCCATAACAACATTCGCCAGAACGTGACGATTGCGCTGGGGCTGAAGGGGATTTTCCTGGTCACCACCCTGCTCGGCCTGACCGGCCTGTGGCTGGCGGTGCTGGCAGACTCAGGCGCTACCGCGCTGGTCACGGCGAACGCCATTCGCCTGCTGCGGAAGAAATAGTTTTCGAGGCAGCTTCCGGTTTTTTACTCCGCAAGCAGGGGCAAGGATGCCCCTGTGTAAAAATGAATCCCCGCCCATAAGTTGACTGATTGGCAACTTATGGGCATATTAATTGCCAATCAGTCAACTTCAGGATGAAGTGATGCACCTGATTACGCTTAAGGCGCTTGTGGAAGCCGGTCAAAAATTTCCCAGACATAAGCAGGAACTGCAAATCCTTGGCAAAGTGCTGGAAAAAGGCTTCTTCCCAACACCGGACTCACTTAAGCGGATTTATCCCACGCTGGATAACTTTAAATATCTCGATAAACATTACGTCATCAACATAGCCGGAAATGAACTCAGGCTGATTGCACTTATCTTTTTTACCAGCCAGAAGTTCTACATCCGCCACGTCATGACGCACAGCGAATACATGCGATTTACTGAAAAACACCGGGGAAAGAAGTGATGATTGCGGATGCACTGAAGGCCGCCGAAGCTTTAAAAACAGCGGTTCCGCTACTGGCAGGCAGCACCTGCGAAAAAGATTATCTGTCTGCGCTGGAGCTGGTCGAATATCTGCTCATCAATGATCCAGAAAGTCCGCTGGTTGAGATTCTCAGTAGTAAGATCCAGGCCTGGGAAAACGCGCAGCCTGACGTGCAGGCGTTCCGCGAGGAAATGCAGGCCATACCTGCCGGGATAGCCATACTGAAAACCCTGATGGAGCATCACCATCTAAAACAGAGCGATTTTCAACAAGAGATTGGCAGCAAGTCGATGGTCTCCCGCATTCTCAGCGGTGAACGCCAGCTAACCACCGATCACATCCGCAAACTGTCACGGCGATTTGGCATATCACCCGCCCTCTTTTTCTGAGCAGCGGATTAGCCTGGTGAGGGGATTAATGACTCTTACGCAGCAAATAGCGGTAAGGTAGCGCGTCGGTTTCGCTGGCGACCAGCTCGTGCTCCATAAAGCGGCAAAAACCGGGGATATCGCGCGTGGTGGCCGGATCATCGGCTATCACCAGCAGCGTTTCGCCGACGGGCATATTGCGCACGGTTTTGCGCACCATCATCACCGGCTCCGGGCAGCGCAGGCCAAGAGCATCCAGCGTGTGGTCAGGGGTTGCGAACAAATCGGTCATAGCACTCTCAGGTCGTCAAAAACCGCGCTAGTTTACGCCGGGTAAAATCTGGCGCAAGCCGCGTGAACGATTGCGTTAAAATTAACCATTGCATTGAGAAACTAAAGCAGTATCATCCCCGCGCTTTACATTTTTGACTGGGTTCCCTCACCCCACTACTAAAAAGGCTACAACATGATGCAGTTCAGCACTCGCCAGCGCACTAATGCGCTGTTTTGGCTATCGCTTTTTCATTTGCTGGTGATCACCTCCAGCAACTATCTGGTTCAGCTTCCGGTCTCCGTCTTTGGGTTTCATACCACCTGGGGCGCCTTCAGCTTCCCGTTTATCTTCCTCGCGACCGACCTCACGGTGCGTATTTTCGGCGCTCCGCTGGCGCGGCGGATTATTTTCGCGGTGATGATCCCGGCACTGGTGATTTCCTACGGCATCTCCTCGCTGTTTTACATGGGAAGCTGGCAGGGCTTTGAAGCGCTAACCCACTTCAACCTGTTTGTTGCCCGTATCGCGGTTGCCAGCTTCATGGCTTACGCGCTCGGCCAGATTCTGGACGTGCACGTCTTTAACCGCCTGCGCCAGAATCACTGCTGGTGGCTGGCCCCAACGGTGTCCACGCTGTTCGGTAACGTGAGCGATACGCTGTCGTTCTTCTTTATCGCCTTCTGGCGCAGCCCGGACGCCTTTATGGCCCAGCACTGGGTAGAAATCGCCGTGGTCGATTACTGCTTCAAAGTGCTTATTAGCCTGGTATTCTTCCTGCCGATGTACGGCGTCCTGCTGAATATGCTGTTGAAACGCCTCGCAGATAAATCTGAAATCTCCGCGCTGCAGCCTGGTTAAACGCGGGCTGAATATCTTGTGTTAAGATGCAGAGATTGGCCTTTTGGCTTGCTAACGGAAAGGAAGAACGCGATGCGCAAACTGGTAAAATATGTCGGTATTGGCCTGCTGGTAGTGGGTCTTGCCGCCTGTGATAATAACGACAGCAAAACCGCCACCACCGGCGCGCCGGAAGCCAGCAGCGCCAGCGGTCAGCCAGTTGAACTGCTGGACGGCAAACTGAGCTTTGCCCTGCCAGCGGACATGAGCGATCAGAGCGGCAAGGTGGGCACTCAGTCCAACAACATGCACGTTTATTCTGACGCAACCGGCCAGAAAGCGGTGATCGTGATTGTCAGCGACAACCCGACGAGCGACCTTGCCACGCTGGCAAAAGGCCTGGAAGAGCAGCAGCGCGCACGCGACCCGCAGCTTCAGGTGGTAACCAACAAATCCATCGAGATTAAAGGCCACACCCTGCAGCAGCTGGACAGCGTGATCTCCGCCAAAGGACAGACCGCGTACTCTTCCATCATCATTGGCAAAGTGGACGATAAACTGCTGACCATGCAAATCACGCTGCCTGCGGATAACCAGCAGCTGGCGCAGACCAACGCGGAAAACATCATCAACACCATCGTCATCAAGTAATCGCCGCGCGATACATCAATGGCTCCGCCTCCGCGGGGCCATTTTTTTCCTTCATTTTCAGACAGACTGCCGCCGTCGCCCTGCCAGGAAGTACTACACTAAAAGCACCTTTTCCCGATCGGACGTCTGCATGACAGCCCCACAACCTGATAAGACCGGCCTGCATATATTGCTCAAACTCGCGGCCCTGGTGATTATTCTCGCCGGTATTCACGCCGCAGCCGACATCATCGTTCAGCTATTGCTGGCGGTATTTTTCGCCATTGTTCTCAACCCGCTGGTGACCTGGTTTATGCGCCGCGGTCTTAGCCGCCCGCTCGCGATTGCCATCGTGGTGCTGGTCATGCTGGTGATGCTCACTTTGCTGGTTGGCGTGCTGGCAACGTCGATGAATGACTTCATGGAACAAATGCCGCAGTTCAACAAACTGCTGACGCAGAAAGTGCGTGAAATCGAGCACGCGATGCCGTTTTTGCACCTGCCGCTGTCGCCGGAACGCCTGCTGCAAAAGCTGGACTCCGACAAGCTGATGACCTTTGCCACAACGCTGATGACCGGGCTTTCCGGGGCGATGGCCAGCGTGCTTCTACTGGCGATGACGGTGATTTTTATGCTGTTTGAGGTGCGCCATGTACCTTATAAACTCCGTTTTGCGCTGGCAAACCCTAAGCTGCATATCGCCGGCATGCACCGAGCGCTGAAAGGCGTCACCCACTATCTGGCGCTGAAGACCTTTATCAGTTTACTGACCGGCATCGTTATCTGGCTGGGGCTAAAGCTGCTGGGCGTGCAGTTTGCGCTGATGTGGGGCGTGCTGGGCTTCTTGCTCAACTACATTCCCAATATTGGGTCGGTGATCTCCGCCGTGCCGCCGATGATTCAGGCTCTGCTGCTCAACGGTACCTATGAGATGCTGATGGTCGGGGCGCTGTTCCTGGTGGTGCACATGGTACTGGGGAATATTCTGGAGCCCCGCATGATGGGGCGTGGGCTGGGGATGTCGACTTTCGTCGTATTTCTCTCCCTGCTCTTCTGGGGCTGGCTGCTCGGCCCGGTGGGCATGTTGCTCTCGGTGCCGCTCACCAGCGTTTGTAAAATCCTCATGGAATCTACCCAGGGCGGGGCGAAACTGGCGATTCTGCTGGGTCCCGGCAGGCCGAAAAAACGCCTGCCGGGCTAACGCTTATTTCAGGTTTTCTGGAAAGTCCGCCGGCAGCTCGCTGGCGGCACAGGCAATCACCGCTTCGTTATTCTCGCCGCAGTCGCGAACAAACGTGATGGTGGCAAATTCATCAATAACTTCCGTTGGATAAGCCGGGCCAGCCTCGCGGAACGCTTCCATTTTCGCAATATGCTCATTCTGGAAACACACCGTTTTCTCCGGGTTATTAATCACCCAGCGCGGGAAGAAAATCGTCCCGTGGAACAGCTTATCGCCGAGATTCACAATCAGGCTGACGTCCGTACCCGTAGGTTCAGTCCAGGAAATTTTGTACACGCTGCTTGCCACACGCACAATGTGCGCATCCTGATTTTTCACCCAGCGATTGGCCACAATGCCGCTGTGGATCCGGTAATCCAGGGTAGTTGCATTTTTTACATAAATTTCGTAGTTCCAACCATTATCGTAGGTATAAACCAGATGTTTGCCGACGAACTCGCTTAAATCGTGTTTATCAAAGTGACTCATGATGGCGCTCCTCTGTGGGGTTAAGCGCATCTTAGACCTTCACATTTTCGATGAATAACGCTACTTTTGTATCAAATTCATCCATTTTTTAGATGATATGCATAAAACAACCCTTGAGCAGTGGGCACTTCTGGAGTTGGTCATTGAGCTGGGCAGCTTCGCCAAAGCGGCAGAAGCCACTTTCCGCAGCCAGTCCTCCGTCAGCTATAACCTTGCATTACTTCAGGAGCGGCTTGGCGTTAGCTTGCTGAAGCCGGAAGGGCGTAAGGCGGTACTGACGCCTGAAGGGGAACTTTTGCTGGCGCAGGTTCGCCCGCTGCTGAAAAGCTTTCACTACGTTGAAAGCCGCGCTGCTACGTTAAAAAACGGCATCCGCACCCGCATAGACTTAGTGGTGGACTGCATATTCCCGCGCGCCCGCCTGTTCGCCATCCTCCATCAGTTTCAGCGATTACATGCCAGCACGCAGGTTCATCTGACGGAGATTCTGGAAACCGACACAGCCGATCTGGCAGAAGCGGATGTCATGGTGCTAACCCGCCGTCAGGATCTTACGGGCCGCGGGCAGTGGCTCAGAAACGTTGATTTTGTGGCCGTGGCGCACCGCGATCACCCCCTGCATCAGCTTCCCGCCCCCTTAGAAGAGGCGGACCTGGCGAACTATCCGCTGATCCACCTTGCCGGGCAAAACAGCAGCGAATCCTCGCCCACGGCAGACTGGACGTTTTCCACGCTTGATGCCGCGTGCGAAGCCGTGACCTGGCAGGTTGGCTACGGCTGGCTGCCTGAAGAACGGATTGCTCCGCAGATTGAAAACGGCACGCTTAAACCGCTCCCGCTCAGTCACGGGGCAAGGCGTGCCACGCCCCTGCATTTGATCGTGAAAAAGGATTTAGCCCCACTGGACGAGCCAATCACCACGCTGCTCACCCTCTTTCAACAGCCCGAATGTTAAGTCTGACGACGCTTTGCGAGGCTGCTTAACATCGCCTCGCCGATGGCCACTTCACCCTTTGCCATTAGTCCCTGCGCGGCCCCGGCCTGATCCTCAGACTTCTTGTTCTGGCCGAGCTTGGTCTTGCCGACCAGCGAAGCCAGAGGGATTTCAATCCCGACAATCGCTTTAAGCATTGAGCCGATAAACTCAGGAGGCGCATCGCTTACCTGCCACGGGAGGTTCATCTGCGCTTCCTGCTGCCGGGTCAGGCTGGTTATCTGCCGCAGGACAAAATCCGCATCGTCCCGCACCGCAATCCTCCCCCGCGCCTGCACGGTCTGGTAGTTCCAGGTCGGCACCTCTTTGTGATGCTCCTGCTTGCCCGGATACCAGCTCGGGGAGATATAACCTTGTGCACCACGGAACACCACCAGCACATCCTGCTCGGGCTGAAGGCCGCGCCACAACGGGTTCGCACGGGCAATGTGCGCGCGGAGCGCGCCGAACTCCCCCTCATCAGGGCAAAGCTCAAAGGGAATATCAAACGCTTCCAGCACACCTTCGATTTGTACAACCAGCAGGCCCAGGGGATTGGCCTGAATCAGCCGCTGCAGCACAGCGATATCGGGCTCCTGAAAAGGGCGAGGAATATACATGGGCAGACCTTCATTTGCGGTAATTTTGCCCAGCTTATGTTCGAAGTGGTTTATGATAAAGAACCAGATTACAGCTATATGACCGAGCCACAACTCATGTCACGTAAAGCCCGAGCCGTAGATATCCCCGCCATTGGCGAGCTTGACCGCCGCAGCGGGCAGCTTAGTTTGCAGCTAGCCAAAGCGCTGAAAAACGCCATTCACAAAGGCGAACTGAAGAGCGGCGACCTGCTGCCCTCCACCCGCGTCTTGTCGGGCGCCCTTAACGTGGCGCGCGGCACCGTGCTGGAGGCGTTCGAGCAGCTGGTTGCGGAAGGGTTTCTGGAGTCGAAACACGGCTCCGGCACCCGCGTGGCCTACGCCCCGGAAAGCCCGCAGCCCGAACCGGCGGCTCGTACAGCAGCAGCCATCCCGCTGTCTGCCCAGGCTCAGGCTTTTGCCAGAGTAGGCGAGCAGCTTAAAACGCTGGCGCCGAAGCCGTTTGCCGTTTCCGTTCCGGTTGGCGACACGGCCCCGGACGACGTGTGGCGCAGGCTAGGCAACCGCATTCGGGCGCGGGGTGCCGGTGCCCCGTCGGGCTATGCCGATCCGCAAGGCGTTCTGGTTCTGCGCGAGGCTATCTGTGAATACGTCAGAAAGTCGCGCTCGGTGCGTTGCACCCCTGAGCAGGTCATCATCACCTCCGGCAACCAGCACGGCCTGTATCTGACCCTGCAAATCCTGCTGGAGGCAGGCGATGCCGTCTGGATGGAAGAGCCGGGCTACCCAGGTGCGACCTCGCTGTTTGAGACGATGTTCCGCGACCGTAGCATGGTCAGAGTCGCCGTGGACGACGAAGGGCTGGACGTTGAGCTGGGGAAAAAGCTGGCCCCCAACGCCCGCGCTGCGTTTGTCACGCCCTCGCACCAGTACCCGCTGGGCATGCCGCTCAGCATGTCGCGCCGCGCCGCATTGCTGGAATGGGCGCAGGCCAACCAGGCCTGGATCATTGAAGACGACTACGACAGCGAGATGCGCTACGCGGGCCACCCTTTCCCGGCGCTTCAGGGCCTGGGGCCGGAGAACGTTATCTACCTCGGCACCTTCAGCAAAATCCTCTTCCCGTCGCTGCGTCTCGGCTACGCCGTAGTGCCCAAGCAGCTGGTTTCCGCCTTCTGCGGGGCACGCATTCTGATGGACAGGCAGCCGCCAGGGGCAGACCAGCATGTGCTGGCGAGCTTTATTTCAGAGGGGCACCTCGACCGCCACCTGCGCAAAATGCGCGGTGTTTATGCCGAAAAACGCCGCGTGTTAATGGCAGCGGTAGAACAATACATTTCCCCGGACGTGGCCTGGCTTCAGCCCTGCGACCAGGGCATGCACATGGTGCTTTGGCTGCGCCAGGGCCTGGACGACCATCAGGTTGTGGAGCGGGCAATGCAGGCCGGAATCGCCGTTCGTGCGGTGTCGCACATGTTTACCCCAGAAAAACAGAAGTCCGGCATTCTGCTGGGCCTCGGTGGTTACAGCGACGAAGAGATCGTTCGCGCCGTGCAGCGTCTGGATGAAGTGCTATGCTCAAGTGCATCCCTGATTACGCCATAAACCTGGCAGGAGCCTGATTATGCTGACCTATTTAGAAAAAGATGAACCTGAAGAAAGCGCCACCCCCGCCAATGCCTCAGGACTGATGCAGCAAAAAATGCTGGATTCCCGCTCGATTATTATCTCCGGCGAAATCACTCAGGCGATCACCAAAGAGGTGGTTGCCCAGCTTTTGCTGCTGCAAAGCATCAACGACAAACCCATCAAGCTGTACCTCAACAGCCAGGGCGGCCACGTTGAGGCGGCGGACACCATTCATGACGTGATCAAATTCATCAAGCCGGAAGTCCATATCATCGGCACCGGCTGGGTTGCCAGCGCCGGGATCACCATCTTCCTCGCGGCGGACAAAAAGCACCGCTATTCGCTGCCAAACACGCGCTTTATGATCCACCAGCCGCTGGGCGGCGTGCGCGGCCAGGCCACGGACATTGAGATCGAAGCCAGAGAGATTATTCGCATGCACGACCGCGTGAACAAGATGATCTCAGAAGCCACCGGCCAACCGCTGGAGAAGGTGAAGCAGGACACCGACCGTAACTACTGGATGTCGCCGAAAGAAGCTATCGACTACGGGATTGTCGGCAAAGTCATTACCAGCTTCTCCGAGCTGAATATCGACTAACCTCTGAGAAACCGCCTTCCCCGGCGGTTTTTCTTTTTAGCGGGAAAAGCGCTTAGCGCCGAACACGCAAACCAGCACGCCAAGCATCACGGCAATCATCGATGTATGTACTTCTTCATGAAGCAGCAATCCGGCAAGTAACAGACCAAAAAAGGGCTGTAACAATTGCAGTTGCCCGACGGCGGCAATCCCGCCCAGCGCCAGGCCGCGATACCAGAAAATAAACCCTATCCACATGCTGAACAGCGACACGTAGCCCAGCGCGAGCCATGCCTGAGCGCTGATAGCGTCTCCCGCCGACGGAACGGTAAAAGCAGTAGCCGCGGCACTAAGCGGCAGAGAAATTACCAATGCCCACGAAATCACCTGCCAGTCGCCCAACCGCCGGGTGAGCACCGCACCTTCAGCATAACCCAGCCCGCACAGCGCAATGGCGCCCAGCATTAGCGCATCGCCCTGCCAGCTACTTGCTGTCCCGTGGCTCAAAGCAAAACCTGCCACCAGCGCAGCACCCGCCAGAGAAAACAGCCAGAAAGCCGCTTGTGGTCTTTCTCCTCCACGCAACACGCCAAAACAGGCGGTCGCCAGCGGCAGCAGGCCGATGTAGACCAGCGAGTGTGCCGAGGTTGTGTGCTGCAGTGCTAAAGCCGTCAGCAGCGGGAAACCCAGCACCACGCCGACGGCCACCAGGCAAAGCGGCAGCCAGTCTCCCCGCTGCGGCCGCGGCTGCCGCAAAATCAGCAGCGTGCCGGCCGCCAGCAGCGCCGCAAGAGTGGCCCGTATCGCCGTCAGAAAAAGAGGATCAAGCTCCAGCACCGCAACGCGCGTGGCCGGCAGCGAGCCGCTAAAAATAAGCATCCCCAAAAAGCCGCTGATCCAGCCTCGGGTTTGCGGGTGAGCAGTCGGCTGACTGAGCGGCAACGCGCTTCTATTTTGCATGGTGGCTCCAGATACTCAGATTGGCTTCCTATTCTGCGCAAAGCCGCCACGACAGACAGATCCACAATGAACAAGAATCACCAGGCCAGCAAAAAAACCACCCACCAAAGAAGAAAATCTATCTTGCCAGTCAAGATTAAGTCATTTGTTAACCCTCACGCTGATTCACATAATGCGCCAACACGGAGAGGCAAGCGGCAGCCTTTTTCTTCTTCGCTCTGCCGCTTTTTTCTCCCTCATCTCCGCTCGTGCAACGGCATGAGCCACACAACAAGAGGCAGTGAACCATGGCTTATTTGCAAATCACCCTTGATATCAGCGCGCAGAATCGCGCCGCAGCCGCGGGCGTTTACCAGCAGTACAAAACGGCCTTCCTGACCACCATCGACGGTGCAGTCTCCAAGGAACTGCTGATCCGCGAGCAGGACGTCCAGGTACTGCACGGCTTTTACACCGCCGCCCAGGCCGAAGCCTATCTGGGTTCTGACCTGTTCACCCGCGACGTAGTTGAAGCCCTGAAACCGTTCCTGAACGCCGCCCCGGAAGTCCGCATTTATAGCGTCGCCTGAAATTAACTGAAGAGGTTTGTATGTTGCTGAACTGGAATGAACATCGCGAAGAATTACTGGGTGTGGTGGGCGATTACGCGAAGCTGCAGCCGGAGTTTATGAAAGGGCTGATGAAGATGGACGCGGGTGCTTCCGCCATGGGCCACCTGGATGCCAAAACCCACGAGCTGATTGCGCTGGCGGTGGCGATCACCACCCGCTGCGACGGCTGCCTGTCGGTACACGTTAAAGCCGCCGCAAAACACGGCGCAACCCGGGAAGAGATTGCCGAAGCGCTGGCGGTCGCCATTTCGCTGAACACCGGGGCGGCGCTGACCTACACCGCTCACGCCCTGGACGCGTTCGACGCGTTGCCAAAAGCCTGAGCCTAAGCGGCATCCTTCCTGAGGGTGCCGTTTTTTTCACCGGAGAATGCAAATGACCTACAAAGCGATGCAGGCCAGCGGCAACGGTAGCCTGGAACTTGTCGAGCGCCTCGTACCAGAACCTGGCGCAGGCGAAGTGCTGATAAAAATAGAAGCCTGCGGCATCTGTGGCGCTGACGGCGGCGTTATCGACGGCACGGAAAAGAGCGTGGCTTACCCGCGCGTGCCGGGGCATGAAGTTGTCGGCACGCTGCTGAAACTTGGCAGTGGCGTACCTTCTGGCCTGCATGTTGGGCAGCGGGTTGGCGTGGGCAGGCTTGGCGGGCACTGCAATGAATGCGATGCCTGCCGCCGCGGCGAGTTCACGCTTTGCAGCCACCAGCCGGTCGTCGGCAGCTCGCAGGACGGCGGCTATGCCGAAATGATGCTGGCGAAGGCGACCGGCCTTGTAGCAATCCCGGATGCGCTAAGCGCAGTCGACGCCGCGCCGCTGCTTTGCGCCGGAATAGCCACCTTTAACGCGGTGCGTAAATCAGGTGCTCAGCCGGGAGACAGCATCGCAGTCCTCGGCATTGGCGGCCTGGGCCACCTTGCCGTGCAGTATGCCGCTAAAATGGGGTTCCGGGTTATCGCCATCGGGCGTGGAAGCGATAAACCACCAGCTGCGCTGGCGCTGGGTGCCCGCGATTATCTCGACAGCAGCCTGGATAATCCTGCCGAAGCGCTGAGAAAACTCGGCGGTGTAAAGGCGATCGTCACCACGGTCACGGACAACGCTATAGCGTCCTCTCTGCTGCCAGCCCTGCAGCCCAAAGGCAAGCTGATGGTGCTCGGGGTCGGCCAGCAGCCGCTCGTGCTTTCTCCGGGTATGCTGGTTGGCCGGGAGCTGTCAATCGAAGGCTCGCTGACCGGCACCCCGAATGAAACCGAAAGCGCTCTGCGTTTTAGCCTGCTGAACAACGTGCAGCCGATGACGGAAATATTCCCGCTGGCACAGGCCAACGAAGCGTGGCAAAAAATGAAGTCCGGCAAGGCACGATTCCGCATAGTGCTGACGATGTAGAGCCCGGCGGCCGTTTTTAATTTAAAAATTTTCTGCCTGATTTTCAGTCTCGCGTGACCTCTCTGAAGCAGTACTTCTTGTGACTCACCTTCAGGGATACATCATGACGATAAAAAATAACGGAAAGGCTACGGCCATTTCCGACGCGAGCCAACCTGCACAGCTCCCTCGCGCCCCGCTTGCGTCCGGCATCGCCTTATCCGGCCTGCTGGCGCTGGCAACTGGTTTACCGACATTATCCTGGGCGGCAGAAGCCTCCTCAGCCGCCAGCCAGGCATTTTCCGTGCCTGCCGGGCCTTTGAGCGGCGCCCTGCAAACGCTGGCGAATGACGCCAACGTGCTGCTGGTCTTCACCCCGGATCAGACGTCAAACAAAACGACTTCAGGCCTCAAAGGGACTTATTCCGTACAAAGCGCGTTTGATCATCTGCTGACGGGCAGCGGCCTGAAAGCCGTGCGCGACGGCAATAGCTATCGGCTTGTTTCTCTTCCGGCAGCCTCTGGCGAGAACGCGCCGATTATCGTGCCAGAGCTTTCCGTGCTCAGCGGCCTGGATGACAGCGTCGTGGCCGGGCGCTCAACGCTGAAAAAAGAGAATATCGAGCGCATTCAGGCTGATAACGTCGCCGCCCTGCTGGATAAGCTGCCGGGTGTCTCTTCCGCAGGTTCACCGCGCCCGGGCGGGCAAAGCCTGAATATCTGGGGCATGGGCGGCATGGAGGACATCAAAGTGACGCTGGACGGCGCGCCCAAAGGGTTTGAGAAGTACCGCCAGGGGTCGGTGTTTATCGAACCAGAGCTAATCAAACAAATCGACGTCGATAAGGGTCCGTTTAACCTCGCCAATGGCAACGGCGGCTTTGGCGGCAGCATCAAAATCGTCACCAAAGACGCGGCCGACCTCTTACAGCCCGGCGAAAACTTTGGCGGCATGCTGAAGTACGGTTTCCACACTAACGACAACCAGAATATCTACAGCGGCGCACTGTATGGCAGAACGTCAGAAGGCTTTGCCGACGGGATGCTCTACGCCAGCAAACGCGATGGCGGCAATATTACCCGCCCGGACGGCACGCATTTCGACTATTCCGCTAACCGCCAGGGGACCTGGCTTGCCAAAACCAATCTCTACCTGACCGACGCGCAGACGCTGACGCTTTCAGCCATGCATTCCGAATCCACCGGCTGGCAGCCCTTCGCCGCCAAGCGGGACGAAATTGCCGCCCCGAGTCAGGCGGATGTCGACAAATACGGGTTAGACGAGGCCTGGCGCAGGAAGCTGGTGTACCGCAACCAGACCGACGAAAACTACTCCGTGAAGTGGAACCTGGCCCCGGCGGACAAGCCCTGGCTGGATCTGACGCTGAACTACGCTTACTCCAAAACCAAACAGCATGATACCCGCCCCGACTCCGCCGGAGCGTCCAGCTTCCTGGGCTCGCTCGGCAATGAGAGCTGGGTGGATTACAAAGACAACCTGGTGGAGATCAGCAACAAGAGCCGCTTCAGCACCGGGCCGGTGGATCACCTGCTGGAAATCGGCGCAAGCTGGCATAAAAACCAACGCGATGCGCTGATGTACTACCCAGGCTACAAGAAAAATGCCGCCTACAACTACGGCTACTTCCAGCCGTACTACATGCCCGCCGGGGAACAGCAAACGCGCGGCCTGTATCTGCAGGACAGCATGACGCTCGGCAGCGTCACCGTAACGCCGGGCGTGCGCTACGACAGCGTCACCAATACCGGTGAGCCAAACATCGCCTCAATGTACAACAGCAGTAATCCTAAAGTCGGCCACGACTACAGCAGCAAAAGTTATCACGGCTTTACGCCTGCACTTGGGCTGGTCTGGAAAGCCACGCCGAATGTGTCGCTGTTTGCCGATGTGACCCGCACCTGGCGAGCGCCGACCATTGATGAGCAGTACACCGTGCAGTACGCGCTGTCTAACGTGTCCGGCACCAGCCGCGACCTGAAAGTGGAAACCATTAACAGCGTTCGCGGCGGGATGATCCTGAACTTCAATAATTTGCTGGCGGACGACGACAGCGTACAGATTCGTACCACGCTATTCCGCAACCGCGGCAAAGATGAAATCTTCTACCGTCGCGGCGTGCTGTGCGAGGCGCAGTCGGTGAAAAGTGGCGCTAACTGCGGTTCTCCACTGTCGAACTATCGTAACCTGCCGGGCTACACCATCCAGGGTCTGGAGATTGAATCGTTTTACGACAGCCGCCGCATCTTTGGCAGCTTCTCCTTCTCGACCATTCGTGGGCAGCGTGACGCTTCTCCGCGCGCCCCGTGGGGCAACCAAACCTGGATCGCAGAAATTCCGCCTGTCACCGCCCACACCACGCTGGGCGTAAAAGCCCCGGAGTGGAACATGACCTTCGGCTGGACCATGGACATGGTGCGTAAACAGGATCGCTCCCCGCAGGATGGCGACCCGTTAGCGGGCATCTGGGCGCTGCCAAAAACCAGCGGCTACGCGCTGCAGGGCCTGTTTGCGTCCTGGCAGCCGGAGCAGGTGAAAGGCATGGAAGCCCGCATTGCCGTCGACAACCTGTTTAACACCGACTACTACCCGTACTTGGGTGAATCCGTATCCGGTATCGGCCGCAACGTTAAGCTGACCATTTCGCAGAAATTCTAGTGTGTTACCCGCAGCGCCAGTGCTGGCGCTGCGTTCTCGTCGCCCGCAAAAATACATTAATACTTCGCAATCTCTTGACATAAAAATAGAGAAATGAAAATAATAATGATTATCATTTAAATATTTATCACGCCCTGATACCGATCAATGGTGAGTCACATCATGTCCCGTTCCCAACAGGTTGCGCAGCAGCTTTACTGCGATCATCAGCGCTGGCTTTACCACTGGCTTCGCAACAAAGTCGGCTGCCCGGAACAGGCGCAGGATCTGACTCAGGACACCTTTATTAATATTCTGGTCAGCCCCGATCTGGCCTCCATTCGCCAGCCACGTCCTTTTCTTGCCACGGTCGCCAGACGGCTGATTGCCAACCATTATCGCCGCAAGAAAATCGAAGAGGCCTGGCTGGAGGCGCTGGCGACTCAGCCGGAAATGGAACACCCTTCCCCTGAAACACGACTGCTGATTCTGGAAGTGCTGGAACAGATTGATGCGGCGCTGGACGGCCTGCCGCCGCAGGTGCGGGAAGCCTTTTTGCTGGCCCACCTGCAGGGGATGCGCTATTGCGATATCGCCGAGCGCCTGCGCGTTTCCAGCAGCTCCGTGAAGCAGTATCTCCAGCGCGCCAACCTGCACTGTTTCTTCGCGCTCAGCTCATGACCTCCCATCCTTTTATTGACCAAAACGGGCAAGCCATCGACCGGGACAGCGCCTGGGCCGCCGCCTCATGGCTGACGCTGATGATGTCGGACGACGTTAGCGAGCAGGATAAAGCCGACTGGCAAAAATGGCTGGCGTCCAGCGCCGAGAATCAGCGAGCCTGGCGGCACGTCGAGGCGGTTTGCGCCAGCTTCCGGCAGGTTGACGGCAAACTGGCGCGGCAGAGCCTCTCTTCGTTAAAAAACAGCGGCAGGCGTCGGGCGCTAAAAGGATTAGGCGCTCTGCTGCTACTCGGTGGTTCGCTGGAATGGGGGCGACAGCAGCACGGCTGGGAAGCGTTCATTGCCGATTATCGCACCGGGACGGGGGAGCAGCGGCAGGTTGAACTCAGCGAAGGCAGCCGCCTATTACTGGACACCCAAACCGCGCTAAACGTGGATTTTACCGGGCAGCAGCGCCAGATTGAGCTGCTCGGCGGCGACCTGCTGATTACGACCGGGCAGAAGGAAAAGCGGGCGGCATGGCCCCGGCCCTTTAGCGTGACGACGCCACAGGGCAAAGTGCTCGCGCTGGGCACCCAATTCCGGGTAAAGCTGGAACCGGGGCTTACCCGCGTGGCGGTTTACCACGGCGCAGTCCGGCTTTATCCGCGCAGCTCTGGCCTCGCCGGGCTACAGCTCGCGGCAAGCCAGGGCGCATGGCTCAGCGGGGCTGAATCCGGGGGCCTGCACGGCGGTGAAAAAGAGCCTGGCTGGGTGCACGGCAAACTGCTGGCCGACAATATGCCGCTGAGCGATTTCCTGCGGGAAGTTAACCGCTACCGCCCCGGCGTCCTGCGCTGCGACGAGGATATTGCGGCCCTGCGGCTGTCCGGCGTTTTCCCGCTGACGGATACCGATCGGATTCTGGCTGCATTACCCCGCGTCCTGCCCGTCAGAATAAATACGCTATCTCGTTACTGGGTCAGCCTTTCACGCAGTGAATAATGCTTCGAGACGGAGTAATCCATGTCAGTTGTCTCGTTATTCATGTCAGCCTGCCCGTTTGGGCGTTTCGCGTGTCCTCTCTCTTATCCCCACTGAAACAACAGCCTTTAGCCCGGCTGCGGAGTATTTTGTCATGCCTTCTACCCTGCCGATAAGACAGCCCTTTCCTGCCTGGTCCGAGGGCCTGCCTCCCACACGCCGCAGCATCGGGCTGGTGCTGGCGCTCTTGCTGCACGCGGGCGTTTTTCTCTGGCTAACCAACCGGCCCACTCAGGAACAACCGGCCACCGCGCCACCGCCTATTGCGCTGATGATCCTCCCGACAGACGATCCGGCCTCTGTCGCCACGCCAGCCAAGCAGCCCGATAAGATCAAACAGATCCAGTCGGCCGCACCTCAGGAAAAGGCCGAGTCAAAAGAAGCGATGAAGAGCGTTGAGGCCCCGAACCCGGAGCTCGTTGTGGCTAAAAAAATGCACCATAAAGTCATCGCCAAACCTCAGCCGGTTAAGCCGCACGATGCGGAAGTGCCGCCGGCCCCTACACCTCCTGCACCTGAAACGCATGCGCCCGCCAGCCACCCGCAGCAAAGCGCCGGCAGGGCAGGAAGCAGCGCGGTGAGCGCCCCCAGCCCAGGCGAAGTGAACTGGGTCGGGCTACTGCGCCAGCGGCTCGACCGCTTCAAACGTTACCCGGCTCAGGCTTTACGTCAGCAGGCCCAGGGCGTGGTTTATCTGAGCCTGACGCTGAACCGGGAGGGCCAGGTCCTTAGCGTGGCGCTGGCAAAAAGCAGCGGTACGCCAACGCTGGATCGCGAAGCCCTTGCCCTGCCGACTCGTGCGGTTCCGCTGCCCGCCCCCACGGATGATATCGCGCCAGGCCAGCCGCAAATAACCCTCACGCTGCCAATCCGTTTCGATCTCCGCCAGTAGATCCCTTTGCTCAATGCTCGGTAATGCAGCATTGAGCACACCCTGCCTGCACGATCGTTTTAGATCACAAAAAATACGCTGTCATCACGCTAATATTGCACAATCGAGCATTCGATCTTATTTTAATCGAGCAACAACGAGCAATGACACTTTAGCGAGGATGCAGCAGTGAGAAACAATCATGTAGGACAGATCGTGATGAATGAGTCGACGATTGCCGAAGGCGTCACCAAAGTCGCCCGGCTGCTGAACAGTCGCTATCACGAAGCGGTAGTGATCACGGTCGTGCCCGGTGGGATTCTGTTTACCGCCGATCTGGTCAGGCAGCTCACCTTCGATATTTCAATGGACTATATTTCCTGCCCGCACACGCCTGGCGACAGAAACAACAGCTCTACCATCGTTTACCACGACAATATTGGCATCAGGGGGAAGAACGTTATCCTGGTGGATGACGCCATTGAGTCCGGTGGGACCATGAAGCGTCTGGTCGAGCATTTATTCGAACATTACGCTCCGAAATCGCTCTCCATCGCCACCTTATTTGTGAAGCCTGGCCGCGTAGAGATCCCCGCCGAGCAATGTTATGCCTGGATCATGGACAATGACGATTTGCTCATTGGCTACGGCATGCCGTGGCAAAACAAGTACCGCAACCTGCCCTTCGTTTCAAAACTAAAAATATAAACGCCTACAGAACACTTACCGATGGGATAACAACATGATAAAGCTAATTATTACCGACCTGGACGGCACTTTTCTCAATAGCCACGGCGACTATGACCGTAAATTATTTGCCCAGACCCACCGCTTAATGGCCGAGCAACGCGTCCATTTCGCCGCCTGTACCGGCAAGCAGTGCCAGCGGGTAGAAGAGCTGTTCGCCGATTACCGCGAGGATTTATGGATCATCGGCGACAGCGCCACGCGCATTAAAAGGAACGGCGAATATGTCTACGAATCGCTTATCAACAATGCGCTGGGATTACGCATTATCGACACGCTGGAAGCAGCCAGTGACAGCCACGTGATTGTTGCCTGCGGCAGCGAAAGCGCGTTTATTCGCAAAGACGTGCCGCAGCGGCTGCAGGACAAAATGCGCCAGTCCTACGCCAGCCTGGCGCTGGTGGACTCTTTTGCCGAACTCAATTGTGATTTCGTGAAGATAAGCGTCTATGACGAAGCCGGAAACTGCCCGCAGACTCGCCCGGTACTCAGGCCGTTTGAACAGGATGTCTACATCGTGGTGTCCGAAGCGGCGTGGATAGATATTGTGGATTATGGCGTCCATAAAGGGACAACGGTGCAAAGGCTCCAGCAGTTACTGAACGTCAGCCCGGCGGAGACTCTCGCCTTTGGCGACGGGTATAATGACCTGGAACTGCTGGCCCAGGCGGAATACAGCTTCGCGATGCGTAATGCGTTTGAAGAGACCAAGGCCGCAGCCCGGTTTATTACCGGCAGCAATGATGAAAGCGCGGTCCAGCACACGATAAAAAGCCTGCTGGCGTTGCAAAGCAAAGTCTGAAGAAGGGCGGGTTCTTAGCCGCCCGTTCCGCTAGCCCGCGATTTCAATCCGCAGGTTAACGCCGCCGAAATCGGCAATTTTGGTTTCGGCGCTCACCACCGCAATATCAATGTCTTCGCAGGGTGCCACTTTATAGCGAGCCACCTGGGACATCTTGTTGGCCGTTACGGCGGCGATCACCTCATTACTCTGGCTCAGCACTTCCCGCTTAAAACAGGCGTCTTCGTAATAAACCGCGCTCAGGCCAGCCTGCGGATCCAGCCCGCACACGCCGATAAAGGTCTGGTCGAAAACCATGCCGCGCAGCTGATTGACCGTGTCGGAACCCAGCGTGCTGCCGGTCAGCGGGTTAACTTTGCCGCCCAACAAAATCAGTTCGCCCCGCGTGCGCCCGCTCAGCGCCGCTGCAATCTGCGGGGAATTGGTGACAATGGTGAGATCCAGCTCTTCGGGGATAAACTCCACCATTGCCAGATAGGTTGAACCGGCGTCGAGAAACACGCAGGTGTTAGCTTGGATCATTCCGGCGCACTTCCGTGCCACCTGGGATTTCTCACCCACATCCTGGGACACGCGGGTTTCGAAGCTGGCAGACTGCTGGAACTGACTAATGGCCCCGCCATAAACCTTTTTGCACAGGCCGCGACGCGCCAGCTCCTGCAGATCCCGGCGGATGGTGTGCTCGGACACGCCCAGCTTCCGCGCCACATCAGCCCCGATCACCCTGCCCGTTTCGGTCAGGATCTGGTGGATCATCGCCTGGCGCTGTTCAGGCAATGCGTCATAATCAGTCACGTTTAGCCCTCAAATAGCTGCAATAGTGCATAACATATCACAATCTATCATCGCAGCTGAAAAGCGCGGGCTAGCCCTCAACCAGCGCCTGCGCGCACGCCCAGGCGGAGCTCCAGGCCCACTGGAAGTTATAGCCGCCCAGCCAGCCGCTGACGTCCATCACTTCGCCGATAAAATAGAGGCCCGGGGATTTTTTCGCTTCCATGGTGCGGGAGGAGAGTTCGTTGGTATCCACGCCGCCGAGGGTCACTTCCGCCGTGCGATAGCCTTCGGTGCCGTTGGGCTGAACGCGCCAGGCTTGCAGGGTGTCAACCAGCTCGCTTTGCTGGCGGCTGTTGAGCTGCTTCAGCGTGACGTCCGGGATCTGCTGCAGCTGCTGCAGGCACTCAACCAGGCGTTTCGGCAGCACCATCGCCAGCGTGTTTTTCAGGCTCTGGTTTGGGTGCGCGTTGCGCTGCTCGTGAATAAAACCGTCCAGATCGGTGTCCGGCAGCAGATTCACGCTGACGAATTCGCCCGGCTGCCAGTAGCTGGAAAGCTGCAGAACGGCAGGGCCGGACAGGCCGCGATGGGTAAACAACAGGCTTTCACGGAAGCTGACGCCGTTTTCTGCGGTGATGACGGACGGCACCGAGACACCGGACAGCACCTGCAACTGTTCGAGCAAAGGTTTATGCAGCGTGAACGGCACCAGGCCCGCGCGGGTCGGCAGCACCTTCAGGCCAAACTGTTCGGCGACTTTATAGCCGAACGGCGTCGCCCCCAGCCCCGGCATCGACAGACCGCCGCTGGCGATAACCAGTTTCGCGCCCTGCACGCTGCCGCCGTTTAGCTGCAGGGTGTACCTCTGCTCGTCGCGTTCAATACTCAGCACTTCGCTGCGCAGGCGCATTGTTACTTTGCCTTTCTCGCATTCGGCCACCAGCATATCGACTACCTGCTGGGCAGAATCGTCGCAGAACAGCTGCCCGAGGGTTTTCTCGTGCCAGGCAATGCCGTGCTTGCCCACCATGTCGATAAAGTCCCATTGGGTGTAGCGGGCCAGCGCAGATTTGCAGAAATGCGGGTTTTGGCTCAGATACGCCGCAGGCTCGACATAAAGGTTGGTAAAGTTGCAGCGTCCGCCGCCGGACATCAGGATTTTACGGCCCGGTTTTTTCCCATTATCAATCAGCAATACGCGGCTGCCCGCCTGCCCGGCAACCGCCGCACAAAACATTCCAGCTGCACCCGCACCTATAATAATGGCATCAAACTTTTCCACGACCGACTCCCGACTATGCTTAAGGCAACGGATTGTAAAGACCTGAGGCTGGTCGCACCAGCTTTAAGGTGAATAACAAATGCAGGTGATTGATAAACAAAATGTAAATCATTCCACCTGTGCGCCAGATGGCGACTAAAATCAAAAAAAGTCCAGATTTCACTTTGCCGCGGTGGAGGTTGTCTTACATAATGCGCCGCGTTCATGTCCTCAAAATGGCGTAACGTCTATGCTACATTTGTTTGCCGGCCTGGATCTTCACACCGGGCTTTTACTTTTGCTTGCTCTGGCATTTGTGCTGTTCTACGAAGCCATTAATGGTTTCCACGATACGGCCAACGCAGTAGCAACGGTAATTTATACCCGCGCTATGCGATCGCAACTTGCGGTGGCAATGGCTGCGTTGTTTAACTTCTTCGGCGTTCTGCTCGGTGGGCTGAGCGTGGCCTATGCCATTGTGCATATGCTGCCTACAGATCTGCTGTTAAACGTAGGATCTTCTCATGGTCTCGCCATGGTGTTCTCTATGTTACTGGCCGCTATTATCTGGAACCTCGGCACCTGGTATTTTGGTCTGCCGGCCTCCAGCTCCCATACGCTTATCGGTGCCATCATCGGTATCGGTTTGACCAACGCGCTGCTGACCGGCACCTCGGTTGTCGACGCGCTGAATATCCCGAAAGTCATTGGGATCTTCGCTTCCTTAATTCTGTCCCCGATTGTCGGGCTGGTGATTGCCGGTGGGTTGATTTTCCTGCTGCGCCGTTACTGGAGCAACACCAAGAAAAAGCAGCGTATTCACCTGACGCCTGCGGAACGTGAAAAGCAAGACGGCAAGAAAAAGCCGCCTTTCTGGACGCGTATCGCGCTGATCCTGTCCGCTATCGGCGTGAGTTTCTCTCACGGCGCTAACGACGGCCAGAAAGGCATCGGTCTGATTATGCTGGTACTGATTGGCGTCGCACCGGCGGGCTTCGTGGTTAACATGAATGCTTCCGGCTACGAAATCACCCGTACTCGCGATGCGGTGAACAACGTCGAAACTTTCTTCCAGCAACGCCCTGACCTGCTGAAGAAAGCCACCGGCTCGGAACAGCTGATCCCTTCTCCGGAAGCGGGCGCAACTGAACCGGCTCAGTTCCACTGCCACCCGGCCAACGCGATTAACGCGCTGGATCGCGCGAAGCTGATGCTGACGGATATCGAAAGCTACGACAAGCTCAGCATTGAGCAGCGTAGCCAGCTGCGTCGCATTATGCTGTGCATCTCCGACACCACCGATAAAGTGGCGAAGCTGCCAGAAGTGAGCGCCGACGACCAGCGCCTGCTGAAGAAACTGAAAGGCGACATGCTTAGCACCATCGAGTACGCGCCGGTCTGGATTATTCTGGCGGTGGCTCTGGCTCTTGGTCTGGGTACAATGATCGGCTGGCGTCGCGTGGCGACCACCATCGGCGAGAAGATCGGTAAGAAAGGCATGACCTATGCGCAAGGGATGTCCGCGCAGATGACGGCAGCCGTTTCTATCGGTCTGGCAAGCTACACCGGGATGCCGGTTTCCACTACCCACGTGCTCTCTTCCTCCGTGGCAGGGACCATGATCGTGGACGGCGGCGGCCTGCAGCGTAAGACGGTAACCAATATCCTGATGGCCTGGATATTCACCTTACCGGCTTCGATTCTGCTCTCCGGCGGGCTGTACTGGATTGCGCTGCGCTTCGTGTAAGCCGTAGCCAAAGAAAAAGCGGGTCAGGAAACTGGCCCGCTTTTTTTATGCTTGTCCATAACGCTGCCCTACAACTAGTGCCAGATAATTAATCCAATCAGGCTAATCACCACCAGACCACACAGCGAACTCGTCAGAATAAACTGGCGGCGCAGGCGCTCACAGCGGCGAATAAACTCTTCATCATGATGATCGACATAGCGCTGGCCGTAGATATAGCGCACCAGCCTGACCTGCTTGCTGGGTTGACCATGTGAGGTGAAAAAACCGCCGCCATCAACGTATTGATACAGCAGCGGATCGCACCCGCGCAGCACCACCAGTAACGCGCGCAGTGAAGAGTAATAGCGCGCCATATTCACCACACAAACTACACAAAGCGCCCAGAACAGCGCGACGGTGCTGATCATGTACCCCTCCCGGCGAAGCCCTCGAAGCCTTTGCTTCGGGACGACCGCTCTCCCCGAAAACCCTGTCAGACAATCCTGCAACGAATAACCGATACAGGTCACAGATCTCTTCCCGCCCGGCTCATTTAATAGTGTAGGAGATCCCTTAATTTTTTTACCACCGCGTTAATCTTTATCAAAGTGGCCGCATTCATTTTTCGCTTGAATGTGATTGAGGGATGGCGCATTGTCGGGCTGAAGAAGGTTCGATAAAAGCGAAATACCATCTACAATTGAAGTCTTTAGATCGGGTGACCGTAGCTCATGCCGCTACGGTTTAAAAGATGACGGCGAGAGTCATCGATAACTTATGGAAGGAGTAACATTATGGCTTACAAACACATTCTGATCGCGGTTGACCTCTCCCCTGAGAGTAAAGTCCTGGTAGAAAAAGCCGTCTCCATGGCTCGGCCTTACAACGCGAAAGTTTCCCTGATTCATGTCGATGTGAATTACTCCGATCTGTATACCGGGCTGATTGATGTCAATCTGGGCGATATGCAGAAACGCATTTCCGAAGAGACTCACCACGCGCTCACCGAGCTGTCTACCGGGGCAGGTTACCCGATTACCGAAACCCTGAGCGGCAGCGGCGATCTGGGCCAGGTGCTGGTCGATGCCATTAAAAAATACGATATGGATTTAGTGGTTTGTGGTCACCACCAGGATTTCTGGAGCAAGCTGATGTCCTCTGCACGCCAGCTGATCAATACCGTGCATGTGGATATGCTGATTGTTCCACTGCGTGATGAAGAAGACGAGTAACGGTATTGCCCTCACCCTAACCCTCTCCCCAAAGGGGAGAGGGGATTGAATTGAGATAAGTATTGACCCTCACTCTGGGGCTTCCGCCAAAAGGGGACTGAACCGAGATTAAATCTTTGGTTTCCCCCCCTCCCTTGCATCACGGCCTCTTAGTAATGCTTTATTTTCATAATCTTCCGGGAGCAAGAGTATTGCTGCAGGACTTGCAGCGACTTTGACGTTCTGCGTGACTGCGGGTTTAAAGCGAGGCACGGTTCCGGCTTAAATCGCCTCCGTTTTCTCTCCGACTGGCCAGGGGCCGGCCGTCGGGAACGGCCGGAGGCTGAGAGCGTCGGGAACGCATCTCAGGCGACCCAGGACTGGGAGATAAAACGGAGGTCTGCCGCTCACGCGGTCGATTTATTTGGCCGGGAGTCCGGGTTCTTAGGGGAGTGACGGTGACTCCCCTAAGACGTTCAACGGTGAAGGCGCTACAGATAAAACAGGGCTGGAAGTGAACGGAACGTTAGCCGATTCCTCATAGAGTATAGTTGTGACCAAAACCCACCGAGGAAGAGGGGCTGTCACAGCTCGATTACTCCGGCGTCCCGGCATAAATATCAAACCGGTGCCCTTTGGTCACCACCGCATTCTGCGTGGCGACGTCGGCCAGCGGCGGCGCGTAGTCCGGACGTTTCACAACGACCCTTTTCTTCGCGAGCGCTCTGGCTGGGGCAAGCAGCCCGTCTGCATCTTCATCCGGCCCCACCAAAGACTGGAAAACGCGCATCTCTTTCTTCACCAGCGCGCTTTTCTGCTTGTGGGGGAACATCGGATCGAGATACACCACATCCGGTCTCGGCGTGATATCGCTGAGCGCCGTCAGGCTTGAGGCATGAATCAGCTGCAATCGCTCCTGCAGCCAACCACCGATTTCAGGATCTTCGTAGCCACGGCGCAGGCCGTCATCCAGCAACGCGGCAACCACCGGATTGCGCTCCAGCATCCGCACGCGGCAACCGACGGACGCCAGCACAAAGGCATCTCGCCCTAACCCCGCCGTCGCGTCAACCACGTCCGGCAGATAGCTGCCCTTCACGCCCACGGCTTTTGCCACCGCTTCGCCACGCCCGCCGCCAAACTTACGGCGGTGCGCCATCGCGCCGGAGGCAAAATCAACAAAAATGCCGCCTAGCTTTGGCTCGTCGCGTTTGCGTAACTCCAGCCTTTCAGGCGTCAGCACCAGCGCCATCAGCGCCTCTTCATCATGCTCGAGCTGCCAGCGCTCGCTCAAAACAGATAAGGCGCCGGAGTCGGCGCCTGCTTCAGTCAGTAAACAGATTTTCACGTGGTGGCTTAACCCTGAATACCGTAGTGATCCAGCATCGCATCCAGCTGCGGCTCGCGCCCGCGGAAGCGTTTGAACAGCTCCATCGGCTCTTCCGAACCGCCACGGGTCAGGATGTTATCGAGGAACGACTGGCCGGTTTCGCGGTTGAAAATACCCTCTTCTTCAAAGCGAGAGAACGCGTCCGCCGCCAGCACGTCGGCCCACAGGTAGCTGTAGTAACCCGCCGCGTAACCACCGGCAAATATATGGCTGAAGGCGTGCGGGAAGCGGCCCCAGCTCGGCCCCGGCACCACGGCAACCTGTTTCTTAATTTCGGCCAGCGTCTGCAGCACTTTCGCCCCCTGCTCCGGGTTGAATTCCGCATGCAGGCGGAAGTCGAACAGGCCGAACTCCAGCTGACGCAGAATAAACAGCGCTGCCTGGTAGTTTTTCGCCGCCAGCATTTTTTCCAGCAGCTCAACAGGCAGAGATTCACCGGTTTCATAATGGCCGGAGATAAACGCCAGCGCTTCCGGCTCCCAGCACCAGTTTTCCATAAACTGGCTCGGCAGCTCGACCGCATCCCACGGCACGCCGTTGATACCGGACACGCCCGCGGTTTCGATTTTGGTCAGCATGTGGTGCAGGCCGTGACCAAACTCATGGAACAGGGTGATCACTTCATCGTGGGTAAACAGCGCAGGTTTGCCGTTCACCGGGCGGTTGAAGTTACAGGTCAGATAGGCCACCGGTTTTTGCAGTGAGCCATCGGCGCGGCGCATTTTGCCCACGCAGTCATCCATCCACGCCCCGCCGCGTTTGTGCTCGCGAGCGTAGAGGTCGAGATAGAAGCTGCCGCGCAGCTCGCCCTGGTCGTCATACAGCTCGAAGAAGCGCACGTCCGGGTGCCAGACGTCGATATCTTTCCGCTCTTTGGCGGTGATGCCGTAGATGCGCTTCACGACTTCGAACAGGCCATTCACCGCACGCTCTTCCGGGAAGTACGGGCGCAGCTGTTCGTCGCTGATGCTGTAGAGATGCTGTTTCTGTTTTTCGCTGTACCAGGTGATGTCCCACGGCTCCAGCTCTTCCACGCCGTAATGCTCTTTCGCATAGGCGCGCAGCTGAGCCAGCTCGGCTTCACCCTGCGGACGGGCGCGTTTGGCCAGGTCTGACAGGAACTCCAGTACCTGCTGCGGGTTTTCCGCCATTTTGGTGGCCAGGGATTTTTCCGCGTAGTTGCCAAAGCCCAGCAGCTGAGCCAGCTCGTGGCGCAGCGCCAGAATCTCTTCC
The DNA here is from genome assembly GCF_037152415.1 of Cedecea sp. AS113. Classification (NCBI taxonomy): domain Bacteria; kingdom Pseudomonadati; phylum Pseudomonadota; class Gammaproteobacteria; order Enterobacterales; family Enterobacteriaceae; genus Cedecea; species Cedecea sp. AS113. Next base: position 185,879 of record NZ_JBBCMI010000009.1, read on the forward strand.
ATCACCGGGGTGTTATCCCACTTCCCGGCATTCGGGCCCTGGTCAGAAGCGCGCGTGGAATAGGCGCGGTACATCTCTTCGCGCAGCGCACGGTTGTCGCAGTAGGTCAGCACCGGCAGGTAGCTTGGGATATCCAGGGTCAGCAGCCAGCCGTCTTGCTCTTTGGCTTCCGCCTGAGCGCGCGCTGCGGCCAGGGCGCTTTCCGGCATCCCGGTAAGCTCGGCTTCGTCGGTAATCAGTTTGCTCCAGCCCATAGTGGCATCAAGCACGTTGTTGCTGTAGGTAGATCCCAGCTCGGACAGGCGAGCGGAGATCTCCCCGTAGCGCTGCTGTTTGTCTTTTGGCAGACCAATCCCGGACAGCTCGAAGTCGCGCAGCGCGTTATCCACCGCTTTCTTCTCGGCGACGCTCAGGCTGGCGTAGTTCGCCCCGTCACGCAGGTCGCGGTAGGCATTATACAGGCCTTCGTGCTGGCCAACCCAGGTGCTGTATTCGGACAGCAGCGGCAGCGTCTGCTCATAGGCTTCGCGCAGCTCCGGGCTGTTCTGTACCGAGTTCAGATGGCTGACCGGGGAGAACAGGCGGCCCAGGCGATCGTCCACTTCTGCCAGCGGCTGAACCAGATTCTGCCAGCTATAAGGCGCGCCCTGCGCAACCACGCTTTCCACCGCCGCACGGCAGTCGTCCAGCGCTTTAGTCACGGCCGGAACAACATGCTCCGGTTTGATGGCGGAAAACGGCGGCAGCTCAAAAGAGGTCAGTAAAGGATTGGTCATAAGCGCGTTCCTGATTAAAAGGGAGAGAGAAGCGCTCAAGCGGCGCTTTGTGCATGGAGTCTAGCATGGGGTTAAGTGTAGCGAATTTCAATCCCGGGCGTTGCGCTGCGGTCGCCGGGAAATGGGGCAGCAGGCGCTGCCCCGGGGGATAAATCAGTGGGATTTCGTGGCCATGGCGTAGGCCGCAGGCAGGTTCAGGCGCTGCCAGAACTGCTGGTCTGCCGTCGTGCCGGACAGCGGGTAGCCCGCAGGCAGCGCAGTTTTCACCATCAGGTCGCGGCGCTGGGAGGCGGAAAGCTTAGGCAGCGCGGCTTCCAGCAAAACTTCCGCCCCTTGCGGTACTTTCAGGGCTTGCTTCTCACCCTTCTGCTGCGGCAGGTCGTAAGTCATGGTGAAGCGGTAAAGTTCTTTCATCGCCGGGGCGCGGTACGGATCGTCTTTTGCGGAAGATTTCGCACATTCAGCCAAAGTGGTGCCGCACTCTTTTTCCAGCGCGGTACGCAGCTGATCGCGAGCTTCGTTAAACAACGCGCGGTATTTCGGGTCGTTCAGGTAGTTGGCGACATTGCGCTGCGCCACCATGCGGGAGCCCATCACGTCCAGCGGGTAATGCACGCCCAGCACAATGCGCGAGTAACCGTAGCGCGCACCGCGCTCAACCAGGGCTTCAAAGCGCTCCGGCACCATTTCGGCCATCAGCAGCGCGTCGGTGTAGCCGGTGTTGGTGTGGCCGCTTGGGAAGGAGCCGCCGTCTGCGGTGTACGGTTTGTTGTCTTTAATCACCACATCGTCCGGCACGAGGTGAATGGTGTTGCCCTGGATCAGGAACGGACGCGGGTTATTGAAGTGCTTCTTCGCTGCGCTGGTGCTGACTTCGGAGGCTTTAATCAGCGCCGCGGCTTTGCTCAGCTCGCCTTTATCGTAGGCGGCCAGGAAGGCTTTCCCCAGGCGCGGCCCCATGGCATCGCTCAGGAAGTAAAGGTGTTTGATGCCCTCGGCATCCGCCAGCGCCTGATGGCGCGAAGTCTGCACGGCGTTCAGGTTGATGTTGGTGACGGTTTCAAGGTTTTGCTTAATCACCGAGTCCGGCAACTTGCTGAAGGCAGAAAGCAGCTCAATACCTGCCTTCTGGTTAGCTTTCGTCTGGAAGTCATAGCCGCTCGCCTTCAGCCAGGCGGTATCCGCCAGCTTTTTGCTTTGCTTCGCTTTATCCAGCTGGTCGCGGGTCAGTTTATCCGCATCGCCTTTCAGGGCAGCGCGCAACGCCGCCAGAGACTGCATTTCAATCTCATCAAACGCCTGGCTGCTGTTGGCCGGGGTCACACTATTGGCTATCGCCGCGGCCTGAGGAAGAGACACATCTTTCGCCAGCGCGGGCAGAGAGACGGCTAACGCGGCGGCCAGCACAGAAATACGAAGTTTCATTATTTTTCCTTTTATTCAAACGATTACCTTGCCTGGCAGCGACGCTATCCTGGTGATTTGACATTTTTATGACACCGTTATGTTTTGAAACGCTTTCTCCCCAACTGAAACAGCGCCGCGCCCGGGCGGTAATCCGCCGCAATCTGCGGTAAACTGTGGGAAATTTGTTTTCTTATTTGCGGAACACCATCCCTCATGCTCAGCTATCGCCACAGCTTTCACGCCGGTAACCATGCCGACGTACTAAAACACACCGTTCAAAGCCTGATTATTGAATCGCTTAAAGAGAAGGAGAAACCGTTTCTCTATCTCGACACTCACGCAGGCGCCGGGCGTTACCAGCTGAGCAGCGAACATGCGGAGCGCACCGGCGAGTATCTGGAAGGTATCTCCCGCATCTGGCAGCAGGACGATTTGCCTGCCGAACTGGAAGCCTATATTGGCGCGGTGAAGCATCTGAACCGCAGCGGCAACCTGCGTTATTACCCTGGCTCTCCGCTGATTGCCCGCCACCTGCTGCGCGAGCAGGACAGCCTGCAGCTGACCGAGCTGCATCCGTCCGACTTCCCGCTGCTGCGCTCTGAGTTCCAGAAAGACGACCGGGCCCGCGTCGAGCGCGCCGACGGCTACCAGCAGCTGAAAGCCAAGTTGCCGCCGGTTTCCCGTCGCGGTCTGATCCTCATCGACCCACCGTATGAGATCAAAACCGACTACCAGGACGTGGTGAAAGGGATTGCCGAAGGTTATAAGCGTTTTGCCACAGGCACCTACGCGCTGTGGTACCCGGTGGTGCTGCGTCAGCAAATCAAACGCATGATCCGCGACCTGGAAGAGACCGGCATCCGCCGCATCCTGCAGATCGAGCTGGCGGTTCGCCCGGACAGCGACCAGCGCGGCATGACGGCTTCCGGCATGATTGTGATTAACCCACCGTGGAAGCTGGAACAGCAAATGGCGAACGTGCTGCCGTGGCTGCACAAAAAGCTGGTGCCAACGGGTACCGGCTCCACCACGCTGAGCTGGATTGTGCCTGAATAAGAAAGCTAGCCAATGCCGCTGCAGCTTGAAGTATGACGTGGCTATCACAGTAATCGGTAGAACCTTTATCCCGGCGCGCTACAATCGCGCCTAATTTTCGACTCAAAAGGGAAACATCATGACCAAACATTATGACTACCTCGCCATTGGCGGCGGCAGCGGCGGTATCGCCTCGATTAACCGTGCGGCAATGTATGGGCAGAAATGCGCACTGATTGAGGCGAAGGATCTGGGTGGCACCTGTGTGAACGTCGGCTGCGTGCCTAAAAAAGTGATGTGGCATGCGGCGCAGATCGCCGAAGCGATCCACAACTACGGCCCGGACTACGGCTTTGACACCACGCTGAACCACTTCGACTGGGACAAGCTGATCGCCAGCCGCACCGCCTATATCGACCGTATTCATACCTCTTACGACAACGTACTGGGCAAGAATAAAGTGGACGTGATCCGCGGCTTTGCGAAGTTCGTTGATGCCCACACCGTGGAAGTTAACGGCGAAACCATCACCGCAGACCATATTCTGATCGCTACCGGCGGCCGCCCAAGCCACCCGAACATCCCTGGCGCTGAGTACGGCATCGACTCCGACGGCTTCTTCGAGCTGCCGGGCCTGCCAAAACGCGTGGCGGTTGTGGGCGCGGGCTACATCGCGGTGGAAATCGCGGGCGTGATTAACGCTCTGGGTTCTGAAACGCACCTGTTCGTGCGCAAACATGCGCCGCTGCGCACCTTCGACCCGCTGATCGTTGAAACGCTGCTGGAAGTCATCGAAGCAGAAGGCCCAACCCTGCACACCAACGCGATTCCGAAAGCGGTTGTGAAAAATGCAGACGGCAGCCTGACGCTTGAGCTGGAAGATGGCCGGTCGGAAACCGTCGACACCCTGATTTGGGCGATCGGCCGCGAACCGGCTAACGACAACTTCAACCTGCAGGTAACCGGCGTTGAGCTGGACGCCAAAGGCTACATCAAGGTAGATAAGTTCCAGAACACCAACGTGCCGGGGATTTATGCCGTGGGCGATAACACCGGTGCGGTTGAGCTGACCCCGGTGGCGGTTGCCGCCGGTCGTCGCCTGTCCGAGCGCCTGTTTAACAACAAGCCGGACGAGCATCTGGACTACAGCAACGTGCCGACCGTGGTGTTCAGCCACCCACCAATCGGCACCGTGGGCCTGACCGAACCGCAGGCGCGTGAGCAGTACGGCGACGATAACGTGAAGGTCTACAAATCCTCCTTCACCGCCATGTACACCGCGGTGACCTCTCACCGCCAGCCGTGCCGCATGAAGTTGGTCTGTGCTGGCCCGGACGAGAAAATCGTCGGGATCCACGGCATCGGCTTCGGCATGGATGAAATCCTGCAGGGCTTCGCCGTAGCGCTGAAAATGGGCGCAACCAAGAAAGACTTCGACAACACCGTGGCGATCCACCCGACCGCAGCGGAAGAGTTTGTCACCATGCGTTAATTCCCCAGGGAAACGCCTAAAAGGTCAGAGATCGCTCTGGCCTTTTTTTATATCTGTGGAAAAACATCCAGCCATGATATTTATCTCTGCATAAACTGATATCAAAAATAATGTACAAAGCGGAGATATATTATGGGCTGGGAAATGCATATCACCAGGACGGAACATGCATGGGATGGGGAGAGCAATCCTATTCTTGCAGAAGAATGGATTCAGTATGTAAATAACGATCCTGAGCTCAGTTTCTCTCCCATAAATGGACCCTATCATGTCATCTGGCGAGGGGATGAAATTAACTGGCTGGACTGGCATGCAGGAAATATTTCTGCAAAATCGCCTGCTCAGACGTTGTATTGCAAAATGCTGGATATCGCCGCCGCGCTCAATGCAAAAGTCCTGGACGATGACGGCAACTTATACTTATCGCCCAATGACTTACTTAATCCATCGTGGGCAAAAAAAGAAATTTCACCTTCATTTCGGTAATGACTCCAACTTATTGATAGTGTTTTATGTTCAGATAATGCCCGATGACTTTATCATGCAGCTCCACCGATTTTGAGAACGACAGCGACTTCCGTCCCAGCCGTG
>NZ_JBBCMI010000010.1:0-189759 GCF_037152415.1 Cedecea sp. AS113
CACCACGCCTTCAGTAGCGGAGCAGGAAGGACAGCTGATAGAAATGGAAGCCACTGGAGCACCTCAAAAACACCATCATACACTAAATCAGTAAGTTGGCAGCATCACCGAAACGTCTAACAGATGAAACCGCGCCCTCAAAATGATGTCGGACAGATCGCCGCATTTCATATCGCTGGCGGTATAGTCATCCATCTTTTTTTGGGTTTTGAATATCGTACAGGGGAACTGAAGTGCCGGCATAAATACCTTCCTGGTATATTGTTAACGAGGCTCATCTTGAGCGTCGCTTATCATAATCGGCATATACATACGGCACGTAATATTTTTTATTCTTATAGTAAAAACTTAGACCTCAGTCATTATTTCCACCCACAACATAAAACAAAATTACTTTATTTATCTTTGTACATTCATTTAATAAATGTATTAAATGTAATTATTATAAAAATATTATTTATATTAACGGATAAAATTCTCCCCCAGGTGTCTGTCACGGCACAGACCCTCTTTCGTATCTGTGCTATAACTCAGCCGCTTATTTTCAGGGAGATGACCATGCGACAAAGAGTGATTGCCTGTCCGATTATCCAGAACCAGGGCCAATATTTGCTGTGCAAAATGCCACAAGATCGCGGGGTGTTTCCCGGCCAGTGGGCGCTCTCCGGTGGCGGCATTGAGCCAGGTGAAACCATGGCAGAAGGGCTGCGGCGTGAGATCCGGGAAGAGCTGGGTGAAGCGCTGATTATCTCGCACATTGAGCCGTGGACCTTCCGCGACGACGTGCGGGTCAAAACCTACGCCGATGGCCGGAAAGAACAGGTGTACATGATTTACCTGATGTTCGACTGCATCAGCGAAAACCGCGAGATAACCCTTAACGAAGAGTTTGAGCAGTACGCGTGGGTCAGCCCGCAGGATCTGGCGAGCTACGATCTGAATGAAGCCACCGCCGCGACGTTCCGTGATAAAGGGCTGCTGTAATGCATTGGGCAGCCCGAAGGCTGCCCGGCACGGCTAGCGCATCGCGTTGTATATCGCCTGCTGAATTTTGACGGTCTGCTCATCCACCGGCTCTGGCTCCAGCCCCTGGGCGGTCGCATCTTCGTAGCGCTGCTTCTGCGCCGCCAGGCGTAGCTGAGCGCGCTCTACTTCCTCTTTCTGGCGCTGTACCGCCGGGGCTGAACTGCAGAAGCTGGCGAGGAATTGCTTTCTCAGCGAAGTCAGCTTTTGCCCTTTCTTCATGCCTAACTCAGTGGAGCCAATCAGCCTGCGGCAGGGCCGGGTTTCGTCCATTTGCGGGCGGTATTGCAGCAAAATGGTCAGCACATCGCGGTCATCCGCCGCCAGCGCCTGCTCGGCAAAATAGACTTTCCAGTTCATCCCGCCCTGCATAAACAGGCGCACAATACGCGCGTCATTACGGTTAATCGCCGCCCGCAGGTTATTTTCGTCCCAGGTGATGCCCATATTGGCAAGCATATCCCGCGGGCTGTTGGATTCCGGCCGCTCTTTCTGCTGCACCGGCGTACTCACTATTGGCGGAGCCGCCGTCACCTCAGGTTTTGAGGTGGCATCACTTAACAGATAAAGACCAATCACCGCCACTGCCACCACCACAATCCCTACCGATGCCCACAGCGCGGTGGAGATCATGTCGGTAGTATCATGCTGTTTTTTGGCCGTGCGCGGGTCATAACGCTCGATGGATTCTCTGATCTCTGCCGGATCGCCGCCCTGGGCCGCATGATTTTTACGCGCCTGGTCAAGGTAGCTTTGCAGTGCCGCATCATCCGCGTCCAGCAGCGAGGAGGGATTCACTTTAGTGCGGCCTTCGCTAAAGGCTTTTTGTACCGGGCCGCTGATTTCACCGAAATAGCTATCCAGCAAAGCCACCTGCACGCTCGTCAGCGGCTGCTTGTGCATCAGGTCGTTGCGGATTTGACGGGTGCCATCGAGGAAGATTTGCAGGGTTTTACGTTGGTCGATAAGAAAGCCCAGCTGAGGCGAGTTTTGGTAAACTTTGGCGTAGTGATGGGCAAACTCTTTCTTATCCACCAGCATCAGCGCCAGCTCGCTGAACTTCATGCCGCTCAGCACATCGCCCCGCTCGCCTCGCTTCAGCCAGCGGCGAACTTTGTCAGCCCCAAACTGGCTTTTTAGCTGATTAACCAGCTCCGCCTGGTTTTCCCACGCCTGATTGACCAGCCCTTTCAGCATCAGTTCAATGGCGCGCATCTGCTGCTGGGCGCCTTTCTGTAGCCCGTCAACGTCGGAGGAAAGCTCGGTGGAGTAGCCCAGCAAGGGCTGTTTGAAGCGCACATGTTCCAGATAGCTGGTGAAGCGCAAGGCGGCGAGGAGCTGGTTCTGGCTAACTTCCTGCCCGCTTTCATACTGCGGCACCAGCTGCTGCAAATGGCGCAGCAACAGCGTGAATTGTGAAATTTCGGAGTCGTTAAGATTCAGCCGTTTCGCCACCGCCCCCCAACTGCCCAGCGCCATACGGGCCTGCTCCAGCTGCTGGAAAAACCACTGCGGATCTTTGCCTTCGGCGGCACGAATATTCAATAGCGGCAGGATCTGAAGTGAAGCCTGCCGAATAATCCCCAGACACGTCTCAAAGTGCTCCCGCATCTGCAATGTTGCGCTGCTCATGATAGTCCTTTGTCGATGTCCGGCCTTACGTTGCCGAACGCAGAAAAAACGGCTTTTTTCCGCCCCAGGCGGCTATTTTTTATGGTTATTAATGCCAAGGCCACACTTCGCCATTACAGCCGAGTGTAAAGCAGCCCGCCGGGAATCAATGGCGATAAAAAGAGCGATTTTGTCAGGTATTTTCTAGCGCTTGCTCGGCGATTTCACCCACTCTCTTTAGCGCCGCCTCGGTGACGGCATCGAGAGGCAAAGCATAGTTAAGACGCAGGCAATTGCGATATTTTCCGGAAGCAGAAAAGAGTGACCCACTGGCGACGTATATTTTCTCCTCCCGTAGCAGGAGGTTAAAACGTTCCACATCAACGTTTTCCGGCAGCTCAATCCAAAGCAGAAAACCGCCTTGCGGTCGGCTAACGCAAATGCCACAGGGGAAGTACTGCCTCACGCGGCAGGAAAAGTGATCGAGATTCCGCTGGTATTGTTGCCTCATACGTCTCAGGTGGCGGTGATAGTGGCCTTCGCGGATAAACCCGGCAATCGCATGTTGAGTAAAGACCGATGTGCTGCCGGTGCCGATATACTTCATGTGCAGGACGCGGTCGAGATAGCGGCCGGGAACAATCCAGCCAATACGCAGGCCCGGTGCCAGTGTTTTAGAAAATGAACCGCAGAGTAAAACACAATCACCGACGTCCAGAGATTTAATTGTCATCGGGCGTGGGTACTCGAAGGTAAGCTCGCCGTAAACGTCATCTTCGATAATGGCAATGTCGTAGCGTTTCGCCAGGCTGAGTACGGCCTTTTTACGCGCGTCTGGCATAATAAACCCCTGAGGGTTATTGCAGTTCGGCACCAGAAAAATCGCTTTAATCGGCCACTGTTCCAGCACCAGCTCCAGCGCCTCCAGGCTCATCCCGGTCACTGAGTCGGTTGGGATCTCCACCACTTTCAGGCCATAGCCGCGCAGCATCTGCATGGTGCCGTGGAATGACGGCGACTCAACCGCCACGATATCCCCCGGTTCACAGACCGCTCGAATGGCGATCGACAGCGCTTCGTGGCAACCGTTGGTCACCACGATATCGTCAGCGTTCACCACACAGTTACTGTCCAGCAACAGACGAGCAATTTGTTCACGCAGCACTTTGGTGCCCTGAATTTCGTCATAACCCAGTACTTCAGCGGCCTGGTGCTGGCTCAATCTGCCCATCTCCCGCAATAGCGGCTTGACGGTCGATTGCGTGAAATCAGGTGCTCCACTGAAAAATCCCGGCGCTTCGCCGCTGTAGCGGAGATTAATCATCTCCAGCACTTCACTCCATTGCTTAACTTCCACGGGCCAACGCGCGGGACGCGAAAGGCGTGGAAGCGGCGGCACGGCTTTGCGCGGCGAAACAAAGTAGCCGGAACGTGGCTGAGGGGAAATCAGCTGCTGGTCTTCCAGGACGTGATACGCCTGTTGCACGGTACTGATACTGACACCGTGTTCGCTGCTCAGGCTCCGCACCGAGGGCAGACGCTCCCCGCTTTGGTATAGCCCCTGCTCAATACGCTCAGCCAGCAGCGTGGCAAGATGTTGGTAACGCGTCATGCTGTATCCTCACCGGAAACCATACAGAAGGAAAAACCGATACAGAATGGCGCAATAAATACCATTCAGCTCCTGTTTTAGCCCTTCTGTATGTTAAAGAAAAGTAATTTTTGAATCTGTCTGCTTTTTCCCGCTGGCCCCATGATAACCCCAGGCAAACCGCGAGGAGTCACAGCATGGGCTTTGAAGAGAACCACCATCGCAGACCGTTTTATGGCCTGGTAATGCTTTACCAGTATTTTCGCCGCAGCCGCCAGCGCCGCCAGACTTTACGGGCGTTACGCGAACTTAGTCCGGAACAACTCAGGGATATGGGGCTGACGAGGGATGATTTATCCCGCTGGGAATAACGCTTAAGCGGTGCCACACGCTGGCACCGTTTTTTATTTACTGCTATCAAAAGGAGGACCAGACAACAACAACAATACTCAGGAGCCGCATGAACATCACCGACTTGCCTTTTAATACCACCGACTGGGCCACCCTAATCCCCACCGAACACCCCGGCATCACCGGCAAAGCGCTTTGGCGCACGCAGCAGTTTGGGCCCATCCGCGTGCGCATGGTGGAATACACCGCCGGCTATCTGGCCGATCACTGGTGCCAAAAAGGGCACGTTTTGCTGTGCCTGAAGGGCGAGCTGCAAACTGAGCTGGAAGATGGCCGCCAGTTTACGTTAACCCCGGGTATGAGTTACCAGGTGGCCGACGGCGCGGAGCCTCACCGTTCCTCAACGGCATCAGGTGCCGTCCTGTTTATTGTGGATTAACGCCATGCCGACGCTTTTGACGCCACGCCTGGCGCTCAGCCAAATCACCGAAGCCGACTGGCCACTTTTCCGCTACCTGCAGCAGCAGCCGGAGGTCATGCGCTACGTGGCCGATAACCGACCGGAGACAGAGATTCGCCAGGCTTTTGACGCCCGTCTTCCCGACTGGCAGCCGGGCAGCCGCCACTGGCTCTGTATGGTGATGCGCCACCGCAAAACCAGCGTGCCGATTGGCGTCACCGGTTTTATCCTGCGCGAGGACGATATCGCGGAAGTCGGATTTTTACTCGACCCGTCGTTTCACGGTCAGGGCTACGGGTATGAATCGCTGTACGAGGTGTGCGCCTTTGCATTTGCGGAGGTCGGCATCCGCAAGCTTGTGGCCACGGTCACCGCCGGAAATATTCCGTCGAAGAAAGTGCTGGAGAAAGTCGGGTTTCAGCAGGAAGGCATTCTGTGGGAGAACTACTGGCTGAACGAACGCTGGCAGGATGACTGGATTTTTGGCCTGCTGGCCCGGGAGTTCAGATAAAACACGGGCCGCACAAGGCGGCCCATACTGCGTGATTCAAGACTTAGTTGTAGATTTCAGCCACGCCGTACATTTTGTTATCACCACCGGCGGAAACAATGCGGATAGACTTCGCGCCTGCCTGCTCGGCTTTCTGCTGCAGCTGGTGTTGCAGGCTGTCGAGGTTAGACGCGCCGCTGACCGATACGGTGCCCATTTTCTGGCTGACAGCTGGCTGAGTTTCCGCAGCGAAGCCGGAGAAGGAAGCAGCGAGAGTCATAACTACGGCAAAATATTTGATGCTTTTCATGATGGTTACCTTTGCATTTTGTTTAGTTGGAAGGCTGACTGCCTTCGATGAGATAAGAATAGCGCCGCCATGCTTTGTTTGTTAGCGGAACAATTCGCCTATCTACTTCAAAAAAACTGAACACAAAGTCATCATGATAATAGCGACGCTGGCAACGCCCTGGCCCCGCAGAGCAGTCACCAATTCCAGCGCACGCCGACATTGCCGGTCACTACCCGCTGGCGTTCGCCGCCGAAGTTTGTCAGATAGCCTGTCGTAGCATAAAGGCTGCCGCTCTGGCTCACCTGCGCCACCAGCCCCGCCCCGATTTGCCCGGCCGTTTGCCCGACATTGCTGGCGATGGTTGTGCTGCTATCGAAAGCGGTTTCATCATCCTGGCCGAATGACCGCAGTACGTTAGCGCGCAGGTAAGGCTTCCAGCTCACGCCGCTCGCCTCAAACGCCCACTGCAGCCGGGCCCCAACCCGCCCCTGCCAGGTATTGCCATTGTTCCAGCGAACATCGGAGACACCGTCGTTCAGCGAATCCAGCGAGGTTCGTTGCCAGATCAGCTGTACCTGAGGTTCAAGCGTCACGCCTTCACCGAGGGAAACGGGCAGCCCCGTCTCAACAGAGCCGGTCACCGCATTGCCGCTGGAAGAAGCATTCACCTCGTTGACCGAGTTAGTATTCAGCCGCAGTGCGCTGCCCATTAACACCGCGTCCGTGTACCAGCCGGAAGCCGCAACCCTTGTCCAATAGCCGCCGTAGTTGTAGTTATTCAGCTGCAGTTTGCCGACGCGCATGCCCTGTTTTGCCAGCGCAAAGCCATCGACATCCCCGGTCGCTCTGGAGAATCCGAACAGGATACCGAAGTGATGTGTCGCCCCATTATCCTCAGTGGCGGTATACAAATCCTGCCCCAACTGCAGTCCCCACAATGTACCGTTGAAGGACGGGTTCACATCTCCGTTTTGATGAATATCCGCGTGGCTTCCCCAGCTTCTGGCCCAAAAAGCTGGCGCTTTGTTATCACTGCCCAACAGACTCTGCTCGCCCTGACGGTCGTGGAAGGTGTCGATCTGCTGCAGGTTAAGCTGGCGGGCCAAGGCAGGTGCTTCGGCGTACAGCGCAACTTCTGGCCGGTAGACATTCAGCTTCTCATCGCCGTGAGAAGCATCCACGATGGACTCAGGCGTTTCTTCCGCCGGGGTGACCGACGTTGTCGAATCCGGCACAACCGTATTGCGCAAATACCAACTCCCGCCGCTGCCGTCGGAGACGCCGCCTTTGGCGAGATAATAGGAATAAGCCCCGGCGCTGACGGTGCCTCCAGAAAGATTGAAGGCATTTGCCGTACTGGTCGCACCGTTAGTGGCCTGCACCACCTGAATACCGTCTGCCGTAGTTTGCGCCCCGACACCGCCGATATTAGTGACCTTCAGCGTGCTGCTGCCCGAAGCGCTACCGCCGCTGAGGATAAGCTTATCAGACGCAGCCCCATCACTCGCCAGGACCGTATTCAGCGCAATCACGCCGTTCTGACCGCTATAGTTTCCGGCTACGGTCAGGCTATTCCCCACGCCGCTACCAGCCAGCTGAACAAGCCCCACGTTGGTCAGGTTGCCGTAAATCTGGAAATTGCCTTGCGGGCCAGCAGAAAGAATCGGCAGCGCATTTGTTACCGCCAACGTTCCGCTGTTCGTCACATCACCATTCACCGTACCATAACCACCCAGCGTGGCTCCGGCCGCCACGGTGGTGCCGCCTGCAGCTGCCGCAGAGGTGTGAGCGCTGTCGCCTACAACCAGCGTACCGGCATTAACAGCCGTGCCACCCGCATAGCTGTTAACGCCGTTGAGCACCAGCGTACCGCCGCCCAGTTTAGTTAACGCACCAGCCCCCGTAATCCCCTGCCCAACAACGGAGGTGAATCCCTGAGTGTCAAACGTCCCGTTATTGGCAGTCACTGATATCGCACGGGATGTCGCAAGATCGAACGAACTGCCGAGCTGAAGCGTGCCACCGTTAAAGATAAGCCCACCTGTAGCTTCACCGAGCGCACTGTCTGCTGCAGCCTGCAGTGTGCCGCCGGTCAGCGTCGTCCCCCCGGTGTAAGTGTTGGCCCCCGTTACCTGCAGCAGGCCGCCACCGCTTTTCTCAACAGCTCCACTGCCGGTAATCTTCCCCGAATAGCTGCCGTCGCTGTTTTGCAGGAAACGCACCATCCCGTCATTAGAGACCGAAAGCGGCAAGTTGGTTGAGTTCGCTTGCAGCGTCGCGCCGTTGCTTACCGAAGCCGTTACGGAAGCCGTACTGGTACCTAGCATGCCGATAAGATCCAACGTTCCGCTCTGCACGAGGGCAGTGGTAAACGCGCCAGTACCCGCCCAGGTCCAGTCGCTGCCGGTCATGGTCAGCGTCTGGAAATTGGTAAAGGCGTTAGAGGAGGTACCCGTCCCTTCTAATGTCACGGAGTTATTGCCTCGCCCACCATCGGCCAGGCCAACAATTTGCGAGCCGGTCTGGAGGATCAGCGAAATGCTGCCGTTGCCGCTGAGAATTGCCGTGCCGCTTCCGCCCTGAATCAGCCCGGCGTTGGTGATGGTGATATTACCGTTAGTCGAACGAATACCGATGCCGTTATTGCTGACGATCTGCCCGCCGGCCAGGTTATTGATCGTAGTGTTAAAACTGCTGCCGAGCGTGTTTGCTACCACGCCGTCCACGCTGCCGCTGGAGGACGCGGTGCCGGTGGCCTGAATCAGGCCGCTGTTATTTAGCGTGGCGTTGTTGCCCTGCAAAAACACCGTGGGCGCATCTCGCCCGGAAGTGGACAGCGTCCCACTGTTGTTCACCGTGCCGCTGCCGCCCAGCAGCGAAATAGCCCTGGCGTTATTCCCTGATGTGGAGATGGTGCCGGTATTGGTGATGGTATTTCCTGCAGCGCCAGGATTGCTCTGCCCCCAGGCTGCGGTCATGCCGTAAGAATTGTTACCGCTGGTGGTGATAGTGCCGTTATTGATCAGCGTATTGTTATTACCGTTAGCGGCCATGCCGTCGTTGTAGGCCCCGGTGGTGGTCAGCGTGCCCGTCGCACCATTAGTCAGCGTATTACCGTTATTCACGCCCAGCAACAGCGCCCCACGATTCGCCACGCCCGTGCCGTTATCAGAGAGAGTCAGCGCCCCGGCGTTGTTGATACTGCTGCCGCTGTCCACCGAAAATGGCGTCGCCTGGGTGGTCAGCGAGTAACTCCCGGTCACAGTTGAGTCGAGATTAATCGTAACGTTATTGCTGCCTGCGGTGGCAACCACCGGCGGAATACCCGAGCCGCTACAGGTCACGGTGTCCCCGCTATTCGGCGTTGACGACGAACAGGCGGCGGTGGCAGGAAAGGGAAGCATGCCGGTTAAACCGGCCAGACAGACGGGAACCAGAGTCAAAGCCTTATTTTTCATGTTTACTCTCGCAGCAAGAAAGATAAACAACGGGTTGGCATTCCCTGCGGCCTCGCATAAGGCGGGCAAATTGTCCAGTGGTGGGGCTGGGGTAGAAAAAATCCACACCCGGCATTTAACTATAGAGCCGGGTGGAGATTTAAGAGGCTGATGAGGCGGGTTTTATCGGCTTATTTCACCGAAAAGAGAACGCGGTCAGAATTCCGTGCGGGAGAAACCGGTCATCTCGGTCAGTTCCATCTCGCGACCCAGAGCGGTCATCGGATGGACAATTACCAGGCCACGCACGCTTTTCTTGAGCTTACCCATATCGGCCTGCTCTTTTTTGGTAATCGCACGCTTGTACGGCAGCGCTACCAGCTTCTGCGCTTCTTTGCTCAGCTTCTGGTTACGCACCGCCTGCAGGCGAGCGATTTCGATTTCCAGCTTCTGCCGCTCTTTTTCCAGCTCGGCATATTTTTCCGCTTCGTTGATCAGGTGCAGGCCTGGCATTTCGTGGCGGATAGCGTCCAGACGGTCGCTGAGGCGTTTAATTTCTGCTTTTTCGATTTCTTTCATTTTGACTTACCGTGAATAAAGATGGCTTGCTGGCAAGGATACACGATCCTGAGGGACAGGGCGAAAAGCGGCTATTTCTGGAAGGCTTTTTTTAAGCTGATCCGGGAGATCAGCTCGGTCAGGGAAAGGACCATTGTGGAGCGAACGATTTGCATATAGCGCTGACGCTGCATTGCCAGCAGTTCAGGATCGCTGCCATCAACGAAGGCCGGCGTCGGCGGCAGCGCCGTCACGCAGTGCAGCTCGCCAAACGGGCCTAGCATTTCGTCATCGGTGAAGCTGTACTCGTTGCCGTCGTGGTTCAGTTCTTCCCGGAGCGCCATGAGCAGCTCGCAGTCTTCGTACTCGGCGCGGTTCAACACGCCCAGCCCGTAGATAAGCTTCAGGCGTACCGACAGGTCGCCCAGCGGGCCGTCGCCGTCCAGCAATGGCTCAACCGCATATTTCACCGCGTAGTCGTCCTTGCGGAACACCTGCAGCACCAGGATATTTACCGCTTCGGTTAACAGCTCGACGGCAGCAATCAGCAGGCTTCTTACGGTTTTGCCGGCATTCAGTCGCTCAAGCACGCGGTTTTCAAAGGCCTGGGTTTCTTCCATTTTTGCCTGCATCACTAAACATGTTTCAGGCGCGGTATCCACCGCGCCTGCATAGGGTTACGCTATGGCGTTATACGCCTTCACCGCCTCAGTCACGGCTTCGCTGTTTACATCCAGACCGGACACTTCCGCCAGCGCCGCCTGCGGGCCTTTATCTGCCAGAAGCTGCTTCAGCTCCTGCGCCTGCGGGTCCTGCTCGCTGTGGTAGTGCATTGCCGCCGCAATCCCTTTGATCAGGTTAGCGTGAGGCAAACCGTACTCAATCGTCCCCAGCAGCGGCTTAACCAGGCGGTCACCCGCGCTGAGTTTACGCAGCGGCTGGCGGCCAACGCGTTCCACGTCATCCTTCAGATACGGGTTTTCGAAACGACCGAGGATTTTCTTGATGTACGCGGCATGTTTGTCGGCTTCAAAGCCGTAGCGCTTAATCAGCACCGCACCGCTCTCTTCCATCGCCCCTTTCACTACGGCGCGCACTTTCTCATCAAGAATGGCATCGCGGATAGTCTGGTGCCCGGCCAGCTGACCGAGGTACGCGGTTATAGCATGCCCGGTATTCAGCGTGAAGAGCTTGCGCTCGACAAACGCCATAAGATTATCAGTAAGTTCCATGCCAGGAATGTTCGGCAGGTCACCTTTAAACTGGGTTTTATCGACAATCCACTCGCTAAAGGTCTCCACGGTCACTTCCAGCGGATCGTGAGTGGCAGATTCAGACGGCGGAACGATGCGGTCAACTGCAGAATCGACAAAGCCAACGTGCTGCTCTACCCACGCCCACGCGTCAGCAGACAGCGCTTTCTTGACGTGCTCTTTCAGCTGGCTGGTGCCACGCACCATGTTTTCACAGGCGATGATGTTCAGCGGCGTTTCGTTGCCGTTCGCACGGCGCAGTTCCAGGCCTTTGGCAAGCGTTGGTGCGATGCGCTCCAGCACAACCGGGCCGACGGCGGTGGTGATCAGATCAACCTGAGCGATAAGGGCCACAACGTCGTCGCCGATGCTGCTGACGGCATTCACGTTGGAGACGGTATCAATCTGCTGCTGCTCGCCGACTACGTGAACCTGGTAGCTGTGACGCGCGTTCAGGGCATCCAGAACCACCTGGTTTACGTCGGCAAAAGTCAGTTGCAGACCGGCGTCCGCCAGCAGTTTACCGATAAAGCCACGACCGATATTACCTGCACCAAAATGTAATGCTTTCATTGCGTTAACCTTCCTGATTATTTCACCCGTGAGGGCTGGGGTAAGGATACTGTATGCGAATCCCCTCACCCTAGCCCTCTCCCAAAAGGGGAGAGGGGGTAATGCTTTGCACCTGCTGCCCCTCAGGGGGTGAGGGGCAGGGTCTTATTTCTTACCGGCCAGCAAATCCAGCACTTCCTGGACGCTGGTGGTGTGCGCCAGGCGCTCAATCACCGACTCATCATCCAGCGCGTTGGTCAGGCTGGTGATGACCTGGATGTGTTCGTTATTGCGGGCTGCAATACCGATCACCAGGCGAGCCACGTCTTCCGGCTCTTCACCGAAGTGAACGCCTTCCGGGTACTGGCAGAACACCACGCCGGTTTTCAGCACGCGGTCTTTTGCTTCCACGGTGCCGTGAGGAACCGCGATACCTTCACCCAGGTAGGTCGGGGTCAGTTTCTCGCGCTCAAACATCGCGTCCACGTATTCCGGCTGCACGTAGCCGCCGTTCACCAGCTGTTCACCAGCGAAGCGAATCGCTTCTTCTTTGTTGCTGGCTTTCAGGCCGAGGAACACGTTACCCGCGCCCAGCTTGAACACCGCGTCTTCGCTGGAAACAAAGCTGTCTTCCAGGCTGTGCATGACTTTTTCTTCTTTCTGACTCAGATTCTGGGAAGCCACCAGACGCTCAACCAGGTTAGCGTACAGGCTGCTGTCGAGGAAGTTGGTCAGGGAGATATGCTGCGCCTGCGGCACCTGGCGCATCGCACGCTCGGTCAGGTCGCGGTGGGTAATCACCAGGTCAACGTCGTCCGGCAGGCTGTTGATCGCGCAGTTGGTCACGGAGATATTTTTCAGGCCAGCGTCGTTCACTTTCTTACGCAGCACGCCTGCGCCCATGGCGCTGGAGCCCATCCCTGCGTCGCAGGCAACGATGATTTTACGCACGTGGCTCAGGTCGTTAGACAGGCCAGCACCTACCGCCAGCGGCGCTGCGCCACCTTTGGATTCGGCTTTCATTTCCTGCATACGGCGAGCCGCAGCTTCGATGTCGTCTTCTTCTTTCACTTTGCTGGTTTTCAGCAGGATGGCGGAGACCACGAAGGAGACAACCATTGCCGCACAGATAGCCGCGATGTTAGCGAAGTACGCGCCTTTCGGCGTCATTGCCAGTACCGCCAGGATAGAACCCGGGGAAGCCGGAGACACCAGGCCGCCGTTCAGCACGGTCAGGGTGAACACGCCGGTCATACCGCCGAGGATAACGGCCAGGATCAGACGTGGGTTCATCAGCACGTACGGGAAGTAAATTTCGTGGATACCGCCCAGGAAGTGGATGATTGCCGCGCCGCCCGCAGACTGCTTAGCGTTACCGCGCCCAAAGAACATGTACGCCAGCAGAACACCCATACCCGGACCCGGGTTCGCTTCAATCAGGAAGAAGATGGATTTGCCCAGCTCGTGGGACTGCTGAATACCCAGCGGCGAGAAGATACCGTGGTTGATGGCGTTGTTCAGGAACAGGATTTTAGCTGGTTCTACAAAGATAGACGCCAGCGGCAGCATGTCGTGCACAACCATGAAGTTAACGCCTGCCGCCAGAACTTTGGACAGGACTTCAACCGCCGGGCCGATGCCGAGGAATGCCAGAATCGCCAGGATCATCCCGATGATACCGGCAGAGAAGTTGTTCACCAGCATTTCAAAGCCGGATTTGATTTTACCGTCGACCCATTTGTCGAAGTGCTTGATTGCCCAGCCGCCCAGAGGACCTGCAATCATTGCGCCGAGGAACATCGGCATATCTGCCCCGACGATAACGCCCATGGTAGTAATCGCACCCACCACGCCGCCGCGGTCACCGCCAATCAGGCGACCCCCGGTAAAGCCGATCAGCAGCGGCAGCAGGTAAGTGATCATCGGGCCTACCAGCTTCGCCAGCGTTTCGTTTGGCAACCATCCGGTAGGAATAAATAAGGCCGTGATAATACCCCAGGCGATAAACGCCCCGATATTTGGCATAACCATATTGCTGAGGAAACGACCAAAGCTTTGCACTTTGATCTTGATATCGGATGACATACACATACCCCTTGTTGGTGTTCCGCGCTGAAAAAGCAGCCCGAGGTTTATTGTTAACGTAGCGGCAGGGTCGCCGGCCTTATGCAGTAAAGTGACGCGAATCTGGCACTGAATCGTTAATCTGTCCAGCAACCGCCTAATTATGTGATTCAGATCACTAATACTCAGGGATCCACCTTCCACATTGAGTGATGACGATCACATAATTGCAGTGTAAAAAAAGTACACCGTGGAATTTTTAACCCTAATTGACCTTTTAATGTGACTAAAATCACATTTTGTTATGACATCTTTGTTATTCATTTGTGATCTACTTCACAAAGTATTTTGGGGCAGATTAATCCTAATGTGATCCAGTTAAAATCTGGGCGTTGACAACAAACGGCGGGCAAGAAAGGGATGAAAGTAAATTACAGCGAAGCGGCTGGCAGAAAGCGCGACGTTGAATGCCGCGCTGGAATGAAAAGTTAGTTATCTAAGTCCGCGACAATGCCGCGCGCCTGAGCAAACAGCTGCTGGTAATGGGCGTCGCTGTCGCCAATCCCCTCTTCCACGCCGATGGTGTTATAGAGGAACTCAATTTTTGCATCTTCCACACCCAGATACCCCATTGAGCCGTGAATATAATCGGCCATGTTTTTTTCCCAGCCATATTTCACAAACCCGGCCTGCGAGCCGCCGACCAGCGCCACCCAGCGGATTTTCTTATTGCCCAGCGTGCTGCCTGGCCCGTAGCCCAGGCCGAAGTTCCACACGCGATCCAGATAGCCTTTGAGCATGGCCGGGAAGCTGTACCACCACACCGGGAACACGATCACCACGGTGTCTTTATCTTCTAACTCGCCAAACAAGCGATGAACTTCCGGGGAATACTGTTTCTGCGGGTTGTTCCAGTCCGGCTCATCTTCCATGCCCAGCGCCGGGTTAAAGCCGCTGCGGTACAGATCCAGGGAGGAGACGTTAATGCCGCGTTCGGCCGCCTCGCCCTGAATTTCCTGCACCACCTGCGCGGTTAGCGACTCACTGCGCGGGTGCGCCCAAACAATATACATATTCTCTGATTTCATGGAGTTATCTCAGCCAGTGGGGATGTATGTTCACTTTACGACCGCTGGATAATTCTGTAAAACGTAGTATTTGAGATGGGTTAATGAAGGATTTTCACTAATGGCGCTGAATTTTACCGACTTCGCGACCTTTATCGCCGTGGCGCGGCACAAAAGCTTTCGCGCCGCCGGAGACGAGCTGGGGCTGTCTCCTTCGGCGATCAGCCACGGCATCAAACAGCTCGAGCAGCGCCTGAAAATTCGGCTGTTCAACCGCACCACCCGCAGCGTCTCGCTGACCGAGGCTGGCAACAACCTCTACGAGCGCCTGCGCCCGGCCTGCGACGAGATTCATACTATTCTCGATGAGGTGAACTCGTTTCGGGACACGCCGATGGGCACCCTCAAAATCAACAGTTCGCGGCTGGCTTCACGCCTTGTGCTGATGCCGCTGGTCGCCGGGTTTACCGCCCGCTATCCCGACATCAAAGTCGAAGTGACCACCGACGACAGGCTGGTGGACATCGTGAAGCAGGAGTACGACGCCGGGATACGGCTGAGCACCACGGTGGAAAAAGACATGATTGCCGTTCCCATCGGCCCAAAAGCGAGGATTTGTGTCGTCGCCACGCCGGAATACCTGGCGCAAAACCCTGCGCCAATGCACCCTCGCGAGCTGGTTAATCACTGCAGCGTCATCTTTCGTTTTCACAGCGGCCGCCCCTATTGCTGGGAGTTTTACGGGCCGGAGGGCAAGCTGGAAGTGACGCCGTGCGGCAACATCATCGTGGACGATCTCGACTCTGAGCTGGGAGCGGTGCTGTGCGGCGCAGGCATCGGCTATCTCTATCAGCAGCAGGTAGAAGAACACCTGGCAAGCGGCAGGTTGGTTTCAATGCTCGAAGACTGGCTGCCTGCGCTGCCGCCGTTCCAGTTCTATTACCCAAATCGGCAATACATGCCCAGCGCGCTGCGTGCCTTCGTTGATTACATAAAAGCGCAGCAGGCGTAGACTTTTTCACCAATGTTGGGTATCTGTTTCATACTTACCTCAAGTTGGCAAAAACGGATAATGTCATGAAACTGATCGGTAATTACACCAGCCCCTACGTGCGAAAGATCTCGGTCATCCTGCTTGAAAAAGGCCTCAGTTTTGAATTTATTAACGTCAACCCGTGGGTTGGCGACAGCCCGGCTCCGCAATACAACCCGCTAGGCAAAGTCCCTACGCTTATCACCGATGAAGGCGAGCGCTGGTTTGATTCGCCGATCATCGCCCAATACCTTGAGCTGCTAAACATTGCGCCAGAGCTCATTCCGCACGACCCAAAAGCGGCGCTGAAAGTGCGCCAGCTTGAGGCGCTTTCCGACGGCATTCTGGACGCGGCGTTAACGTCGGTGCGTGAGAAACTGCGCCCGGCGGAACAGCAGTCTGAAGAAGTCCTGATTCGCCAGCGCGAGAAGATTGGCCGCGCCCTCGACCTGCTGGAAGAATACGCCGCCGACGGCACCCTGGCCGCCGAGCCGCTCGATCTGGCCAGTATTTCCGCGGCCTGCGCAGTGGGCTATCTTAATTTCCGCCGCGTTTCACCGGGCTGGTGCGTGAACCGCCCTCACCTGGTCAAGCTGGTAGAACAGCTGTTCCAGCGCGAGAGTTTTGCCCGTACCGAACCGCCCGCGGCATGATCTGCGGCCAGGACAGGGGACGCTGTCCCCTGTAATATCGCCCACAAATTTCTTAATTCAGTCCTTGCCATGACGACAGCTCAAACACTTTTTAGCCATCTTCCGGCGACCGACCGCCTGCTGCGCGATGCCGCCTTTACCGCCCTGCTTGCCGAGTTCGGCCATACCCGCGTGGTTGCCACGCTGAGAACGCTGCAAAACGAAGCGCGCGAGCACATACGCTCGGCAAGCAAGCTGCCGGACTGGAGCGAGGACTGGGCGAAGAAAACGCGTAGCGTGCTCGAAGCCAGCCAGCGCAGCGCTCTCCAGCCCGTGTTCAACCTGACCGGTACCGTGCTGCACACCAATCTTGGCCGGGCATTACAGGCTGAAGAAGCTATCGCGGCAGTGACGGAATCCATGCGCTCCGCCGTCACGCTGGAATATTCACTGGACGATGCCGGGCGCGGCCACCGGGATCGCGCCATCGCCGACCTGCTTTGTGAGCTGACCGGGGCGGAAGACGCCTGCATCGTCAATAACAATGCGGCGGCGGTTCTGTTGATGCTGGCGGCCTGCGCAGACGGCGGTGAAGTGGTAGTTTCTCGCGGCGAACTGGTGGAGATTGGCGGCGCGTTTCGCATCCCCGACGTCATGCGTCAGGCGGGCTGCGGGCTGGTTGAAGTCGGCACCACCAACCGCACGCACCTGAAAGATTACCGCGCGGCAGCGGGGGAAAATACCTCGCTGCTGATGAAGGTCCACACCAGCAATTACCACATTGAAGGCTTCACCAAAGTCGTTAGCGAGGCCGAGCTGGTTACGCTGGGCAACGAACTCGGCCTGCCGGTCGTCACCGATCTGGGCAGCGGCTCGCTGGTGGATTTAAGCCGGTGGGGCCTGCCGCCAGAGCCGATGCCGCAGCAGCTGATCGCCGATGGCGTGAGCCTGGTGAGCTTCTCCGGCGATAAACTGCTCGGTGGCCCGCAGGCCGGGATTATCGTCGGCAAAAAGGCGCTGATCGAGCGTATTCAGAGCCACCCCCTGAAGCGTGCGCTGCGGGCCGACAAAATGACGCTGGCGGCGCTGGAAGCCACACTGCGGCTGTACCAGCACCCGGAAACGCTGGTTGAACGCCTGCCAACCCTGCGCCTGCTGACCCGCAGCGCCGAAGATATCCACCGGCAGGCCAGCCGCCTGCTGCCCGCATTTGAAGAGCGCTTTGGCGAGCAGTTCGACGTGCGCGTTGAAGCGTGCCTGTCGCAAATCGGCAGCGGCTCTTTACCCGTTGATCGCCTGCCTGGTGCCGCTCTGACCTTCACGCCAAAAGACGGACGTGGCACAACGATCGCCTCGCTGACGCAAACTCTGCGCGAGCTGGAAAGGCCGGTGATTGGCCGCGTGGCCGAGGGCCGCCTGTGGCTGGATTTACGCTGCCTCGAAAACGAAGCGCTGCTGCTGGAGGGACTCGCCCAGTGATTATCGCCACCGCCGGGCACGTCGACCACGGCAAAACCACCCTGCTTCAGGCGCTGACCGGCGTGAACGCAGACCGCCTGCCGGAAGAGAAAAAACGCGGCATGACCATCGACCTCGGCTACGCCTACTGGCCGCAGCCGGATGGCCGGGTTATCGGCTTTATCGACGTGCCCGGGCATGAAAAGTTTCTGGCCAACATGCTGGCTGGCGTCGGCGGCATCGATCATGCCCTGCTGGTCATCGCCTGCGATGATGGCGTGATGGCGCAAACCCGCGAACATCTGGCGATTTTACAGCTGACCGGCAACCCGCAGATCACAGTCGCGCTGACTAAAGCCGACCGCGTGAGCGACAGCCGCATTGCGGAAGTCCGCGATGAAGTTACTGCATTACTGGGTGATACCCAGGCCGCAATCTTTGTGACCGCCGCCACTAGCGGGGAAGGCGTCGAGGCGCTACAGCAGCATCTCAAAGGGCTGGGCGAACGCCCTCATGCCACGGCACATCGCTTCCGCCTCGCCATCGACCGCGCCTTTACGGTCAGGGGCGCAGGGCTGGTTGTGACCGGCACGGCGCTGAGCGGCGAAGTCAATATCGGCGATTCACTCTGGCTGACGGGCGCAGAAAAACCGATGCGCGTGCGCGGCCTCCACGCTCAAAACCAGCCGGCAACCCGCGCGATGGCCGGGCAGCGTATTGCGCTGAACATCAGCGGTGACGCGGAAAAAACCGACATAAGCCGGGGCGACTGGCTGCTGAGCGACAAACCTCTGCAGCCGGTTGAGCGCGTCATCGTCGAGCTGCAAACGCTGCAGCCGCTCCAGCAATGGCAGCCGCTGCATATTCACCATTCTGCCCGCCACGTGACCGGGCGAGTTTCGCTGCTCGAAGGTAATCTGGCCGAGCTGGTGCTGGATGTCCCGCTGTGGCTGGCGGATAACGACCGCCTGGTGCTGCGCGATATCAGCGCGCGCATCACGCTCGCCGGAGCCCGTGCCGTGCTGCTTCATGCGCCACGCCGTGGTAAACGCCAGCCTGCCTTCCTGAGCTGGCTGGGTGAGCGGGCAGAAACCACCGATGACCAGCAAGCGCTGGGATCTCACCTGGCGCGAGGCGCCGTTTTGCTCAACGAATTTAGCTGGGCGCGTCAGTTAACAACGCAAGGGCTTCAGGCCTTACTTGCGAAGCCGGGATACTTGCAGGCGGGCAACGCGCTGTTAAGCCCGGACGTGGCCGCTCTCTGGCAGCAAAAACTGCTCGACGCGCTGGCTCGCTACCACCAGCAACACGACGATCAGCCGGGGCCGGGGAGAGAACGCCTGCGCCGCATGGCGTTGCCCGCAGAGGATGAAGGTCTGGTACTGTCGCTCATCGAAAAAATGCGCGGTGAAGGCCTAATAATGAGCCGCCAGGGCTGGCTGCATCTGCCGGGGCATGAACCTGGGTTTTCCTCAGCACAGCAGGCCGTGTGGGATAAAGTCGACGCCCTGTTCGGCGACGAGCCGTGGTGGGTCCGTGATCTGGCCAAAGAAACCGGTGAAGAAGAGCAGGTCATGCGCCAGCTGCTAAGATCCGCCGCTCAGCAAGGGCTGGTCACCGCGATTCTGAAAGATCGTTATTATCGGAACGATCGCCTGCAGGCGTTTGCCGATCTGATCCGCGAGCTGGATCAAACCCACGGCGCGACCAACGCCGCCGACTTCCGCGACAGGTTGGGCGTGGGCCGCAAACTGGCGATTCAGATTCTGGAGTATTTCGACAAAATTGGCTTCACCCGGCGGCGCGGCAACGACCATCTGCTGCGCGATAAGGCGCTATTTTTACCGGCGTAATATTCCATTCTGCGGGAAGAGGTCTGCCCTCTTCCCCAGGGAATCCGTGAAGCATGTCGTAAAGCCGACGCGAAATGGCGAAGAAACAGACAGCCCGAACTACCCTTGTGAATGAACCATCACAAGGAGACGGCCATGACAAATAATCCTCCCGATACCCGTATTATTCCCGGCGAGTATGGTTTCCCGCTCAAACTTAAACCCCGTTACGACAACTACATCGGCGGCCAGTGGGTTGCCCCGGTTGGCGGCCAGTACTATGCAAACCTCACCCCGGTAACCGGCCAGCCGCTGTGCGAAATCGCCAGCTCCGGCAAGGCCGACATCGACCTGGCGCTGGATGCTGCCTACGCGGCTAAAAAGGGCTGGGGGCAGATGTCCGTGCAGGAGCGCGCGACTATCCTGCTAAAAATTGCCGACCGCATGGAGCAAAACATTGAGCTGCTGGCGACGGCGGAAACCTGGGACAACGGCAAACCGATTCGCGAAACCAGCGCCGCCGACGTGCCGCTGGCTATCGACCACTTTCGCTACTTCGCCTCCTGCATTCGTGCCCAGGAAGGCGGCATCAGCGAGGTGGATAAAGACACCGTGGCCTATCACTTCCACGAACCGCTGGGCGTGGTGGCGCAGATTATCCCGTGGAACTTCCCACTGCTGATGGCGAGCTGGAAAATGGCCCCGGCGCTGGCGGCGGGCAACTGCATCGTACTGAAGCCCGCGCGGCTGACCCCGCTCTCCGTGCTGCTGCTAATGGAGCTGGTTGGCGACCTGCTGCCGCCGGGCGTGGTTAACGTGGTCAACGGCGCGGGCGGCGAAATTGGTGAATACCTGGCGACATCCAAACGCATCGCTAAAGTGGCGTTTACCGGCTCCACCGAAGTCGGCCAGCAGATCATGCAGTACGCCACCCAGAACATTATCCCGGTCACGCTGGAGCTGGGCGGCAAATCCCCGAACATCTTCTTCGCCGACGTAATGGAAGAGGAAGACGCCTTCTTCGACAAGGCGCTGGAAGGCTTTGCGCTGTTCGCCTTCAACCAGGGCGAGGTCTGCACCTGCCCGAGCCGCGCGCTGGTGCAGGAGTCCATCTACGAACGTTTCATTGAACGCGCGATCCGCCGCGTAGAAGCCATTCGCTCCGGCAACCCGCTGGACAGCCGCACCCAGATGGGCGCGCAGGTGTCTCAGGGGCAGATGGAAACCATCCTCAACTACATCGACATCGGCAAGAAAGAAGGCGCGGATGTACTTACTGGCGGGCGCAGAAAAGCGCTGACGGGCGACCTGCAGGCGGGCTACTACCTTGAGCCCACCATCCTGTTCGGTAAAAACAACATGCGTGTGTTCCAGGAAGAAATTTTCGGGCCGGTGCTTGCCGTCACTACGTTTAAAACCGTGGAAGAGGCGCTGGAACTGGCGAACGACACCGAATACGGCCTGGGCGCGGGCGTGTGGAGCCGCAACGGCAGCCTGGCGTATAAAATGGGGCGCGGCATTCAGGCCGGGCGCGTGTGGACCAACTGTTATCACGCCTACCCGGCGCACGCGGCGTTCGGGGGCTACAAACAGTCCGGGATTGGGCGCGAAACCCATAAGATGATGCTGGAGCATTATCAGCAGACGAAGTGCCTGCTGGTGAGCTATTCCGATAAGCCGCTGGGCCTGTTCTGAGGATTGACCCTCACCCTAACCCTCTCCCTGGCAGGGAGAGGGGACGAGTTAGCGTTGCCTGTTAGATATTTTCTCCTGGCTCGTTTGGGGAGAGGATTGCTCCACCTTTAACTTCTTTCCTCCCTCTCCCCTTTGGGGAGAGGGCCGGGGTGAGGGGAAAACCTAGCGGAGCCGCTCAGGATGCGTATAAACCGTTGCCCGCCCAGGCCGGTTAAAGCCCACCAGCGTGAGATTTGTCCGCTGCGCAACTTCAACCGCTAATGAGGTCGCCGCAGACACTGCGAACAGGATTTCAATGCCGCACATCGCGGCCTTCTGCACCATTTCATAGCTAGCCCGGCTCGACACCAGCGCAGCGCCGTTGTGCCACGGGTTACGGCTGCGAACGCCGAGCATTTTATCCAGCGCTACGTGGCGGCCAATATCTTCCCTTCCGTCGAGGATGTGGCCCTCTGGATCTAGCCAAAGTGCCGCATGGGTACAGCCGGTCAGCTCGCCGACGGGCTGGTAGTCACGCATTTTTTTCAGCGCCGCATCCAGGTTTTCCAGGGCAAAAGTCTGGGTAAACGGCAGCGGCGGAACCGGGCGGCCAATGTCGTTTAACTGCTCGACGCCGCAAACGCCGCAGCCGGTTCGCCCGGCCAGCGCTCGCCGGCGCTCTTTCAGCCCCATAAAGCGGCGGCTGGACAGCTCAATTTGCACTTCAATACCGTTGCAGGACGGCGACACATCCATCCCATAAATCTCCGCAGGGCTTTCAATGATGCCTTCGGACAGCGAAAACCCGAGGGCAAACGCTTCGAGGTCTTTAGGCGATGCCATCATTACAACGTGTGAAATGCCGTTGTAAACCAGCGCCACGGGCACTTCCTCCGCCAGCCAGTCGGTTTCTGCCACGGAGAGATTGCCCCGGTGCCAAAGCTCAACGGTGCTGGCACCTGCGATCTGCGCCACGGTTTCTTTTTCAGAGTAGCGAAATTTGTTCACTTAGTTTTAACCATTCGAGAACACCCTCAGGACCATTGTGGTATTCTACTTAATACCCCTTCCGGATGAAGGGAAGAAAGCCATCAAAATCTATACTGGTTCTAATTGTGAACCTTTGCGGGTTACCCCGCAAAATAAATCCTAAGCAATGTGAAATGTCGAAATGTAAGGAGCGATCCATGCAGGTCAGCAGAAGGCAGTTCTTTAAGATCTGCGCTGGCGGTATGGCAGGCACCACGGCAGCAGCACTGGGTTTTGCCCCCGGCGCTGCGCTAGCGGAAACCCGGCAGTACAAGCTGCTGCGCACCCGTGAAACCCGTAACACCTGCACATACTGCTCCGTGGGCTGTGGGCTATTGATGTATAGCCTCGGCGACGGCGCAAAAAACGCAAAAGCCTCAATTTTTCATATCGAAGGTGACCCGGACCACCCGGTAAACCGCGGCGCGCTGTGCCCGAAAGGGGCCGGTCTGGTGGACTTCATCCACTCCGAAAGCCGCCTGAAAACGCCTTCTTACCGCGCGCCAGGCTCCGATAAATGGCAGCCAATCAGTTGGGACGATGCCTTTAACCGCATCGCGAAGCTGATGAAAGAAGACCGCGACGCCAACTTCATCGAAAAGAACGATCAGGGCACCACAGTCAACCGCTGGCTCTCCACGGGGATGCTGTGCGCCTCCGCGTCCAGCAACGAAACCGGCTATTTAACCCAGAAATTTTCCCGCGCCCTCGGCATGCTTGCCGTGGATAACCAGGCGCGTGTCTGACACGGACCAACGGTAGCAAGTCTTGCTCCAACATTTGGTCGCGGTGCGATGACCAACCACTGGGTTGATATCAAAAACGCCAACCTCATCGTGGTAATGGGTGGGAACGCGGCAGAAGCGCATCCGGTGGGATTCCGCTGGGCGATGGAAGCCAAAATTCACAACGGCGCGAAGCTGATTGTGATCGATCCTCGCTTTACGCGAACCGCTTCGGTGGCGGATTTCTACACGCCTATCCGTTCCGGGACCGACATTGCATTCCTGTCGGGCGTCCTGCTGTACCTGATAAACAACAACAAATTCAATCGCGAATACGTCGAGTCTTACACCAACGCCAACCTGATTGTGCGTGAGGACTTCGGCTTCGACGACGGCCTGTTCACCGGCTACGACGCGGCAAACCGCAAGTACGACAAAACCACCTGGAACTACGAGCTGGATGAAGAAGGCTTCGCCAAACGCGATCTGACGCTTCAGCACCCGCGCTGCGTGTGGAACCTGCTGAAAGAGCATATTTCCCGCTACACGCCGGATGTGGTCACCAGCATCTGCGGTACGCCAAAGGAAGACTTCCTGAAGGTGTGCGAGTACATCGCCGAAACCAGCGTGGCGGACAAAACCGCATCGTTCCTGTACGCCCTGGGCTGGACACAGCACTCCATCGGCGCGCAGAACATCCGCACCATGGCGATGATCCAGTTGCTGCTCGGCAACATGGGGATGGCGGGCGGCGGCGTTAACGCCCTGCGTGGTCACTCCAATATTCAGGGTCTGACCGACCTCGGCCTGCTTTCCACCAGCCTGCCGGGTTACATGAACCTGCCCAGCGAAAAACAGGTGGATATCGACAGCTATCTGGCGGCCAACACGCCGAAACCGCTGCTGAAAGGCCAGGTGAACTACTGGGGCAACTACCCGAAATTCTTCGTCTCGATGATGAAAGCCTTCTTTGGCGACAAAGCGACGAAAGAAAACAGCTGGGGCTACGACTGGTTGCCGAAGTGGGACAAAGGCTACGACGTGCTGCAGTACTTCGAGATGATGAGCCAGGGCAAGGTCAACGGCTATCTGTGCCAGGGCTTTAACCCGGTGGCCTCGTTCCCTAACAAGAACAAGGTCGTGGCCTCGCTGTCGAAGCTGAAGTTCCTGGTCACCATTGACCCGCTGAACACTGAAACCTCCAACTTCTGGCAGAACCACGGCGAGATGAACGACGTTGATCCGTCGCAAATCCAGACCGAGGTGTTCCGCCTGCCATCCACCTGCTTCGCGGAAGAGAACGGCTCCATCGTCAACTCCGGGCGCTGGCTGCAGTGGCACTGGAAGGGGGCAGATGCGCCAGGGGAAGCGCTGAACGACGGCGAAATCCTCTCCGGCATCTTCACCCGCCTGCGCCGCATGTACGAGCGCGACGGCGGCAAAGTGCCTGAGCAGGTGCTGAACATGACCTGGCAGTACCTGACCCCGGATAACCCGGCGCCGGAAGAAGTAGCCATGGAAAGCAACGGCAAGGCGCTGGCAGACCTGATTGACCCGGCCACCGGCGCGGTGCTGGTGAAAAAAGGGCAGCAGCTCAGCTCCTTTGCTCAGCTGCGCGACGACGGGACAACGTCCAGCGGCTGTTGGATCTTCGCCGGGAGCTGGACACCGGACGGCAACCAGATGGCACGCCGCGACAACGCCGACCCGTCAGGCCTGGGCAACACGCTCGGCTGGGCATGGGCGTGGCCGCTTAACCGCCGCATTCTTTATAACCGTGCTTCCGCCGATCCGTCGGGTAAACCGTGGGATGAAAAACGCCGCCTGATCTCCTGGGATGGCGCGAAATGGGGCGGCATCGACGTGCCGGACTACAGCACAGCCGCGCCGGACAGCGGCGTCGGGCCGTTTATCATGCAGCCGGAAGGGCTGGGTCGCCTGTTTGCCCTCGACAAGATGGCAGAAGGGCCGTTCCCGGAACACTACGAGCCGTTTGAAACGCCGCTGGGCACCAACCCGCTGCACCCGAACGTGGTCTCCAACCCGGCGGCACGCGTGTTTAAAGATGACCTGGAAGCGATGGGCACGCACGACAAGTTCCCGTATGTCGGCACCACCTATCGTCTGACGGAGCACTTCCACTACTGGACCAAGCACGCGCTGCTCAACGCCATCGCGCAGCCGGAGCAGTTTGTCGAGATTGGCGAGAAGCTGGCCAACAAGCTCGGCATCGTCCACGGCGACACGGTGAAGGTCTCCTCCAACCGCGGCTACATCAAGGCCAAAGCGGTGGTGACCAAGCGTATCCGCACGCTGGACGTTCATGGTCAGAAGGTAGATACCATCGGGATCCCGATTCACTGGGGTTACGAGGGCGTGGCGAAGAAAGGCTTTATCGCCAACACCCTGACGCCGTTTGTCGGGGATGCCAACACGCAAACGCCAGAGTTCAAGGCGTTCCTGGTCAACGTGGAAAAGGTGTAACGGAGACGAATTATGGCTTATCAATCTCAGGACATTATCCGTCGTTCCGCCACTAACGGCTTCACGCCCGCGCCTCAGGCGCGGGATCACCAGCAAGAGGTCGCCAAGCTTATCGACGTCACCACCTGCATCGGCTGTAAGGCCTGCCAGGTGGCGTGCTCGGAGTGGAACGACATCCGTGATGAAGTGGGGCATAACGTCGGGGTGTACGACAACCCGGCGGACCTGACCGCCAAATCCTGGACGGTGATGCGCTTCTCAGAAGTGGAGCAGAACGACAAACTGGAATGGCTGATCCGCAAAGACGGCTGTATGCACTGCGCGGATCCGGGCTGCCTGAAGGCGTGCCCATCGGAAGGGGCGATTATTCAGTATGCCAACGGCATCGTCGACTTCCAGTCCGAACAGTGCATCGGCTGCGGCTATTGCATTGCGGGCTGCCCGTTCGACGTGCCGCGCCTGAACCCGGAGGACAACCGCGTCTACAAATGCACCCTGTGCGTAGACCGCGTCACCGTGGGCCAGGAGCCTGCATGCGTGAAAACCTGTCCGACCGGGGCGATTCATTTCGGCTCGAAAGAGGATATGAAGACCCTCGCCGGCGAGCGCGTGGCGGAACTGAAAACCCGTGGTTATAACAACGCAGGTTTGTACGATCCGGCAGGCGTTGGCGGGACGCACGTGATGTACGTGCTGCACCATGCGGACAAGCCGACGCTGTATCACGGCCTGCCGGAGAACCCGTCCATCAGCCCAACCGTGAAGTTCTGGAAAGGCGTCTGGAAACCGCTGGCCGCCATCGGCTTTGCGGCAACCTTCGCCGCCAGCGTCTTCCACTACGTTGGGGTCGGCCCGAACCGTGCCGATGAAGAGGACGATAATCTGCACCATGACGACGACGAGGTGCGTAAATGAAAAAGCAACCGACCATTCAGCGCTATAGCGCGCCGGAGCGCATCAACCACTGGATCACCGCCTTCTGCTTCGTGCTGGCGGCGGTGAGCGGACTGGGCTTTTTCTTCCCGTCCTTCAACTGGCTGATGGGCATTCTCGGCACGCCGCAGCTGGCGCGCATCCTCCACCCGTTTGTTGGGGTGGTGATGTTCGCCTCCTTCATCATCATGTTTTTCCGTTACTGGCACCACAACCTAATCAATCGGGATGATATCTTTTGGGCGAAGAATATTCGTAAGATCGTCGTCAACGAGGAAGTGGGAGACACCGGGCGCTATAACTTCGGCCAGAAATGCGTGTTCTGGGCGGCGATTATTTTCCTGGTGCTGTTGCTGGCGAGCGGCGTGATTATCTGGCGTCCTTACTTTGCGCCAGCCTTCCCAATTCCGGTTATTCGATTTGCGTTAATGCTGCATTCATTTGCCGCGGTAGCGTTAATTGTGGTTATCATGGTGCATATTTACGCCGCCCTTTGGGTAAAAGGCACCATCACCGCGATGGTGGAGGGCTGGGTTACCACGACGTGGGCGAAGAAACATCACCCGAAATGGTATCGCGAAGTCCGCCGGAAACAGGAAAAGTCATCTGAATGAGTATTCGCATAATCCCGCAAGATCAGCTGGAGAAGAGCGAGAAACGCACGGCGGAAGTGATTCCGCCGTTATTATTCCCCAGGCTCAAAAATCTCTACAACCGCCGTGCTGAACGCCTGCGCGAGCTGGCTGCCAGCAACCCGCTGGGCGACTATCTGCGCTTTGCCGCGCTGATTGCCCACGCGCAGGAAGTGGTGCTGTACGACCACCCCCTGGAGATGGATTTAACCGCCCTGATTGCCGAAGCAGCTAAAACCGGCAAGCCGCCGCTGGATATTCACGTCCTGCCGCGCGACACGCACTGGCAGCGCCTGCTGCAGTCGCTGATTGCCGAGCTGAAGCCTGAGATGGACGGCCCGGCGTTAGCGGTGATTGAAAATCTTGAAAAGGCGTCTTCCCAGGAGCTGGAAGAGATGGCCACCGCGCTATTCAACGCCGACTTCGCGCTCGTCAGCAGCGACAAGGCACCGTTTATCTGGGCTGCGCTGTCGCTCTACTGGGCGCAAATGGCGACGCTTATCCCCGGCAAAGCCAAAGCCGAATATGGCGAACAGCGCCAGTTCTGCCCGGTTTGCGGCTCGATTCCGGTTTCCAGCATGGTGCACATCGGCACCACTAACGGCCTACGTTATTTGCATTGCAATCTATGCGAAACCGAATGGCACGTGGTGCGCGTGAAGTGCAGCAACTGCGAGCAGACCCGCGACTTAAACTACTGGTCGCTGGACAGCGAACAGGCGGCGATCAAAGCCGAAAGCTGCGGCGACTGCGGCACCTACCTGAAAATTCTCTATCAGGAAAAGGACCCGAAAGTGGAAGCCGTTGCCGACGATCTGGCCTCGCTGGTGCTTGACGCCCGCATGGAGCAGGAAGGCTTCGCCCGCAGCAGCATCAACCCGTTCTTATTCCCTGGCGAAGGGGAATAAAACTGCCCTACCGGCCAGCTTGCGCTGGCCGGTAGTTTTCTTTTCTAACGATCAGCCGCGCTTAATCAGCTGGGTAATTTGATCGTTTTGGATCTGATGCTCCACGCCCTGCGCGTCATAGTAGCGCGTCAGTCCGGTTTGCTTATCCACCTCTGGTTTACCTTTGGTGACGATCATTTCCCCGTTTTTGGTCGCCATTACGTAGCTGCTGGAGCAGGCCACAACCGAGAACGCCACCACGCCAACCAACATCATCCCGAAAAGTTTTTTCATTTTTGCCAACCCTTTATTGTTTTAGACACAGGATTGTAACGGGATGAAATGCAACCGGTTGTTAATGTGTATTGCGAAGAGAGACAGGGTTTAGCCACGGCACCATTCCTTTCGTTGGACATTTTCCATCGGGCAAGAGACGCTGTCCGGGCACACAACAATATTTTGGCAGCCCGCCAGTTTCTCTTATCAGGATACTTTTATGTCAGTCACAGACCCCGTCATACGCCAGTTCGAGGCGTACAACGCCCACGATCTCGACGCCTTTACAGCCTGCTTTAGCGAAGATTTCACCGCTTACCGCCCGCCGGCCGTGACTCCTTCTCTGGCAGGACGCGATGCCCTGTATGCCTTCTATAAAGAGCACCGCTTCAATAACCCGGCCCTGCGAGCAGAAATCATTTCCCGCACCGCAATGGGCAACAAGGTGTTCGACCACGAGAAGATCCACGGCCTGAGCGATGAACCGATTGAAAGCATGGCCGTTTTCGAAGTGGAAAATGGGCTGATAAAAACGGCATGGTTCTTTTTTGGCTGAACCCTGCCCGCCATAAATGATGGGTTTACCTGGCCAGTTTGTCGGCATAGGATATGGATATTCATCCAGTAAAAGGACGTATTATGGCCCTCGAACCCGCTATTGCCCGACTGGTGAATGACTTTATTGCCGCCGGTCGCCCCTCTTCCCGCCAGCAAAGTTTTGCCGAACGGCGGGCAGGCTATATCGCCAGTACCGTGCTGGCCGGTGAAACGGAAACCAGAGTCCAGGTGGAAGATATTTCACTGGAGGGAATGCCGTTACGGGTCGTTTCCCCACTCGACGCCAGTGGAACACTGCCGACGGTGATTTATTATCACGGCGGCTGCTTTGTCAGCGGCGGGTTTGCCACTCACGATAATCAGCTCCGCCAGTTAGCTTTTCACGGCGGATGCCGGGTCATTGCCGCGCAGTATCGCCTGGCCCCAGAACACACTTACCCTGCCGCCCATGATGATGCCGAACGTGCTGCCATATTAATCAGGCACCACGCCATGAATTTAGGCGTCGATAGTGAGCGTATCACGCTTGCCGGAGACAGCGCGGGTGGGCATATCGCCCTGGTAACCGCACTGCGTCTGAAAGCCGCCAAGGAATGGCTCCCGGCTAGCCTGATGCTGATTTATCCGATGCTCGACGCCAGCGCTCAGCAGCCAAGCTACCAGCAGAACGGCGAAGACTACATTATCACCCGCGACACGCTGCTCAGCGGCTTTGAAGCTTATTTCCCTGGAACGGATGTGATGCATCCGGAAGCCAGCCCGCTGTGGCGCGAAGATTTTGCCGGGCTGCCACCGGTGCATATTCTCACCGCCGAATACGATCCCCTGCGCGATGAGGGCGAATTACTTTATTCCCAGCTTATAGAACAAGGTGTTACGGCAAGCTGCCAGCGCTATCTGGGCGTGATCCACGGTTTCTTTCAGCTGGGCGGCATTAGCCAGACAGCGAGAGAGGCCATAAGAGACATAGCCTGGCGAACCGCGTCAACGGAGTGATTCCCAGGTCGTTAGACTGATTTAGCAAATAATTTCACTTTAGGCGCAGGATATATTCTTAATGACCCATTGGGCAGTAGCATGAAACCCGGTATACTGCGCCCGCCTCCATGTAGCAATGCAGGCGCGGAAGGTCGTCGTCTCCGGTGAGGCGGCTGGACTTCAACTCCAGTTGGTGCCGCCAGCGGCGCCGGGCAGGTTCGACTCCTGTGACTTTCCGCCAAGTTTAAAATATCAAAAACATCTAAATAAAATAATTGGTTGAGAATATTAAAATATTTCCACCAAAGCACATTAATGTTTTAGCGTGCCATCTACTTCATGCAACATTCCAAAAATTCGTAATAATCCTTATTAACTTTCAGCGCGATACAAATCTTATACATCCATAGATGATGCTGGCCACTTTCAGGTACGGAAATATTGCAGCTCTCTGTTAATCCCGATGTTTAATCTTCTGATCGACAGCCTGCAAGCGCCCCGCTTTGTCCGCGCAGATTCAGGTCTGGCAACGATCGATAGCCAGTCCGGAAATAATATTCACTAGCCCCTCACCCGACCCTCTTCCTAAAAGGGAGAGGGGAAAAATACGCGGCGTCATCAACGCCGTGTTCCCTTCCTGGCGCCTGCCTCACAAAACCCGCTCACAGCGTCTGCCCGTGATAAATCTGGTAGCCCAAATCAATGGTGTTGTGGTTCAGGTCTTCATTGCCGATCTTATCCAGCAGCATTCTGGCCGCCACCCGGCCAATGTCGAAGCGGGGGGTGATCACGCTCGCCAGGCTGGGGATCATCTGGCGCCCCATCTCAAGCCCGTGAAAACCGGCGATCGAGATCTGTTCCGGGACAAGCAGGCCCCGCTCGCGGCAGAACAGCAGGGCGCCCATCGCGATATCGTCGTTCGTGCAGAACACGCCGTCCAGGTCGGGGTAAGTCGCCATTGCGTCGCGCATCAGCTGCATGCCGAGATGGATGGATGAAATGGCTTTCGGGTTGATGCGCTGGGGCTCCAGCCCGCGCAGCGTCATCGCCTCGCAGTAGCCGCGAAAGCGCTGCTCATCGCGCACGTCATCTTTTGAACCGAGGTAGACGATCCTGCGCCGCTGCCGCTTGTCCAGCATGGTGCCAACCATGTCTAACGCGGCCTGGCGGTTATCAAACCCCACTTCCATATCCAGCCGGTCGCCCTGAATATCCATCAGTTCCACAACCGGGATGGCAGCGGACCGCAAAAACTTCACGGTGCGGAAGGTGTGGTACTTCTCGCAGAGAATAATGCCGTCGATGTTGTAGGAGAGCAGGTTAATCACCGACTCCTCTTCCGACTCGCGGTTGTAGTTATAGTTGGCGATCAGGGTCTGGTAATTCTGCCCGGACGTGACGGACTCAATGCCGGCGAGAATGTCGGCGAAGAGCTGGTTTTGAAAAGAAGGAATCAGCACTCCCAGCGTATAGCTGCGGGCATTCAGCAGCATACCGGGGGCACGATTGGGCACGTAATCAATCTCTTCCATGATTCGGGCGATACGCAGCCCGGTTTCTTTTGCAACCTTTTTAGGCGAACGGATGTAGCGGCTGACGGTCATCTTCGTCACGCCAGCCAGCGTGGCGATATCCTGCAAAGAAATGCGGTGGTTTCTCATCGGCCCTCTCAATACCGGGGCGCAGCGCGCGCACCCGGTGGCCTGTCGGCGAGTCATACAACGATTTAATGCAAAACGGCATTTATCGTCAATACGCCCAGCAGCCCCATGACTGAGATCAGCGTTTCCATCACGGTCCAGGTACGCAGCGTTTCCCCCACGCTGAGGTTAAAGTAGCCCTTAAACAGCCAGAATCCCGGATCGTTAACGTGAGAGGCGATCACGCTCCCCGCCCCGGTCGCCAGCACCATCAGGGCCGGGTCGGCGTGGGTCACGCTGATGATAGGCAGCACCACGCCTGCGGTAGTGATCGCCGCGACGGTCGCCGAACCCAGCGCAATACGCAGCAGTGCCGCCACCGTCCAGCACATCAGCAGCGGCGAGAGCGGCGCACCGTTCATCAGGTGCGCGATGTACTGCCCTACGCCGCTGTCGACCAGCACCTGCTTAAAGGCGCCGCCACCGGCGATGATAAACACGATCATCGCGATAGCGCCGATAGAGTCCCCGGCGATGTTCATCACCTGCTCCATGCTTCGCCCTTTGCGCCAGCCGAGGGTAAAGATGGCGATAGTCAGGGCAATAAACAGCGCGACCGCCGGGTTACCAATAAAGTCGAGGAAAGATCTGAGCCCACTTTTTTCAGGCAGCACCACGTTACAAAGCGCGGCAATGGCCATCAGCAGCACGGGGGTGATGGACACCAGCAGGCTGTTCCAGAACGAAGGCATTTCCGCCTCGCTGAACACCCGCGAGCTGAACAGACCTTCCGGCGGCTGCTTTTCAAACCGGGTTAACAAACGGGAGAACAGCGGTCCGGCAACGATAATCGTCGGCAGGCTGATAATCAGCCCGTATAGCAGGGTGGTACCGAGATTGGCGTTATACATGGTGGCAATCGCGGTCGGCCCCGGGTGCGGCGGCAGGAAGCAGTGCGTGACCGACAGCGCGGCCACCATCGGTACCCCCACATACAGCAGCGGCAGGCCGGACGAGGCGACAACGGTGAACACCAGCGGCAAAAGCAGCACAAAGCCGACCTCAAAGAACATCGCCATCCCAACCACCAGCCCGGCAATCATCAGCGCCCACTGTACGCGCTTCGCGCCGAAGGCCTCGATCAGGGTAGTGGCGATGCGCTGCGCCGCCCCGGTATCCGAAATCAGCTTCCCGAGCATCGCCCCAAAGCCAAGGATCATCGCCAGCCCGCCGAGGGTGCCGCCAATCCCGTTTTGAATGGAGTGCAGAATCGCCTGGGGATCCATTCCCTCCGCAAACCCAACCACCGCCGCCACCAGAACCAGCGCGATAAAGCCGTTCACTTTAAAACCGATCATCAGGACCAGCAGCAGGGCGACGCCTGCGGCAATAATAAGTAATGGCATACGCTTATCTCTTATCAGTGCAAAAAAAGCAGCGCGAAGCGCTGCAGGTTAGTGGTCAGGTCGGGCAGTCAGCGCGTTTAAAAAAGCTGAAAACCAATCGCTTGATTTTCAGCTTTCTGCGGCGAGAGAAGGCCCATGCTCTCCACCTTTTATTCGGTCTACCCGCCTTCACTTTTCGGCAGGCACTCGCGCCGTTAAACGGCGGCCAGCATGCCGCCATCAACAAACAACAGGTGCCCGTTAACGAAATCTGAAGCTTTTGAAGAGAGGAACACCGCGGCGCCAATCAGCTCCTGCGGATCACCCCAGCGTGCGGCGGGCGTCCGTTTGCACAGCCAGCCGCTGAACGCTTCGTCATTCACCAGCGCCTGAGTCATTTCCGTTTTGAAGTAGCCGGGGGCGATGCCGTTGACCTGAATGTTGTGGCGGGCCAGCTCAACGCACATGCCCCGGGTCAGCATCTTCACCGCGCCTTTCGAGGCGGCGTAAGGCGTGATCGTGTCGCGCCCCAGCTCACTCTGCATGGAGCAGATATTGATCACCTTCCCGGCCTGGCGCGCCACCATCCGGCGGGTCACCGCCTGCGAAACCAGGAAAACGCCGGTCTGGTTCACCGCAATCACATCATTCCAGTCCTGCTCGGGGAACTCGGTAAAAGGATGGCGGCGCTGAATTCCGGCGTTGTTCACCAGCACATCAATCGGGCCCACTTCCTGCTCAATGCGCTCCACAGCCGCATCGACATCTTGTTTCTGCGTCACGTCGAACGGGGCGCCCACGGCGCGGATCCCTTCGTCCCGCAGCTTTTGCACCGCAGCCTCGACCTTAGCTGGCGTGCTGGCGTTGACAACAATCTGCGCCCCGTACTGACCCAGCCCGGTAGCCATCAGGTACCCGAGCCCCTGCGCAGAGCCGGTAATCAGGATGTTCTTGCCTTTCAGTGAAAAAAGATCGTTCATTGCCTTAATCCTTATTAACAGGCCTCAGAAAACCAGCTGGACTTTCGCGGCCTGGGTTTTATCCCCGGCAAAGATCAGCGCCTGCTCCAGGTCGGTAAAGGCATACTCTGCGCTCAGCAACGGCAGCGGGTTAATCACCTTGTTAGCCAGCCAGGAAACGGCCGTATTGAACTCCGTGGTGAAGCGGAAAGAGCCTTTCAGCGAAATCTCTTTGGCGATGAGCATCATCATGGGGAATTCCGGCACTGCGCCGCCCATTCCTACCTGCACCATGGTGCCTTTGGCGCGGGTCACTTCCAGGCAGGTGGTTACTGACGAAGGGTGACCGGAGGCTTCAAAGCTGATATCGAAGTAGCCTTTTTCCTCTTTCCAGCCGTCCAGTCTGTCGTGCAGCGGGTTCACCAGCGTGTCGGCGCCCATCTGCGCGGCCAGCGAAAGCGAGCGCGGGCTGACATCGGCGCA
Organism: Cedecea sp. AS113; assembly: GCF_037152415.1. Classification (NCBI taxonomy): domain Bacteria; kingdom Pseudomonadati; phylum Pseudomonadota; class Gammaproteobacteria; order Enterobacterales; family Enterobacteriaceae; genus Cedecea; species Cedecea sp. AS113. The sequence goes on from NZ_JBBCMI010000010.1 coordinate 34,348, forward strand.
GACAATTTCTGCCGCTCCCAGCGTTTTTACCGCGCTGGCGATCAGGCAGCCAATCGGCCCTACGCCGGAGATAAACACGCGCTTGCCCTGCAGATCTCCCGCCTCGTGCGCGGCGTGGATGGCCACCGCCAGCGGCTCGGCAAACACCATCACTTTTTCATCCGCTTCAGCGGGATAGGGAACGCACTGCGCGCTGTCGACGGTTTTAAAGCGGGTAAAACCGCCGTCAACGTGTGGGAAGTACATTGCGCTGCCGAAGAAGCGCATGGTTGTGCATTGATTTTCTTCCTGGCTAAGGCAATATTTACAATGGCCACAAGGTTTGGATGGATTAATAGCGACCGTCTGCCCTTCATGTAATTCAGGAGAATCGGTATGCACTACCGTGCCAATAACTTCATGGCCTAAAATCATTGGGGCTTTTACGGCAAAGTTGCCGACCTTCCCTTCCTGATAATAATGCAAATCGGACCCGCAAATGCCTCCCCGGAAAATCTTCAGCAACGTCCCTTTATTATTCCACTCAATTTCCTGATGGCTAACGGAAACGGTTTGCTTGCCTGAGATCACACAGGATTCAGTGTTAATTTTCATCAATGCCTCAATAGTCAGCGGGTAAAACGCAGCGCTATTTAAAGGCTTTTACCTGCCCATAATTGTGATGAAAATCACACTTAAAGGCTGTTACAGAAGGATGTTACGCATAACGTGACGCACCTTTTAGTTCTTAGCGGTTGGCGCCAGGGATGGGGCGATGTAATCCAGAAAATAAAAAAATAGCTTCTGAGAATTCTGGTAAATAAATAAAAAACATCAAAAACATTTAAAATAAAAATACATGAACGTTCTGCAAATCAAATATAACCCATCATGAAAAGCATGAATTATTTATTTACAAAGTAGAGTAATATTTTTAATTACCCATGAGAATGAAAGAGATAACCCGGCACTCATCGGCCGGGAATCTGTTAATCACCTTGAATAGGCTCTGCCAAAAAAGAGAGTCTGAATAATTAGCTTAGCTGCAAGAGAATACCCGAGCCGTCGGCCTCAACTCGCAGGGCATCGTAATTTTCCGCGCCGGTATAACGAGAGAGCTCCCCGGCGTGGTGAGCGTTGGTGCCGGAAATGACAAAGATTTTTGCGCCTGCCGCTTCACCGGCTTGTACACCCGCCAGGGCATCCTCAAACACCAGGCAGTCGGCCGCGTTTACGCCCAATTTTTCCGCCGCCAGCAGGTAGCCCTCCGGGGCGGGTTTACCGTGACCGACGTCTTCCGCCGCAATAATGACTTTGGGTTCAGGCAAACCGGCGGCCTGAATGCGGCGCAGCGCCAGCGCTTTTGGGGCGGAAGTAACAATGGCCCAGCGATCCATCGGCAGCGCCTGCAAAAACTCTCGCGCGCCGCCGATGGCTTCCACGCCATCCACATCGGCGATTTCAGCTTCGGTAATCCGCTGTGCTTCGGCTTCGGCATCCACGCCCGGTAGATTCTGGCGGGCAATCGTCTCCACCGCGCGCACGCCGTGAATGGTGGGCAGGAAAGCTACCGGATCGATGCCGTGACGCACGGCCCACTCACCCCAGACGCGTTCTGCCACGCGAATGGAGGTCAGAATGGTGCCGTCCATATCAAAGAAGAAGGCCGAAAAGCGCTGGCCGTTAAAAAGTATATCGCCCGTTTGTGCTGTCAATGACGTGCTCTCCACAGGAGTCTGATGGTCTGCGGAGCATCATACATGGGCGTTATTTATTGTTCACCTGGGCAACCACCTTCTCCCTAAAAGGGAGAAGGGAAATACAGATCAATGATTCAACCTGTAAAGCTTACTGACAGGTCCTCTGTATAGATGTCGCCACTTTTCTGATAATCACCACAAATTACATCGGCGGCGTCAGCCCGTTAACCCCGGCGGAAATTCCGCGCGCGACGGCCTGGCCTTTGTCGTCTTTGGTAGCGAACAGCACCACTTTCGCGCCCGGCTTCAGCACGGATTTGTCGGCAGGGCTAATCAGCACCACCGGCACGTCGTCCGGCACCTGCACGGTTTTCTGCTGGCCGTGGAATTTCACCGTCATCGTGCGTCCGTGGCTGTTCACGAGGGTGCCGACGGTGCCGTTAGTCATGGTGTTCACCTGGCCGTTGGCGGACTCAAACGGATTAAACCCTTCCCCGGAACCGCGCAGGCTCGGGGCAAAAACGTGCACTTCCAGCGCCTTCAGCGTGCCGTCCGCCTGCGGCACGGCGGCGGTGCCGATGAAGCTGTCGGGCTTGATGTCGCTCATCTTCGCTTCGCTCACGCCGTTGATTCGGGTTTTGTCCGTCAGGCCAACGGAAAGCTTTTCCCCCTGACGGGTGGTGATTTGCAGCGAGGAATCATTGACCGCATCAATAGTGCCGCGCACCGGGGTGATGACATTGTCCGCCGCCGCAGCGCCAACGCTCAGCAGCAGGAGGCTTAGGGCCGGGATAAACAAACGAGGCTTGATCATGCTTTCTCCAGGGTTCAGGTCAGGTTAAGAACTGCTCTGGATCAAGCGTAACCGCCAAATGAATCCCGGGGGTGAAAGAGTGTGTTCAAACGTTTCCAGACAGACCCGAAACGTGCTCTTTTGCGAAGCGAATAAGGCGTTTAATCAGCGGCGTGCGCTCCCGCTTGCGGTACAGCATCCAGATAGCCGAAGGGATTTCTGCCCCGGCAATCGGGCGATAGACCACGTCCGGCACGCCGATGGTTTTCGCCATGATCTCCGGGATAACCGCGATGCCGTTGCCCAGCGCGATATGCGCCAGCACTTCGGTCAGCGTGCTGGAGCGGATGGCATCGTTGAGCACAAATCCCCCGCGGCGGGCGACTTCATGAGAGCCGGATGTCTGCTCCGGCAGAATAAAGCTTTCCCCGGCCAGAGCGGCAGGGTCGATAGCTTCCGTGCCGGAAGCCAGACGATGGCAAGCGGGGAGCGCCAGGCAAAAACAGTCGCTTTGCACCAACAGGTGCCCGACTTCTGACGGCAGCGCGACCGGGGCGCGCACAAACCCAACGTCGATTTTGCCCTCCACCAGCGCCGCCGCCATGCTGTCCATCAGCACTTCTCGCGCACCAAGCGAGATATCCGGATATCTCCCCCGAAACGCCCCCATCACCGAGCTAAGCGTCCCCGACCAAAGCGAAGACGCCACGTAGCCGACGCGAATGTAGCCCTGCTCGCCGCGTGCAGCGCTAAGCACACGCTCACGCGTCAGCTCAGCCTGCCGCAGAGTGGCTTCGGCTTCTTCGCGGAAAATCTCCCCGGCCTGGGTGAGCTGTACGCGCCTTTTGGTGCGTAAAAAGAGCGGAGTGCCAAACTCCCGCTCAAGCTGACTGATTTGCACCGACAGCGTCGGCGTGGAGATGTTCAGCGTTTCCGCCGCCGCGCCAAAATGGAGCGTTCGGGCAACTTCGAGAAAATAACGCAGATGGCGAAGCTCCATGTTTACTCCTGATTATTAGATATTAACTAATAATAATGCCGAACGTGAAAATTGAATACCGCGCCCCGGATCGCGAAGCTTAAGGCGTGTTCTTCCCGCGTTTTCGGAGCTTTTATGTCTACTGTGCTGGCCGCGCCCGTGGCCAAAAACGACACCACCGTGCTGCTGGTTGCTTCCATGGGCTGCGCGATGACGGTCATCGACACAAATATCGTTGGCGTCGTGTTGCCGACCATCGCCCGCGGGCTGGACGCCACGTTTGCCGATATGGAGTATATGGAGTGGGTGATCGGCGCCTACGTGCTGTGCTTCTCTTCCCTTTTGCTGCCCGCCGGTTCGCTGGCGGACCGCTTCGGCAGACGGCGGATTTTTTTATTCGGTATCGCCCTGTTTGCCCTGGCGTCCCTTGCCTGCGGAGCGGCCACCACCATCCTGATGCTGAATATTGCCCGCGCACTGCAGGGCGTAGGCTCGGCGTTCTTGCTGGCACCCGCGCTGGCGATCATCGGCCATACCTTCCGCGAACCTCAGGCACGGGGCCGGGCGTGGGCCATATGGGGCGGCATGATGGGCATCACCATGGTGCTTGCGCCTTTGGCCGGCGGCATCATCAGCGCCTATTTCGGCTGGCGCTGGGCGTTCTACATCAACATCCCCATCTGCCTGCTGCTGGCGATGGCGGTGCTGCGCACCATCGAAGAGTCCCGCAATCCTGCCGCCGGTAAGCCGGATGTACACGGCATTTCGCTGTTTATCGCCGCCATGTTTTCTCTCACCTGGGCGCTGATCCTCGCCCCGGAGCACGGCTGGAGCAGTCCCGAAGTGATGGGGCGCTTTATCGCTTCGGCGTGGTTCTTTCTGTTCTTTGCGCTGGTCGAACGTTACAAAGCCCAGCCAATGCTCGATCTCCGCCTGTTCCGCTCGCTGCCGTTTATTGGCGCAGTGCTGTCCATGTTTACCTATGCGGCTACGGCGCAGGTAATGACCTCACTGCTGCCGCTGATGCTGCAAAACGTCGAGGGGAAAACCGCCCTGGCGTCCGGGGTGGGTATGCTGCCGTTCGCGCTCGCCATGCTGTTCTTCCCGATGGTGGCTCGCTGGATGGCACAGCGCATGGCTGCCCGCTGGATCTTAGCCGCCGGATTAGGGCTGGTTGGCGTCGGCAACCTGATTATCGCTGGCGGCGTGCTGGCGCAGTGGCCCTGGCTGGTTATCACCGGTATGGCCGTGCTGGGCAGCGGCGGCGGTATTCTTAACGGCGAAACGCAGAAGGCAATTATGGGCACCGTGCCTCACGAAAGGGCGGGCATGGCTTCGGGGATCAGCACCACGGCGCGCTTCTCCGGCATTCTGCAAGGTTTTGCGCTGCTGGGGGCCATTCTGGCCGGGCATACGCGTCACGTGCTGACCTCAACGATACAGGCTAGCAACCTGCCGGTACGGGATGATTTTATTACTCAGGTTGTGGCCGGAGATGTGCAACGCGCCCTTGCACTGTGGCCGGAGAAACAGGCTCAGACGCTAAGCTCGCTGATCCGCCACAGCTACGCCTGCGGCTTCTCGCTGATGCTGGTTTGCGCCGCGCTGTTCGCTTTCTTCATTGCTCTGGTTGTCGTTTTCACCGTGCGGGATCGCGCCGGGAGTCAGCCCAATGAACGCTAAAGATGTTGATTTCCGTTTTGCACTTTTCAGCGATGTTCACGCCAATTTGCCGGCACTTGAGGCCGTTTTGCAGGACATTGACCGTCACCACATCAAGCAAATCTGGTGCCTGGGCGATCTGGTTGATTTCGCGCCATGGCCCAACGAAGTGATAAATCTGATTCGCAGCCGCAACATTCCGGTGGTGATGGGCAACCACGACCGCCGCGTAGCAATCGACGAGCCGGTCACGCCGCTGGCTAAGCACTCCGTCCATGAACAACAAGCCCGTGAACAGGCGATTACCTTGAGCAAACGCACGCTGACGGAGGAGAACCGCCGCTGGCTCAGCGCCCTGCCCCGGTCGAGAGCGTTTCATGCCGGGCCGCTCAGAATTCTGCTGGTTCACGCCAGCCCGGATTCGCTCTCCGAGTATGTGCATCGCCAGTTCTCGTGCAGCCAACTGATGAAGTGGCAAACCGCCCATCAGTTCGATGTGATGATTTCCGGGCATACACACTACGCGGATATTCGCGAGCTGGTCCGCAGCGATGGCCGCAGGTTTACCGTCGCCAACACCGGCGCGGTCGGGCGAATAAAACCCGGCGAGCCGCAGGCCACCTGGCTAATGGGCAGTTACCGTCACGGGAAGCTAAAACTGGCGGTTCAAACGGTAAATTATGATGTCGCCGCCGTGGCTCAGGCGATTAAAGACAGCCCGGTGCCTGACTTTTATGCGGAGGAGCTGTACCAACACGGCATGGCCTGTTCGCGGGCGCTGTCGGCGTTCTGAGCGGCTCACTATTTCGTGATAAGCTGTGCAATATTGGCGACAGATAAAGCCATCACTATGTTGATGCGCGATACTGCCTCACTTTCATTGCTTGCCGCTTCAGGAAGAAAAATGGCCTCTAAATATGCACTCGTTCTGCTGGCTCCGCTGCTGCTGGCCGCCTGTTCGTCATCGGACAATTCAGGGATGGACCGCCAGGACAGGCAGCGGCTGGATGACAGCTTTATGCGCTCGCCATGGCCCGATCCCTACTACAACAGCCGCTACCTGACGCCGGAACAGCGCCAGGACATCCGGGACCGCATCCGTGCCGACCAGCTGGAAGCCAGGGGCCGCAGGGATAACAGTACCGACAGCGGCGACGGTTTCGGCCAGCCAGTACATTTCTAAACGGTTGGCGCCATTTCTCCCCACATAATCAGGGAGGTCACTGACCTCCCCGTCACGCTTAGAAGCTGTAGTTTGCCGTCAGCGAGAAGCTGCGCGGGGCGCCATAAACCACATAGTCGGAAAGCCATGATTCATATTCTTTGTCGAACAGGTTGTTGATGTTGCCCTGCACGGCGAAGTTTTTCGTTACCTGGTAACGGGTGAAGAGATCCACCAGCGCGTAGCTGCCCTGTTTGATGCGGGTGTTGCCGTTCGGGCCGTAGGCATCCTGCCAGGTTTTACTCTGCCAGTTCACACCGCCGCCCACGGTCACTTCCGGCAGCATCGGCAGCTGGTAGCGGGTGAACAGCTTCATCGTGGTACGCGGCTGGTCAGGGTTTACAGCATCGCCGTTATTGTCATCTGCCACATAGCGGGAAGCCCCGAAGGTCAGTTGCCAGTTATCGGTCAGCGCGCCGTTCAGCTCAAACTCCACGCCGCGGCTCACGGTGCCGTCCACGGATTTATACGCCGTTTCACCAGGGTTGCCGTTAACCGGCGTGCCGAGCGACTGGGCAACTTTGTCCTGTTCGATGCGGAACACCGCCAGCGAGGTCGTCAGGCGCGTGTTAAACCAGTCCGCTTTCACGCCCGCTTCGTAGCTCTTCCCGGTGGTTGGGTCGAGGTAATCGCCGTTGACGTCGCGCTTGTCGGTCGGCTGAAAGATGGAGGTGTAGCTGGTGTAGGCCGACCAGGTGTCATTGATGTCGTAAACCAGCCCCGCGTACGGCGTGACGTCGTGTTTTTTGCTGCTCAGGCTGGTTTGCGGCGCGGTGGACGGATTGTAATCCGCGTCCCATTCGGTATAGCGGGCGCCCACAATCAGGTGCAGCGGGTCAGCCAGCGAGAAACGTGCGGCGGTGTAGGCGGCCTGCTGGCGCACTACATCTTTGCTGTAGAGCGAGAAGGCTGACCAGCTTGGGTCTGCGACGCTGCTGTAGAAGCTGTCCATCGCGATGCCGCCATATGGCAAGCCGGTGTTCGGCATGGCGTTATCGTAGTGGTTACGCTGGCGGCTGTAGCTGCCGCCGAACATCAGCTCGTGCTGGCGGCCAAACAGGTCAAAGCCGCCACGCACAAACGCATCCACCGAATCCTGTTTACGCTCGCCCCGGTTCCAGCCGCCATAGGCGCTGGTGCCCGCGCCGGTGACTTTATCCGGGAAGCCGGTGACGTACATCAGCTTAGAGTCGAACTTGGTTTCGGCGTGCAGCGTGTTGATACGCGCTTCCCAGCCATTATCAAAGCGCTGGACCAGGTTGGCGAACACTTTGGTGGCGTCTTTATTGGAGTAAGCCCAGTCCGGCGCGGTGGTGGCACTGCGGCTAAAGTGCGTCCGGCTGCCGTCGGCATACCAGGTGGGCAGGCCGCCCCAGGTCGGGCTGTCGTCATTGCTTTCCTGGTAGTCGTAGCCGACGGAAAGCGTGGTGGAATCGGTCAAATCGGCATCCACCACGCCGTAGATAAATTTCTTGCGGTAGTGGCTTTTGTCCAGCCAGGTGTCGTTGTCCTGGTAGCCGGTGACCACACGGCCCCGCACGTTGCCGGACTCGCTCAGCGGCGCGGAGAGATCGGCCACATAGCGCTGCTTGTCCCAGCTACCGTAGCTGGCGGACACGTTGCCTTTAAATTCGCGGCTGTCGGCGTGCTTGCGCACCATGTTGATGTACGCCGATGGATTGCCGCTGCCGCTCATCAGCCCCGCCGCGCCGCGCACTACTTCAATATTTTCAAACACGGCGGTATCCGAGCCGGTATCGCCGAAGTCCCAGACGTCGCTAACCTGCGTGGGCATGTCGTCGTAGGCATAGTTGCTGATAAAGAATCCGCGCGCAAAGTAGGTGGCACGGCTGCTGTCCACCAGCTTGGTGCTGATGCCGGTGGTGTTATCCAGCACCTCACCGATGGTTTGCAGGTTCTGATCCTGAATACGCTGCTGGCTGATGACGCTGACGGATTGCGGGATATCGCGCGGAACCAGCAGCAGCTTGGTGCCGGTGGTGGTGGTTTTGACGCTGTAATCCTGTTCCTGTCCCGCCAGCGGATTGTCCGCCTGAGTATTCACCGTGATGGTGTCTTCTGCCTGCGCAGAAGGCAGCAGCGCCAGCGCTATAGCCGCCGCCAGGAGTGATGGGCCGCCTGCCCGTAACGTGAACCGATCCCTGGAGAAGTTAACAAATGCCATGTTAAACCCTCATTTTTGCAGTGCTGCGGCGTTTTCCGTGGCCGGCACTTTTTTTGATTTTTATAAAGACGCGCACGATTAAATGCGGATGAGAAATATACGCATTTGTATTTAACCTGTAAACAAATGTAATTCTCTGAGGGTTAACGAAGATTGCACCGTTGCGGGGCAAAAATGGGCGTTTGGTGGCAATAAAAATTGCCGCTTTCGCTTTACAAACCGACACGGAATTCTGCTGTTAAAACAGCCTCATCATCTGGCTTATTGCATAGGTTGTGATAGATTCCTCTCGCTTTCAAAACATACACAGCAAAATACGCTGCGAAGCCTCTCTCTTTTTTCAGGTAAACGATCGGACGCCATGAGAAAGTTAGCCAATATCCACCTGCTGATGATGTTGATTCTGCTGGTTGCTGTCGGGCAGATGACACAGACGATTTATATTCCTTCTATTCCCGATATGGCTCATGAAATGGGCGTGCGCAGCGGCGCGATTCAGCGCGTGATGGCGGCCTATTTGTTTACCTACGGCGTGTCTCAGCTGTTTTATGGCCCGCTTTCCGATCGCATTGGCCGCCGCCCGGTGATCCTCGCCGGCATGGTGATTTTTATGCTGGCGACGCTCGGTGCACTGTTTACCACTAATTTGCATATTCTGGTGCTGGCAAGCGCCCTGCAGGGCATGGGCACCGGGGTCGCGGGCGTGATGGCGAGAACCATGCCGCGCGATCTCTACGAAGGCGGTGATTTACGCCAGGCCAACAGCCTGCTGAACATGGGCATTCTGGTGAGTCCGCTGCTGGCACCGGTTATTGGCGGGATGCTGGACAGCGTCTGGGGCTGGCGGGCCTGCTACGGTTTCCTGCTGCTGCTGTGTGCCATTGTCGCGTTTTCTATGTGGCGCTGGCTGCCCGAAACTCGCCCGGCAGACGCCACGCCGCCTCGCCTGATGCGCAGCTACAAAATGCTGCTCGGCAATATCTCCTTCAACTGCTATCTGCTGATGCTGGTTGGTGGCCTGGCGGGCGTGGCGGTGTTTGAAGCCTGCTCCGGCGTACTGATGGGCGGCGTACTCGGCCTGAACGGCGTGGTGGTCAGCATTCTGTTTATTCTGCCCATTCCGGCGGCGTTTTTTGGCTCCTGGTACGCGGGCCGCCAGAACGTGCGTTTCTCCAGCCTGATGTGGCAGGCGGTATTGAGCTGCCTGTTCGCCGGTATTCTGATGTGGATCCCTGGCTGGTTCGGCATCATGAATATCTGGACACTGCTGGTACCTGCGGCGCTGTTCTTCTTCGGCGCAGGCATGCTGTTCCCGCTGGCGACCAGCGGCGCGATGGAGCCGTTCCCGTTCCTGGCCGGTACCGCAGGGGCGCTGGTTGGCGGTCTGCAGAACATCGGCTCCGGCGTGATGGCCTGGTTCTCCGCGCTGATGCCGCAAACCGGGCAATACAGCATCGGCATGCTGATGACCGCGATGGGCGTGCTGATCCTGTGCTGCTGGCTGCCGCTGGCGCAGCGGTTCCAGCATCATGGCGAGACAGTTTAGTTATTTAGCCTCTTCGGCAAGGTTTTTCAGCCAGCTGATAAAAGCATCAATCTTCGGCCATTGTCGGCCAGTTAGGGTCGAAATGTAGTAATGCTGATGGCATTTTAACGTTTTCTCCCCAAACGGGGCGATGAGCTCGCCCCGCTCCAGCCGCTTTTGCACCAGCCTTTTTCTCCCCATCGCTACGCCAACGTGGTTCATCGCGGCAATCACCGCCAGGTCAGAGCGATCGAAGCCTATGCCCGTCGAGGCCGGGAGTTCAATACCAAACTGCTGCGCCCAGCTGTACCACTCATCGGTGCCGGAATCATTGCTCCACGCCTGCCGGTCATGCAGCAAAGTACAGTGGCGCAGTTGAGCAGGCCGGGAATGGAGTTCAAAGCGGCGGGCATATTCCGGGCTGCAAACCGGCAGAATCGCCTCATCCATCAGAAAATGGTGGCTCAGTTGCGAGGAAGGCGCATCGTCAAAATAGAGCGCCAGATCGATACCCGCACGCTGTAAATTGAGGTTGTCGTTCCCGGTCAGAATAGTTAATGAGATAGCAGGGTAGCGCTGGGTGAAATCCCCCAGCGCGGGCACCAGCCAGCACTGGGCGATCGACGGCCTGGAGTACACGGTCAGCACCCCCGAGAGTTCCTGGTTTTTGATATCCAGAATCTCCTGGTTCAACGTGTCCAGAGACGATTTCAGCGCCCAGAACACCCGCTTGCCTTCGTGCGTCAGTTCCACTTTACGATGCGAGCGAACAAAAAGCTGGATCCCCAGCTCCTCTTCCAGCTGGTTTATCCGGTGGCTAACCGCGCTGGGGCTGAGTGACAGTTCATCCGCCGCCAGTGCAAAAGATTGATGGCGCGCCGCCACCTCAAAAGTGTACAGCTTCGACAGCTGCCAGCCGTTTAATAACCGATTTCGCCCCTCGCGTGACGTTTCCATCGTGACCTCTCTCTCAATTCCGGCGGCCAAGTTTAAAAAATCCGCGGCTAACCAGCAGCATTTAGTTGAAGAAAAGCGAACCTGAAACACATTTCATCGCCTGATTTCGACTCAAATCACCCTATTGATTCAATTTACCTCATGTGAAAGGCCAGTTTTATCGTTTGTCAGCCCGGATGGATTTTTATCCAATAGCCCGCAAATGATGCACAGGAGAAGGGCTAATGGGATCGCAAATCTGGGTGGTGGGTACGCTGCTTGCCAGCATAGTGTTAATCGTGTTGACCATCATAAAACTGAAGCTTCATCCTTTCCTCGCGCTGCTGCTGGCGAGCTTTTTCGTCGGCGTGATGATGGGCATGGGACCGCTGGAGATGGTCAACGCAGTGGAAAGCGGCATCGGCGGCACACTCGGCTTTTTAGCCGCGGTCATCGGGTTGGGGACCATTCTGGGAAAAATGATGGAAGTCTCCGGCGCCGCCGAACGCATTGGCCTGGCGCTGCAGCGCTGCCGCTGGCTTTCCGCCGACGTGATTATGGTACTGGTCGGCCTGATTTGCGGCATTACGTTGTTCGTTGAGGTTGGCGTGGTGCTGCTCATCCCGCTGGCCTTTTCCATCGCCAAAAAGACCCACACTTCGCTGCTGAAACTGGCGATCCCGCTGTGTACCGCGCTGATGGCCGTTCACTGCGTGGTGCCCCCACATCCGGCGGCGCTGTTTGTGACCAATAAACTCGGCGCCGATGTAGGCACCGTGATTGTGTATGGCTTAGCGGTTGGCCTGCTGGCGTCTCTGGTGGGTGGCCCGCTCTTTCTGAAATGCCTGGGCAAGCGTCTGCCGTTTAAATCCGTTCCCGTCGAATTTTCATATCTGCAAACGCGCGATGCGGCTTCTCTGCCGTCCTTGAGCGCCACGCTGTTTACCGTGCTGCTACCCATTGGCCTGATGCTGGCGAAGACGCTCGCTGAGCTGAACATGACCCCGGGCAGCACGGCTTATACCGCGCTGGAGTTTATCGGCAACCCGATTACCGCCATGTTTATCGCCGTTTTCGTGGCCTATTATCTGCTGGGCCTGCGTCAGAACATGGGTATCGCTACGCTGCTGAGCCACACCGAAACTGGCTTTGGCTCCATCGCGAATATCCTGATGATCATCGGGGCAGGCGGCGCATTTAACGCCATTCTCAAGGCCAGCGGCATGGCAGACAGCCTGGCGCTGAGCCTTTCCAGCCTGCATATGCATCCGATCCTGCTGGCCTGGCTGGTTGCCCTTATCCTTCACGCCGCCGTCGGGTCTGCGACCGTGGCGATGATGGGCGCCACGGCTATCGTTGCTCCGCTGCTGCCGCTCTATCCCAACGTCAGTCCGGAGATTGTGACGCTCGCCATCGGCTCCGGCGCTATCGGCTGCACCATTGTGACGGATTCGCTGTTCTGGCTGGTGAAGCAGTACTGCGGCGCGACGCTCCATGAAACCTTTAAGTACTACACCACGGCGACATTCATCGCTTCTTTAGTTGCACTGGCCGGCACATTCCTGCTTTCCTTTATCATCTGAGCGCCAGGAGGCTCGTTATGAAATCGACAGAATTACACACGTTAACCGAAAAATTTCCGCTGCTCAGCGAGCTTACCGCCCTGAACGAAACGACCTGGTTTAATCCGGGAGCCACCTCCCTTGCCGAAGGCTTACCGCATGTTGGCCTGACTGAGCAGGACGTGAAAGAGGCGCACGCCAGGCTGGCTCGTTTTGCGCCTTATCTGGCCAAAGCATTCCCGGAAACCGCCGCAGCCGGTGGGATTATCGAGTCAGAGCTGGCCGCCATTCCGGAGATGCAAAAGCGCCTGGAAAAAGAAAATGGGCAGCGGCTCTTCGGTAAACTGTGGCTGAAAAAAGACAGCCATCTGCCTATTTCTGGCTCGATTAAGGCTCGCGGGGGCATTTATGAAGTCCTGACTCACGCGGAAAAACTGGCTACCGAGGCGGGCCTACTGAGTCCTGAAGATGACTACAGCCAGTTGCTTTCTCCTGAATTACGCGAGTTTTTCAGCCGCTATAGCATCGCCGTGGGCTCTACCGGCAACCTGGGTCTGTCGATTGGGATCATCAGCGCCAGAATTGGCTTCCGCGTCACGGTGCATATGTCCGCCGACGCCCGCGAATGGAAAAAAGCTAAACTGCGCAGCCACGGCGTGGAGGTGGTTGAATACGCCGAAGATTACGGGGTTGCCGTTGAGCAGGGGAGAAAAGCCGCCGAGGCTGACGCCAACTGCTTCTTTATCGATGATGAAAATTCCCGCACGCTGTTCCTTGGCTACGCCGTCGCCGGGCAACGGCTAAAAGATCAATTCTCGCAACAGGCTATTACCGTCGATGAGCAGCACCCTTTGTTTGTCTATCTGCCCTGCGGCGTCGGCGGCGGCCCCGGTGGCGTGGCGTTTGGGCTGAAACTGGCCTTTGGCGACCACGTTCATTGTATTTTTGCCGAGCCAACCCACTCCCCCTGCATGCTGTTAGGGGTTTATACCGGCCTGCATGATGCGCTTTCCGTGCAGGATATCGGGATAGATAACCTGACCGCCGCCGACGGTCTGGCTGTGGGGCGGGCTTCCGGCTTTGTCGGCAGAGCAATGCAAAGGCTGCTGGACGGCTTCTATACCGTGGACGATCAAACGCTGTACAACCTGCTAGGCTGGCTGGCTGAAGAGGAAAATATTCGCCTGGAGCCGTCGGCCCTGGCCGGTATGGCCGGGCCGCAGCGCGTGTGCGCGACGACGTCTTACCATGAGCTGCAGGGCTTCAGCGCCCAACAGCTTGATAATGCGACGCACCTGGTCTGGGCCACCGGAGGCGGTATGGTTCCTGAGGCTGAGATGGCGCAGTATTTAGCGAAGGCTCGCTGATTAGCCCCTCACCCCAGCCCTCTCCCCAAAGGGGAGAGGGAGAAAACCCCGGCATATTTTGCTCCCGATCGGCCCCTCGCCTAATAAGGGCCGGAAGAAAACCCGCATCTTTGGCCTGAATGCTGTTCTGTCCCCTCTCCCTTCCAGGGAGAGGATTAGGGTGAGGGTCACCTTCCCCGTCATATTTTTGTCATTTAGTTACCTTACTCTCACTTCCGGTTTAATTATTTGATCAATCTACGCGCGTAGATACACTGCGAGAAATGATTAAAAATGGCATCTTCGCCAACAGATAACGTTCGATCTCTGTGAGAACTCTAATGACGACAAGCACTTTCTCCCCTCCTCCGGCCTCGGCGCAACACGCGGCAGAAGAGCGTCTGGCCACGCCGGAAGGTAAACGTGATTTTATTCGCGCCACCTTCTCCTGCTGGCTCGGCACCACGATGGAATACGCGGACTTCGCGCTGTATGGCCTGGCGGCCGGGATCATCTTTGGCGATGTGTTCTTCCCGGATGCCACGCCCGTCATGGCGCTGCTCTCCAGCTTTGCCGCTTACTCCGTGGGCTTTGTTGCCCGGCCAATAGGCGCCCTGCTGTTTGGCTGGCTGGGCGACCGCTACGGCAGAAAAATGGTGATGGTCATTACCATTGCGCTGATGGGCTGCTCCACTACGCTTATTGGCCTGATCCCAAGCTACGCGCAAATTGGCGTCTGGGCGCCAACCTGCCTTGTGATTCTGCGTTTTGCCCAGGGGCTTGGCGCGGGTGCGGAGCTGTCCGGCGGTACCGTCATGCTGGGTGAATATGCACCAGTGAAACGCCGTGGCCTGGTGTCCTCCATTATCGGGCTGGGCTCCAACAGCGGCACGCTGCTGGCTTCTCTGACCTGGCTACTGGTGCTGCAGATGGATAAAGAGACGCTGCTTGCCTGGGGCTGGCGTATTCCGTTCCTGTGCAGCATGTTGATTGCCGCTGTTGCCCTGATTATTCGCCAGCATCTGCGTGAAACCCCGGTGTTTGAGCGCCAAAAAGCGCTGCTGGAAGCCGAGCGTAAACAGGTGCGGGAAAAGGGGCTGGCCGAGCAGCAGAAAGATCCTCGCAGCTTCTGGCAGCGGACCCGCGCCTTCTGGACCATGGTCGGGCTACGCATTGGTGAAAACGGCCCTTCTTATCTCGCCCAGGGTTTTATCATTGGCTACGTCGCCAAAGTGCTGGCAGTGGATAAATCCGTCCCCACGCTGGCGGTGCTGATCGCCTCGGTGCTAGGCTTCGCCATTATTCCTTTTGCCGGCTGGCTCTCCGACCGCTTTGGCCGCCGGATCGTTTATCGCTGGTTCTGCCTGCTGCTGATTATCTACGCTTTCCCGGCCTTTATGCTGCTGGACTCGCGCGAGCCGATGATCGTTATTCCAACCATCGTTGTCGGCATGGGGCTGGCTTCGCTGGGCATTTTCGGTGTGCAGGCCGCCTGGGGCGTGGAGCTTTTCGGCGTGACAAACCGCTATACCAAGATGGCGTTTGCCAAAGAGCTGGGGTCGATGCTTTCCGGCGGAACTGCACCGCTGATTGCCGCCGCACTGCTCTCCTGGACCGGGCACTGGTGGCCTATCGCGCTCTACTTTACAGTGATGGCGGGCATCGGGCTGGTGACCACCTTCTTTGCACCTGAGACCCGAGGTCGCGACCTTAATCTGCCGGAAGACGCTATTTGATTTGTCACAGAGTTGACGGCGATTTTTACGGAGCAAAGCTTTATGCTGTGGCTCCGTTTATCGCCCGCCAGCCAAATAAAGCAGGTATTCAGTGACTAAGCCTCAAGTACACCGCGTTACCCGCGCTGAAGTCGCCAAAGAAGCAGGGACTTCCGTCGCGGTCGTCAGCTACGTGATTAACAACGGCCCGCGTCCGGTCGCGCAGGCGACGCGTGAGCGCGTGCTCGCCGCCATCAAGAAAACCGGCTACCGCCCGAACGGCATTGCCAGGGCTTTGGCCAGCGGCACCACGCGCACCTACGGTTTAGTCGTGCCCAATATTGCCAACCCGTTTATCTCGTCCATGGCGCACGCGCTCCAGCAGGAGGCTTTTGCCGATGGCCGGGTGCTCTTGCTGGGGGATTCCGGTGACGATCGCGCCCGCGAGCTGGAGCTTATCAATAACCTGCTACATCGCCAGGTGGACGGGCTGATTTATACCAGCGTCGACAGGCATCCTTACATCGATCTTATCCAGGCCAGCGGTACGCCTTGCGTGATGCTGGACAGGGTTGAGCCGGAGCTGAACGTTTGCTCGATTCAGGTTAACGAGCAGCACGCCGCACGGCGCGCAACCCGCCATCTGATTGAGCACGGCTATCGCGATATCGCCATTATTTGCGGGCCACAGGAGATGCTAAACACTCAGGATCGCATCAGCGGCTGGCGGCTGGCGCTGGAAGAAGCGGGCCTTACCGTGCACCCTGAATGGATTTTTTCAACGGATTACACTCGCCAGGGCGGCTACGATGCCACAAAGCAAATGCTGGCTGGCGAATTGCCTCGGGCGCTGTTTGCCACCAATGAACAACAGGCCTTTGGCTGCCTGAGAGCACTGTCTGAACACGGGCTTTCCGCGCCGAAAGACCTCGCCCTGGTGTGCTTCAACGGCACCCTGGAATCGGCCTTCAACGTTCCCTCTTTGACGACGGTTCGCCAGCCCGTCACGAAAATGGCAAAAAAAGCCATCGAAATGCTGAAAAAGTGGGACGGGCAGCCGCATAAACACGAATTTGATTTTGAGCTGGAGATTGGCGAGTCCTGCGGCTGTCACTCCCTCACCACAGCAGGAAGTTATAAGTAACATGAAGCGTTTAATTATCGATTGCGATCCGGGTAACGGCGTTGCCGGGGCTAACGTAGACGACGGTCTGGCCCTTGCCCTGGCGCTTGCGGCGCCGGAGATTTCTCTGGAGCTTATTACCACCGTGTCCGGCAATACGCCAAGCGAAGTGGGCTACGCCGTCGCCTCTGATTTAGTCGCTCGCCTGGGCATGGCCGTTGAGGTCGCCCGCGGCGCTTCGCGTGCGCTGATCGAGCCTTCAGCACCGTGGCGGGAACATCTGGATCACAAAGTCGATAAAGTGGGTCTGCGCCACCTGTGGAAGGACGTTACTGCCCCGCAAATGCTGGCCGAAGTTGCCCCGCTGGCGGTGCATAAGATGGGCGAACTTATCTGTACAAATCCTGGTGAAATCACGCTGATAGCTATCGGCCCGTTGACCAACGTGGCGCTGGCTTTGCAGCTTTACCCGCAGATGGCGAGCGCGGTAAAAGAGATTGTCATCATGGGCGGCGTGTTTAACGTTGACGGCTACCTGAAGGATACCAACTTCGGCGTTGACCCGGAGGCCGCACACGCCGTGCTGACCAGCGGCGCAAACATCGTTCTGGTGCCGATGGACGTCACCACCCAAACCATGATGACTCACCAGGATTTAGATGCGCTCGCCACCTGCGATAACCGCCTGAGCCGTTTTCTCGTGGACACCATTCGCCCGTGGATGGATTTTTCCATGCAAACTCGCCAACTGCCGGGCTGCTGGATCCACGATGTGCTGACCGTTGCCTGGCTGCTTGAGCCCGAGCTGGTGAGCTGGGCGGAGGATTATGTGGATGTGTCGCTGAGCGGGCTGAGCCGCGGCAGAACCCTGCGGTATGGCCCGGAACATTTGCGGCTGACGGTGAACGTTGACTCGCCGCAGGGCAAGCCGGTGAAGCTGCTGCAAACCGTGGATAACCAGAAGCTGCTGGCGCTTATCGACCGGCATATCCGCCAGTTTGCATAGGCAATAGAAAGGGCGCTTAAGCGACCTTTTTACTGCTAAAAAACGCTGGTGATAGAAGAAAACCAGACGACTCGTTAAAAAACAGGAAAATCAATTTGTTGATTTTCGGCTGATAACCACAAAGAGGAAAAAACCACGCTTTTTCCCTCTTTGTCAGCAACGTTAAAGGGCGCATAAGCGCCCTTTTTTACAGAACCTTGCTAAGGAAGGCCTGAGTTCGCGGGTTTTGCGGGGCGCTAAAGATCTGCGCCGGCACGCCCTGTTCCTGAATCACACCCTGGTCAATGAAGATCACCCGGTCCGCCACTTCGCGGGCAAAGCCCATTTCGTGGGTCACGATAATCATCGTCATCCCTTCCTGCGCCAACTGTTTCATCACCGCCAGCACTTCGCCGACAAGCTCAGGATCCAGCGCTGAAGTTGGCTCGTCGAACAGAATTATCGACGGCTCCATCGCCAACGCACGGGCAATCGCCACGCGCTGCTGCTGGCCACCGGAGAGGCTCGAAGGCCAGGCGTCGATTTTGTCCAGCAGGCCGACCTTTTGCAGCAGCTTTTCGGCGCGGTTTACCGCTTCCGCTTTGGACAGCCCTTTCAGCGACATGGGTGCCATGATCAGATTTTCCAGCACCGTCATGTGCGGGAACAGGTTAAAACGCTGGAACACCATGCCCACGCCTTCGCGCAGCGTGTTGAGATTAGTTTTTGGGTCGTGTACCGCAAAACCGTTGACTACGACTTCGCCGCCGTCCGGTTTTTCCAGCGCGTTCAGGCAACGCAGAAACGTACTTTTGCCGGAGCCGGAAGGGCCAATCACGCAAACCACTTCCTGAGGCGCGATATCGCAGGAGATACCGCGCAGCACGTGAGTTTTGCCAAACTGTTTCTGTAAATCCTTAACGTGAATCACTTTTGCCAAACCTCTTTTCCATATGTTGCACCAGCAGCGAAAGCAGGAATGTCAGCACCCAGTACACCACGGAGATGGTCAGGTACGGTTCCCAGTAAGTCGCGTAAGCGCCGGAAACGGTACGCGCCGCGTAGGCCAGGTCGGCGAGACCGATGGCGGATGCCAGCGACGAGTCTTTCACAATGGCAATCGCGTTGTTGCCCAGCGGCGGCAGGATGCGGCGGAACGCCTGCGGCAGAATAACCTTACGCATCGTTTTGCCCCAGCCCATACCCAGCGCGCGTGACGCTTCCATCTGCCCTTTGTCGATGGACTGAATACCGGCACGGAAAATCTCGGACACATAGGCCCCGGCGTTAAGGGTGATCGCCACCACGCAGGAGAGAAACGCGCCGTATTCGGAGCGAAGGTCGCGGGCAAAGTCCACGGACATCATCCCGCTGGTGATCATGATCCCGTCGCGCGGGTTTATAAACAGCGGCACCAGCGCAAAGTGAACCACCATGATCTGCACGAACAGAGGCGTGCCGCGAAACGCGCTGACGTAAACGCGCACTGGCCACTGCACGGCATAACGCAGCACGTGCTTCCACGGGCCGTCATCGGCGTGAGCCATACGCCCAAGCCCCAGCAGCAGCCCCCAGGTCGTGCCTAAAATCACGCAGATAATGGTGCACTTGATGGTCATCAGCGCGCCCTGCATAAACAACGGCGCGTATTCTGAGATTATCTCCCAGCGAAATCCGGTCATACCTGTCCTTTTTGGGGCCGGAACGGCCCCGATTGATAATTACTCTGCCGGGAGGGTTGGAACGTTGTTGTCGAACCAGGTGGCGTAAATTTTAGCGTAGGTGCCGTCGGCGATGATTTTCTTCAGGCCGGCGTCGATTTTGCCTTTCAGCTCGGTATTACCTTTGGCAACCGCGATGCCGAAGTACTGACGCTCAAACTTGCTGTCCGGTACCAGCTTCAGCGGTTTTTCCGGGTGGGATTTGATGTAGTACTTCACCACGCCCACGTCGCCCACGGCGGCGTCGATACCGTCTTCAGTCAGTTCCTGCAGCATCAGCGGCGTGTTGTCAAAGCGCTTGATGTCGGTACTGTTTTTACCCAGAACGTCGGACACTACAATGTCGCCGGTGCTGGAGTTAACCACGCCCACTTTTTTGCCTTTCAGCGAGGTAACAGAATCTACTTTAGAGTCGGTCGGCACCACGATGGATTGCTCTGCCGGGAAGTACGGCGTGGAGAAATCGACCATCGCTTTACGCTTGTCGGTGATGGTGATACCGGAAATGATGATGTCGCGATCGCCGGAGTTCAGCGTGGCGAAGATACCTTCCCACGGCGTGTTAACCAGCTTGATATCAAACCCTTCGGCTTTAGCGATGGCTTTGATGATGTCGATATCGAAACCTTCCAGCTGTTTCTGGCTGTTTTCGTATTCAAACGGGCGGTAGGTGCCGCCGGAACCCACAACGTAGGTCTGCGCCAGCGCCTGAGCAGAACTGAACAATGCCGCGAGCAAACACCCGCCAGCCACTACTGATTTCATCGCTTTAGTAAACATAGAAGCCCCTGGATATATGATGTTTTTATGCAGTTAATTTGCATAAAAATACATAATTACCCGAAGTGCAGCAACAGATAATTCACGCTGAGTGATAATTACTGACACTGAGGCTTCAGAATAGCGTCCAGCAATGGCGCCATATCAGGCCGCCAGGCGCCCTCTTCCCCATCGTAGAATTTTTCATCGCCGTTGACTGCATACGGAATCTGCGCTTTTTGTAATTCACAGGCGACAAACGTCGCCATCGCAACCTGCTGATCGACCGGTAATTTACTGCCAGGAGACCAGTTCCCGACCCAGGAAAGATGGCCGGTTTTCTGCTGCCAGTGCACGGCGGTTTCGATGCGGGCGTGGATAGCCGCTTTTTCAGCATCCGTCCCCGTCGTCCACTGGTTTTTTCCGTTCCATGTTTTGCCGTTCCAGTTTTTTGGGCCTCCCGGCATCAGGTGCCAGTCAGCCATGACCAGTCCGTGGCGGGATTCAGGAATTTTAAGCGTGGCCAGCGCTTCCGGGGAGGCGTGGTTGCGTGGCGCAACAAAGATATGGCGCTGAGGGCTGATTTTATGAATTGCCTTCACGGTTTTGTCGTAAATCTGGTTGAGCAACTGAGGGTTGGCGCTGAGTTTCTCCTCCGGCTGCCCGATAATATCGAACACCAGCGAGTCGTCATTTTTGGCAAAAAAGCGCGCCACGGTCGTCCACCACTCCACAATATCTTCCGCATTTTCAGCGGTCGGCTTCGCTTTCAGCTCCGCAGCCCGGTAGCTGATCACCGGCACGATATGGTACTGCTCGCAGGCATCCACGATGCGCCGTAAATGCACCAGTTTCTGATGGGTTATCGGCCCGGCAACGCGAATGCGGACGTGGCCAAAGCCTCGCTGCTGAAAGTCACGCACCGTCAGAGGGTCAAATTCGCGGATGCCTCGCTCTGTTAATGCCCAGTCAACGTTCATTCCCACCCCAAGCTGGCTGGTCCAGGTGGGCGGCAAAACATCCTGCTGCTGCGCAAACGAACTGGCACAGAAAGAGAGGGCAACCAGAATAAGAGTTGGCTTTAACATCGGCGGCACGTTACTTAGCGAAGGAAAACTAATATTTAGCATGCTTTTCCCATTTTCGGGGAGTGAGGATTGCAATAAAAAATTAATCGTGATGCCGAGTGTGAAGGATTGCCAAAGCGAACTACTCGTCGCTGAGCACAATGCCGAGCCTGTCCGCCATCTTCACAATCTCTTCAACCACTTCTGGCGTTGAAAATATCCCACAAGCTTCACGCTGCAACGCTAAATCCTCAGGACGAGTTCTGTCGCCATAAAAAAGGAAAGCACTGCTGTCATCATGCTGTCGGGATTTCCAGACCATGCCGTCAATGGCGGGATTTTGATCGTGAATCGCGCGCGCCCAGCGCTGCGTTTGCGGGTAAACCAGGCGATCGCTTAACAGAAAAAACTGCTTTGATAACCCCATCCGGTAGAGGTCTGCTGTTTTAAGCGTCACCAGCGTCATCTCTCGCCTGAGCACCAGTTGACTCATTCCCCAGTGCCGCCACGGCCTGATGGATAAAAAGCCCCGCCGCTCGCCGCCAATCAGGTCGTGAAAAAGCGTTTCGGCCAGCGCCCCTGTGATGCTGTCTGCCGCATACAGGCTTGGCACCAGCCGCCCCTGTATATCTTTAAAAGGGCTGAACCTGGCACCGTAATCGTTTCCGGTCAGTTCACGCCCTGGATTGAAACTGTTTCCAGGCCAGGTAAGGGCATGACAGCGATAAAGGACCTTTCCCGCCGGTAAAGTTTCTTTAAAAATCGGGATCGCGTCTCCCGGCTCAGGAAGTTCAGGGGCAAGCAACACTGGCTCGCCAAAAAGT
This sequence comes from Cedecea sp. AS113, assembly GCF_037152415.1. NCBI lineage: Bacteria > Pseudomonadati > Pseudomonadota > Gammaproteobacteria > Enterobacterales > Enterobacteriaceae > Cedecea > Cedecea sp. AS113. Next base: position 56,431 of record NZ_JBBCMI010000010.1, read on the forward strand.
CCTTTCGTTTTGGCCTCATCCTTCGGCGCCATCCTGTAGCCTCCTGACCTCGTATTCAGCGGCCTGTAGCACGTTAGCCGGATAAGCAGAGACCATTTCGGCAGGCGTTTTTCCCGCCAGCAGTCCGTTAGAGGTCGCAAACCATTCTGCCAGCCCCCAGGCCGTTTTATGCTGAGCGAAGGTTTCCAGAATGACTTTCATCACAGGCAGAGGACGGTAGTTTTCATCCAGACCATAGCGCGGATAGACGTTCCCGACGCCGCGTTTAATGACCGAGAAAATTTTTCCAGCCGCCTTCCAGCGCGTTGGCTGAGCCGAGACATTTTTTGTCGAGTAGCCGCCCAGCATGGCGATTTCATGGGTGGTCAGCCAGCCTTCGTCCGTTAACCTGTCTCGCGCCTGTGCAAGGCGGGCCTGGTTAATCACCTCGCACTGCTGGGCCGGAGGAAGAAAACTGCTTTGTGCCGCGTAACGCTTTGACGAATCTGCAGTGTAGCTGGCCGCGGGTACATGGGCGACAAGCACGCTCTCACCGATAAGCTTCTCGCCATAGAGTTCCACCAGCTTTTCATAACCGTCATTAAGCTCCAGCGCCTGCTGCTGCGTTTGTAGCTCTTCGGTTGCCTCTAGCAGATGAGTGAGTTGGGTATGCAGCGCTTCCAGCCCGGAAACGCCACCGCGAAGCGCAAGCTGCAGGGTCAGCCCGGCTTCGCGCTTGCTGTTTGGCTCGCGAACGCCTCTTGCAAGCGTGAGCTTCACGCTCTCGCTGTCAAACAGCACCCGGTCTTTTTTCTTCTCAATACGTCCGGTTTGCCTTGATACCATTGCGCCCTCCAAAATAACCCAACTAACCAACCTAACCTTAATAACCCTAACAACTTTATCGCCGGGTACAAAAAATGTCCAGACTGGAGAAGGCAATCTGGGAAGCATCGCCATAAAAAAAGCGCGACGTCTCCGCCGCGCTTCGTAAAAGCCTGAGAAAACTTATTTCAATTCAGGCCAGTAGTCTTTGTTCGCTTCAATCAAATCATCAAGAATCGCTTTGGCAACGGAGGCGCTCGGCACGGTTTTCGACAGGGTGATCGCCTGCCACAGTTTCTGATAAGAGCGGTGCTCCCAAGCATCCACGACCAGTTTTTCAACGGCGACCTGCTGGCTCATCAATCCTTTCTGGAACTGAGGGATGTTCCCCACGACCAGCGGCTCCGGCCCGTCTTTGCCCACCAGACAAGGGATTTCCACCATGGCTTCCGGGTCGAAGTTATTGATTGCCCCGTTATTTGGCACAATCAGCAGCATCCGCTCCTGGGTGTTAAAGGCAATGGCCGTTGCAAGATCGACGATGTAAGAGGCATGTTCGTCAATTTCCAGCTCACCTGCAGAGGATTTCCCGGCGCTAATAATGGCGTTGCAGGAACCAAACACGTGCTTCTCGCGGTGATCCATTACCTCATTCGCCCTGGTGCGCTCCGGGTTGGAGTGCTGCACCACGTAATCCGGATACAAATAGTATTTCAGGTAGGTGTTCGGCAGCGTGTCCGGATCAAGCGCCCAGACATCTTTTGCTTTGGCAAACGTATCGTTCCAGCTTGCTTCGGTGCCATGCTCATCTTTTGGCGGCACATAGCCATATTTAGCCACATGTTCGCGAATTTTCGGCGTCAAGTCATTGCCGTCTTTATCTTCTACGTGAGTCCACCAGCCAAAGTGGTTCAGGCCGTAGTAACGCACCTTCATCTCTTTGCGATCCTTCAGGCCCACAATCTGCGCCATGCGGCTTTCGATGCCGATAGGCATATCGCAGATATTCAGGATTTTTGAGTCTGGACGCAGGCGGCGGGTCGCTTCCGCCACAATGGCTGCCGGATTGGAGTAGTTCAACATCCAGGCGTTCGGCGAATATTTTTCCATATAATCCACCAGCTCCAGCACGCCGCCGATGGAGCGCATGCCGTAGGCTATCCCGCCCGGGCCGCAGGTTTCCTGGCCGAGTACGCCGTGGCGAAGCGGGATTTTCTCGTCTTTTTCACGCATCGGATATTTGCCCACACGAATGTGCGCCATCACAAAATCCACGTCACTGAACGCTTCCTGCGGGTCGGTGGTATAGCTGAAGTCGATATCCGGGGCCTGCTCTTTCAGGATGATTTTGCAGGCTTCGGCGATAGTTTCCTGGCGTGCGCCGTCGTTATCGTAGAACTTCAGCGCCCGCAGCGGGAAACGGGTCTGGTTAGCCAACAGCATCAGCACGATGCCAGGGGTAAAAGTACTGCCGCCACCTGCTACAACTACCGAGAATTTTTTCATGATACTGCCTCCGTCATGGATGGGTGTTCGTCTGAAGTTTGCTCTTTGATAAGGGTTTCAATCTGGTCGCGAATTTGCGGGACATGCAGCCCGACAATCACCTGAATGCCATTGCCGCTGCGCACCACGCCGTGGGCGCCAAGGGCTTTGAACACTTCGTCGGCTTCGGTCAGAGCCATGTCACCGAGTGTGATACGCAGACGAGTCGCGCAGTTATTCAGGCTGGCGATATTCGCCGCGCCGCCGAGCGCCTGCAGGAAGCCATGCGCCTGCCCGTGCTTTGCATCCTGACTGACTGCCGCACTGGTTTGCTGCCGTGCCGCCTGGTAGTCGGCCTTGCTGTAAAGTTTGATCTCGCTGTCTTCCCGGCCCGGCGTTTTCAGGTTGAAACGCAGAATCAGGGCACGGAAAACCACGAAGTAGACGCCGGTAAAGGCGATGCCGATGCCTATCTGGGTAAAGACCATCGAGGCGTGGTTATGGAACATGGGGATCCAGTTTTGCGGCAGGAACTGGTCCAGCAGGCCGCCGCCCATGTTGCCCACCACGCCCGCCATGTACATCACCGTTGCCATTGAGGCGGCCAGGAAGGCGTGAACAGCGAACAGCAGCGGAGAGATAAACAGGAAGGTAAATTCCAGCGGTTCAGTGATGCCGACCAGCATGGCTGTCAGCGTCGCGGGTATCAGCAGCCCGGCAACCTTCACGCGGTTCTGCGGCGAGGCAGTGTAGTAGAGCGCCAGCGCGATACCCACCGAACCGAACACCTTCGAGTTGCCGTGCAGGGCGAAGCCGCCTTCCGGGAACAGAGATTTCAGCGAGGCAGTGCTCTGGCTGAACTCCTGCAAATGCTGCGCCCAGTACACCTGAATGCCGCCTTCAACCGCCGCCGGGCCGAAGATGAACGGGCCATAGACGAAGTGGTGCAGCCCGGTAGGGATCAGAATACGTTCAAGGAAGGTGTATACCCAGACCCCCAGCGCCCCGGCACTGCGTAAAAACGCCTGCAGCGATTCGATGCCGAGCTGCACTTTTGGCCAGCCGAGCAGCGTCAGCCAGGCGCAGGGGATCATCACCAGGAAGGCCACAATCACCACAAAAGAGCTGCCCTGGAAAATACCGAGGAACACCGGCAGCGGCTTATCGAAATAACGGTTGTGAATCGCGGTGACGATGCCGGAGATAACAATCGCTCCGATGATGCTGGTGTCGAGCGTTTTAATCCCGGCCATTATCGTCAGGCCGCTGCCTGCCGTAGGGTCGAGGCTAAAGTCGACGCCGAAGTAGTGCCCCCACGTCATCCCCATCGCATTGATGAAGTAGTTCCAGGTTAAGAAGCTCACCAGCACCGCCAGGCAAGCTCGCCCCTGGGCCTGTTTTGCCAGGCCGATGGGCAAACCCACGGCAAAAATCAGCGGCATATTGCGGAACACCGTCCAGCCGCCTTCCTCGATGATATGAACAATTTGTGCAAACAGAGTGTCTGGTGCGGTGAGCGCTTCGCCAACAAACAGCGGGTTGCGCAGCATGATGGCAAGCCCGACCACGATCCCGGCAAAGGGGAACAGCAGAACCGGGGTAAACATTGCACCACCAAAACGTTGTATTTGACTGAGCATTTTTAAATCCTCATGTAACAACTTCGTAGAGTAAGAGGCGGCCTTATTTTTTTAGTTGGCCTGAGGCTGAGGATATGAGCGCGGGCGGTGGCTCGCCGCGTCAGGCGCAGCGATTCGTGATCGTATTCATGGTTTTTATTTGGCCAAAGTTGTCTACTTTTAGAGTTAAAACTAGACAATTAACCGACATATAACGGCGTGATAAAGCCTGGAGATGTCCAGCTATGATCTACAAATCAATTGCCGACAGGCTACGGCTGCGGCTTAATTCTGCCGACTACACCCTAGGCAGCCCCCTGCCTGGGGAAAAGAAGCTGGCTGAAGAATTTGGCGTGTCGCGCATGACGATTCGTAAAGCGGTGGATTTGCTTGTGGGCTGGGGTCTGGTTAATCGCCGCCAGGGCAGCGGCACCTGGGTGACAAAAAAAGACGTTCACCACGAAACCACTAACCTGACGGGTTTTGTGGAAGTGATGCGCAGCCAGGGCAAAGAGGTGCTGAGCGAGGTGCTGGAATTTAACGTGATGCCCGCGCCCCCGGCGATAGCCAGCCTGCTGCGCATTAAGATCGACGAAAAAATCTATTACTCCCGCCGCGTGCGCGCCGTGAGCGGCAAGCCGCTGATGGTGGAAGACAGCTATATGCCGGTCAAACTCTTTCGCAACCTGTCCCTGGCCCACCTTGAGGGGTCAAAATTCAGCTATATCGAAGATGAATGCCAGATAGTCATCAGCGGCAACTATGAAACGCTGACGCCGGTACTCGCCGACGCAAAAACGGCAAAACTGCTGAACATCGCGGAGGCGACACCGATTTTGCGCATCACCTCGCTCTCCTACAGCGATAAAGGCGAGTTTCTTAACTATTCGGTGATGTTCAGAAATGCCAGCGAATATCAGGTGGATTACCACTTACGCCGGGATCATTCGAGGGTGCCGCCCGGCCAGTCGGGCGGCGGAGAGCTATAGTCCCCAGAACAGCAGCGCCAGCAGTTGGGGAGTAATAATGCGCAGGAACATCACCAGCGGGTAAACCGTAGCGTAAGAAAGCGCGGCGGCTCCACTGGTCGCATGCAGCCCGTTGGCAAAGGCCAGCGCAGGTGGGTCTGTCATCGAGCCCGCCAGCATGCCGCACAGCGTCAGGTAGTTCATCTTCACCAGCAGGCGAGCAAGCAGGCCGACGGTAATCAGCGGCACCGCGGTGATCAGAATGCCGTAGCCAATCCAGCTTACGCCGTCGCCCACCAGCAGCGTGTCGATAAAATCTCCGCCGGACTTGAGCCCGACCACCGCCAGAAACAGGACGATACCCAGCTCACGCAGCGCCAGGTTCGCGCTCGGCGGCATAAACCAGTAAAGCTTGCCGATGCTGCCGATGCGCCCGAGGATCAGCGCCATAATCAGCGGCCCACCAGCCAGGCCAAGGCGCAGCGCCGCCGGGAAACCGGGGATAAACAGCGGAATGGAGCCCAGCAGCACGCCAAGCCCGATGCCGATAAACACCGGCAGCATTTGCACCTGCTGCAGCTTATGCTGCGCGTTACCGACCTCTGCGGCCACCGCGTCGATCGATTGAGGGCGTCCGACCAGGTTGAGGATGTCGCCGAATTGCAGGCTGGCGTTGCTGCTGGCCACCAGCTCGACCCCGGCGCGGTTAAGGCGAGATATCACCACGTCATATTTCTGCTTCAGATGCAGATCGCGGATCTTCTTGCCCAGAACCTTTTCGTTGGTCACCACGACGCGCTCAACCCGCAGATCCGTGCCTCGCGTGGAAAGCGAAGTATCCACTTCGTTGCCGATCACCAGCAGCGCTTTGTGCAGATCTTTTTCTGCCCCAACGAGGTGCAGCAGGTCGCCAGTCTGAACGAGGGTGCCTGGAGAAGGCACCATCAGCAGCTCTCCGCGCTTGAGGCGGGAGCAAATTATCTCGTCGCTGTTAAGAATAGGGATGTCCTGAATCATCAGACCGTTCAGGTTTGGGTTGGCGACGCAGATATTCATGGTGTGCAGCTGGGCGTGATTTTGGCCGCTGTTGGCTTCAAACTTCTGAGCTTCTTTGTCAACGCTGACGCGAAAGGCCATGCGTAACAGCCACATGGTCAGCAGGATGCCGCAAATCCCAAACGGATAGGCCATCGCGTAGCTCATCCCCATTTGGTCAACCAATTGCCCCGGCGTGCCGAGATCGGTCAGGATCTGCTGCCCGGCCCCCAGCGCTGGCGTGTTCGTAACGGCACCGGAGAAGATCCCCAATACCACCGGCAGCGGCACATCAAACAGCTTGTAGACCACGGCAGTGACCAACGCACCGAGCACAACGATAAGAATAGCGAACAAATTTAGCCGCAAGCCGGAAACGCGCAGGGATGAGAAGAAGCCGGGTCCGACCTAGATGCCTATCGTGTAAACAAACAGGATCAGCCCAAATTCCTGGATAAAGTGCAGCATGTCGCCGTTCAGGCCAATCCCGGCCTGATTGACAAAGTGGCCGACAATAATGCCGCCAAACAGCACGCCTCCGATCCCGAAGCCTACCCCGCGGATCTTGATATTACCGATCCACAATCCCACGACGGCAACCAGCGCCAGCATGCTGACGGTTAACGCTATTCCACTCATATATAATCCCTGTGAATAACATTATTGTTACTAAGGATTCTGGCAGAGCTATGGGGAGGATAATGGGGTGCGGAGCACAAAAAAGGCCCCATTTTCAGGGGCCTTAATACTTCATATGGGAAAATTATTTAGCTATTCAGCGCCGGGCGTTCGCTAATGGCGATCCGCTGCGGAGCAACCGCTTCCGGGATGTCCCTCACCAGGTCAATGTGCAGCAAGCCGTTGGTGAACGTTGCCCCTGAGACCTGCATATGCTCGGCCAGGGTAAAGCTCAGGCTGAACGGCTGAGTCACCAGCCCCTGATGCAGCCAGTTGGTCTCTTTTTCCGGTTTAACCGGGGTGCCCTTCACGCTCAGGCGGGTGCCTTCCAGCTCGATATCAAGATCTTCCTGGCGGAAACCGGCCAAAGCCAGCGTGATGCGGTAATGGTTATCGTCGCTTTTTTCGATGTTGTACGGCGGGAAGCCCTGGCTTTCACCGCTGGACTGCAGCGCGTTGGCCAGTTTATCGAAGCCGATCCATTGACGCAGAAGTGGGGATAAATCGTAGTTACGCATAGTGTTTTCTCCTTCTTTGAAGCAAGAAATAACCTGCCCGCATGCGAACGGGCATTGGCTCCCTGACGGCAAGCCAGCTTGATGACGGGCCGCGCACGGCGCGACCCCATGAATTAGTTGATTTCGATGCGGCGAGGCTTCATCGATTCAGGAATTTCACGTTCCAGGCTGATGTACAGCAGGCCGTTGACCAGGTTCGCGCCACGAACGTGGATGTTTTCCGCCAGCTGGAATTTGCGCTCGAAGTTGCGTTCGGCAATGCCCTGGTAGAGGTAAGTCCGCTCTTGCTGCTCGCCCGCGTGCGCCCCTTTGACGATAAGCAAGTTATCCTGGGCAGTGATCTCAAGTTCGCTTTCTGCGAAACCGGCGACGGCGATAGCAATGCGATAGTGGTTTTCGTCCACTAATTCAACGTTGTACGGAGGGTAGCCGCCGTTACTTTGGCTCTGGTTGCTTTCCAGCAGATTAAACAGACGGTCAAAACCAATGGCGGAACGGTACAGCGGAGAAAGATCGAAGTTACGCATAATAAAAAGCTCCTGAAATCAGCGAGTAAGATGTAAAAGCCTTCCCTTTGGACAGGCCATGAACCTGAGTACCCAATCGGCGTACTCTCTCTGGTTACCCTACTAAAATGTGGCTTGCTTAAAATTTTTCAAGGCGCCTGAACGCAAATTTTTTGCGTGAATGGCTTTCCTTACTTAGACTGGCAAACAGCATAAAAGGTTAAAAATATGCGATAGCCGCCGCAGAGCGGAACGAGGAACATTTTTAAATCACGGGCGGGTGTTATAACTCCGCTGGGGCTGGTACTCCGCCAACCATTGAAGATGACAGCAAAATGATAATGAGAAACTGGTTTCCAACTCTGGTGATTAGCAGCGGGCTGTTATTACTGACCGGCTGCTCAAGTATGATGTCACACAGCGGCGGCAAAGAAGGCTTGTATCCTGGTACCCGAGCCAGTGCGGCAACGCTTGGCGACGACGACACCAGTTGGGCAATCAAGCCGCTGGTTGCGCTGGACCTGCCGTTTACCGCCGTGCTCGACACGGTGCTGCTGCCGTGGGATATGTTCCGCAAGGACAATTCGGTGAGATCGCGTGTGGAAGCCAGCGAGCAACAGAATCTGGCCACTAACGCCGTTATCCCACCGGCAGAACTGCCTCACTGAATCATTTACAGGCCGGTTTCCGCGCTCCATAACTGACGGAAACCGTCGACGTCCTGCATCCAGGCAACCTGCCTGCCGTTCGGGGAGAAGACGATGGCATCGCCAGAAGGTGCTTCGCCCTCTGCCGAACTTAATGGCGTAATGACCCCGCTTTGCGCGTCACACAGCACCACACGTCCCTGCTGCACAAACCCAAGAGCTTTACCTGAAGGATGCCAGTTAAAGGCCGACTGAATGTCGTGCTCACCGTGGGTAACCTGCCGGGGCTCGCCGCCGTTCGGGGATATCACCCAAAGCTGCACCACGCCGCTGTCGTCGCGCATCAGGAAGGCAAGCTGGCTGCCGTCCGGGCTGCTGCGGATCCAGTGCCGGGGCTGATTCACCAGACCCGGATAACGGCGCTGATGGGTAAAGGTCAGCCGACGTTGCATCACGCTTTTTGGCGGCGCTGGCAACGTCGTGGCGGTGCCACACAGCGGTTCACTTCCGGCCTGCTGGTAAGCCTGCGGCTCATTGGGAAGGTCCACGATAAACAGCTCGGGCACCTTCTCGCCGTTTGCTAACCGGGTATCGCCGATAAACGCCAGCGCCCAGCGTTGAACGCTGCCGTCTGGCTTCCGGTAGCCATGTTCCCCGACCCAGCCTTCTTCGTAGGCACGGTTAATCTCATCGCTGCCGGGCTCTGGCTCTGCCGTCGTGCGGCTCACCAGCACGCAATAATGGCTCCCGCCGTATTCTCGTGGATGCTGTTTAGCCGGCATCACGGGGCCAAACGGCAGCGCGACGCCGACGTTACGCAGGTCGAGGCGCGCATCAAGCTCGTGCATAACGTGGTCGTTGTAGGTGAAGCTCAAGCGGCTGCCGTCCGGGCTCCAGACGTGAACATGGCTGCCGCCGCGCAGCGCCCCTGGGGTATAGGGCGAGGTAATGTCCATTGCATCAAGATTGCTGGCCTCACCCTGCGCCACAACCACGCCACGGCGGTGGTGGAAGTCATAGTGCCAGTCGACGTCCGGGTTTTCCGGGCCATGGATAAAAACGTAGCGCTCCGGCTGCCGTGGATTCACGGTCACCACGCCAACGTGGGCGCCTTCAGGGGCGCGATAAACCACCTCGACGTCACCGTTCTGGATATTAACTCGCTCGATGGTTGTGCCGGTAAAAGAGGCTCCCGAAGGCCGAACGTCGAAGGCCAGCCACTGGCTGTCCGGCGTCCAGGTGTTAACGTTGGTAAGCTGATGATGACGCGGTGCGAAGGTGAGTTGTTTGATCACGATTTTGCCCTGAAGCGCTGAGTACGCCTCAGGGTAAAAGAATTAGCCAGGCCTTTCCACTTTGCCAGGCAACCTGCCCCGGAGCCACGCGCAAAACTGGCGGGTTAACGGGTCATTTTCGCTTTCACGATGGATAAGCCACGCCCAGTCAGCGCCGCGCACGGTTTGCTCCACCAGCGGGCGAAGTTGCTCAATTTCCCTTTTTCTTTCTGCCAGCAGCTGGCTGACAAGCGCAATACCCAGCCCGTCTGCGGCGGCGTCAAGCAACAATCCAGGATCGGAGAAATTCATCCCCTGGCTTTGCTGGCCGACGTCCACCCCGCCAGCCACGCTCCAGTGCTCCCAGCTCATCTCGCGTTCGCCGTGCAGCGTTAGTCGCTGCTCTACCGGCAAATCCTGCACGGCGGGATGGCTGGCCGGATAAAGTCTATCCTTGTACAACACCTCGAAAAGACATTCTGCCTGCTGGCTGAGGTCATCCCGGATAGCCACATCGACGGTTTCGCTGGCCATATCCGGCGGGTCGAAGCTGGTGAACAGCCAAAGATCGGTCTGCGGATACCGGCGATTAAAGTCCGCCAGATTAGGCAACAGCCAGTGCCTGGCGAAAGCGGGCGTGGTGTTCACGATAAGCTGATTCGGCTTGCGGTACTGATCGAGCCGACGAATACCCACCGCCAGCTGTTGCAGCATGACCTGCGCGGTGCTGTAGAGATCCTGGCCGGCGTCCGTCAGGCTGACGCTGCGCCCGCTGCGAAAGAACAGCGGCTGCTCCAGGTAATCCTCCAGGCTGCGGATTTGCTGGCTGATGGCCGACTGGGTCAGGTGCAGTTCAGACGCAGCCTGGTGAAAGCTTCCCAGACGCGCGGCGGCTTCAAACCCACGCAGGGCATTTAACGGTGGCCAGTGTTTTAACATGTCGATAAGCCAGGCTAATCAGATGTCCGCTAAATATATCGTTGGAAGCCGAATTCAGCCAGTGATGAAATATCCATCTGTAATACTGAGCAGAATTTCTTACGTTAAAACAGCTATACGGGAGTCCGGTATGTCAACGCGTCGTGAATTTATTAAATGTGCCTCGGTGCTGGCCGGGATGGGTATGGCGGGTTCTCTCGGGCTGCCTGTTTCTGCCTTCGCGGCCGTTAGCCCGGGCTGGCGTATGCCTGACGAAGGAGAACCGCAGCAGCGTGCATTTATCGCGTTTGGCGCTCAGCGCGCCATCTGGAAAGATTTTACCCCTGACGTGCAGGATGCCCTGGGGCGCATCGCGCACGCCATCGCCGGTTACCAGCCGCTGACGGTATTTTGCCGGGAGCACGAACGCGCGCTGGCGGAGGAAAAATGCGGCAGCCACAACGTCACTTACGTGGTGACCGAGCTGGACGACATCTGGATGCGGGACACCGGCGCGTGCTTTGTCACTTCATCGGCAGGCAAACTCGCCGCCGTGGGCTTTAACTTCAACGGCTGGGGCAATAAGCAGCGGCACAGCAAAGACACGAAGCTGGCGGCATTTATGGCCGAAAAATACGGTGCAGCGCCGTTCATCCGCAGCGCGCTGACGGGCGAAGGTGGCGGGATTGAAGTGGACGGGCACGGCACCGGCATCATGACCGAAAGCAGTTGGGTAAACGCCAACCGCAATCCGGGCTGGAGCCGCGACCGGGTAGAGCAGGAGCTGAAAACACAGCTTGGCCTGAAAAAGATCATCTGGCTGCCGGGCATCAAAGGCAAAGATATTACCGATGCCCATGTCGATTTTTACGCCCGTTTTGTTGAGCCCGGCATAGTGATCGCCAACCTCGATCCCGACCCGGATTCCTGGGACCACAAAGTGACGCAGACGCACCTGGACATCCTCAGGCAGGCCACTGACGCCGAGGGCCGCAGGCTACAGGTTCACACCGTCACGCCGCCGCAGGTCCCACGCGCAAGCCGCTTCAGCGAAGGAAACCCGGACTTTGCCGCCGGGTACATCAATTACTTCGTGATTAACGGCGCGATTATCGCCCCGGAGTTTGGCGATGAAGAGACGGACGAGGCGGCGTTTAGTTTGCTGTCGACGCTCTACCCTGAACGTGGGGTTGTGCAGCTAAACATCGACGCAATTGCCGCCGGAGGCGGAGGGATTCACTGTGTAACAAATCAGTTACCCGCAGTGAAATAACAAAAGGGAGCGCACCTGGCGCTCCTTTTTCTCTAATCAACCGACCCTTTCTACTTTCCCTACCAGCAGGATGTAAGAAAGCGCACCTAACAGCGCTACCACAGAGATATAAACCAGCGCCGGGGCGAAGCCGTAGCTTTGGGCGAGATAGCCAATCACCAGCGGCACGGTGATCCCGCCCAGGCCGCCGACGAAGTTAAACACCCCGCCCGTCAGGCCAATCAGGCGCATTGGTGCCAGGGAGGACACCAGCGACCAGGTGATGGACGCAAAGCCGTTGCCGAAGAAGGCGATCGCCATCAGCGTCATGATCCATACCGGATCGTTGGTGTAGTTGGCCCCCATAATACAGGTAGAGATCAGCAGCCCGCAGATGATGGGCGCTTTACGAGCGATCCCCAGGGAATACCCTTTCCGCACCAGGCGGTCCGCAACCCAGCCTGAAAGTAACACGCCGAAGAAGGCCGCCAGGAACGGCACCGTGGTCATAAATCCCGCCTTCAGCGCGGTAATGCCTTTTTCCTGCGTCAGGTAGTTCGGGAACCAGGTCAGGAAGAACCACAGGGTAGACGTAACGGCAAACTGCCCGAGGTACACGCCCACCAGCTTACGGTGGAACACAAGTTTCCAGTCGGCAGCGCTCAGCGGCTTACGCGCTTTCTTTTCTACAGGAGCATCGCCGTCCACCAGGCCACCGCCTTCGCGAATGTAGTCCAGCTCGGCGGAGTTTATGCCTTTACTCTTACGCGGCGGCTGATAAACCTTCAGCCAGATAATCGACCAGATGATGCCGATGCCACCGGTCACGATAAACACCCAGTGCCAGCTTAAAAGCTCCTGAATCCAGATCAACAGCGGCGTTAAAAACGCCAGGCCAACAAACTGCCCGGAGGTGTAAAAGCCTACTGCAGAAGCACGCTCGTGCTCCGGGAACCAGCTTGTCACCATGCGGTTATTGGTCGGGAATGCCGGAGCCTCAAAAATGCCGGTAATCGCACGCAGACCAATCAGCGACATCAGCCCGGTGGCGAATCCCTGAAAAAGCGTCGCGACGGACCAGCCGAAAATCGCAATGAAGTAGGTCAGACGAGAGCCTACGCGGTCGAGAAACCAGCCGCCCGGGATCTGGCACAGGGTATAAAGCCAGGCAAAGGCCGAGAAGATATAGCCCATTTCCGTTTTGGTGATGCCAAACTCTTCCTGGATATGGGCCGAGGCAACCGCGAGGTTGGCACGGTCAACGTAGCAAATCACCACCGTAATAAAGATCATCACCAGCGTTAAATAACGGCGGCGCGTAGGTTTCGCCGCAGTTGCAGAAATATCCATGATATTTCGTCTCCAAAAAAATGGCATAGTGAAGCTGATCACCATGCCCTGTTATACAGAGGGTGTTTATGATTTTTTATTTTTTACTGCTGACTTCTGGCGTTATTTCTTTACCATTCAGCCACGGAACCGTCGGCGTGACGCCATAAAGGGTTTCGCCAGTCGGTAACGTTTTTACTGCGGGCAATCACCTGTTCTTCGTCAATTTCAACCCCAAGACCCGGTTTCATCAGCGGCAGGAAATAACCCCCATCCATTTTAAAGTCATCTTTATTTTTCACGAAATCGAGTAGCTCGGCACCTTTGTTATAGTGAATGCCCATACTTTGCTCCTGGAATACCGCGTTACGAGAAACAAAGTCGATGTGCAAACAGGCTGCCAGTGCAATCGGCCCCAGCGGGCAATGCGGTGCCAGAGAAACATCATAAGCCTCTGCCATACCGGCAATTTTGTAGCATTCCGTGATACCGCCCGCGTGAGAGAGATCCGGCTGTAGAATGGCGATCCCGCCAGCTTCCAGCACGCGCTTAAATTCAAAGCGAGAGAACATACGTTCCCCAGCCGCAATAGGAATATGCGTTTGTGCCGAAAGACGTGGGTAATATTCCGCCTGTTCCGCCAGAACGGGCTCTTCAATAAACAGAGGGCGATACGGCTCCAACTCTTTAATTAATACTTTCGCCATCGGGGCGCTAACCCGCCCATGAAAATCGAGGCCAAATTCAATTTCATTGCCGAAGGCTTCACGAATTTGAGCCACGGTATTGACGGCGGCGTCAACGGCGCGGGAATTATCAATAATGCCCATTTCCTCGCAGCCATTTAACTTAAAAGTATCAAAGCCAATTTTGCGTAAAGACTTAATCCCGTCGATCACTTCCGCCGGACGGTCGCCGCCTACCCAGCTGTAGGCTTTAATTTTATCGCGCACAAGGCCGCCCATTAGCTGCCATACCGGCGCATTGAGCACCTTACCTTTAATATCCCAGAGAGCCTGATCGATCCCGGCAATGGCGCTCATCAGAATCGGGCCACCGCGATAGAACCCGCCGCGATACATCACCTGCCACAGGTCGTTAATGCGGGCCGGATCCTGGCCAATCAGGTACTCGCTTAGTTCATGCACCGCCGCCTCAACGCTGCGGGCGCGCCCCTCGATAACCGGTTCCCCCCAGCCCACTACGCCCTCGTCAGTCTCAATTTTCAGGAACATCCAGCGGGGCGGTAAACGGTACGTCGTCAGTTTGGTAATTTTCATTGCACGGCCTCTTGATACGCTTTAACAAATGCTTTTGCCCTTTCGCTGGTGCGGCTCACCGGCTGTCCGGCGCGGTATAAATCACTGCCCAGCCCCGCCCCGGCGCAGCCAGCCTGCAGCCAAATGTGCAGGTTTTCCGGCGTCACGCCGCCGACGGCAAACACCGGCACCTCCGACGGAAGCACGGCTTTCAGCGCCTTGATGTAGTCCGGCCCGAAGGCAGATGAAGGGAAAATTTTCAGCGTCTGCGCGCCCGCATCCAGCGCGGAAAAGGCTTCAGAGGCCGTCGCACAGCCCGCACAGACCGTCATACCGCTTGCCACGGCGCGGCGAATCACATCCGGCTGCGTGTTGGGTGTGACCATCAGCTTGCTACCCATCGCCGCCAGCTCGTCCACCTGATCCGCCTTGAGCACCGTGCCCGCCCCGATCAGCGCTTTATCGCCGAACTCCGCGACCATAGAGGCGATGCTTTGCTGCCACTGCGGGGAGTTGAGGGGTATTTCAACCGCATCAAACCCGGCGTCCAGCAGCGCGCTCACGTGCGCCTGAACCTCCTGCGGGGTGATGCCGCGTAAAATCGCGATCAGCGGAAGCTTAGTTTGCCACTGCATTTGCAATACTCCTTATTCCTGCCTGGAAAGCATTGTCGCCATCCACCACCTGGCTGCTAAAACCGAGCAGGGATAAAGCTGCCTGATAGCGAGCGCTAAGCGCGGGATTGGCCACAATGGTGACAGGCTGCCCGACCGGACAGGCGAAACGGCACGTCATCGTCGCCACTTCGCTGCCAATCAACAGCCCGGAAAGGAAATCGCTTACCTGCTCTCGGGGTAGCTGCCCCAGCACGTGCGCGGCGCGTACCTCAAAGAGCTGCGGCAGCAGGTCGCCATCATTGATTCCGCGTTCCAGCCCTGCACTAAACGCCTTCGGGCTGGCCTGTTGTTCCGGCAGACCGGCACCAATCAGGGAGTGCTGAAGCAGCAGATGATGCAGTTCACCGGTCAATACTGTGCGGAAATCGGCTACCGACTCATCATCCGTTTGCACCCATTTGCAGTGGGTACCGGGCATAATATAAAGCGGAGCAGGCTGCAACGAGCGGGCACCCAGCAGCTGGGTCTCTTCGCCGCGCATCACGTTTTGGTTATCTTCACGCTGCACACACAGGCCAGGGACTATCCACACCTGCTCAGCCACGGCGGTCATCTGCTCGCTGAAATTGGCAAAACGCGCGGGGCAGGTCAAATATGGGGCAATTTTCCAGCCCGCATTGCTGCCAACCATACCGGCCATCAACACAGGCGTGAGCGTATCTCGCCAGCCTACAACAATCTCACTAAACACCGCCTCCGGGGATCTGCCGCCCAGGCGAGTCACGCCTGAAGGACTTTTGCGGCTGTCGATGCATTCCCCGTCCTGGTAGAGCCAGGCGCGAAGGTTGGTCGACCCCCAGTCAATAGCGATGTAGCGAGATGTCATGTAATGTCCTTTAGTCGTTTAGTCGTTTAGTGGAGCTGGCGATCATGGTGAGCGCCGCCTGCTCCGCTGCTGCGCTGTCCTGATGACGGATCGCGTCATACAGCGCTTTATGTTCCTGAAGGGTTCTCGGCATGTTGGCCTCATCGCCCATCCAGGTTCGCTCAAAAACGGCCCGCTGCAGGGAGCTGATAGCAATACTCAACTGCTGCAAAACAGGGTTATGCACTGACTCCAACACCGCTTCGTGATAGCGGATATCCGCCTCGTTAAACGCATCGCGATTCTGGTTGTTCGCTACCATATCGTTCAGCGCACCTTCTATTCGGGCCAGATCATTCGATGTCGCGCGCTCCGCCGCCCAGCGAGCAATGGCGGGTTCAACCAGATTTCGCACTTCACTCATCGCGGCGATGAGGCGCGGGTCGTAGTCGTTCGCCAGCACCCACTGCAGCACCTCGGTATCGAGATAGTTCCACTGGTTACGGGGCTGAACGAACGCGCCGCGATAACGCTTCATTTCAATCAGCCGCTTTGCCATTAGCGAGCGAAACACTTCCCGAATGATGTTCCGCGAAGTTTCAAATTCTTCGCACAACTCGGCTTCTGCCGGTAATGCCGCGCCCGGCGCGTATTTGCCACTCACGATTTGCTGGCCCAGCGTGACGATGATGCGGTCGGTTTTATTGAGGGTCATGACGGGTTCCTTGTTCACAAAGTCTTACCCGCTACTTTACCGCTCCCGACGAATTTCACCGCATTTTTGAAGTACAAATGTGAGACCAACTACCGTTTCATTGCGCTCAATGTAGTACAATATATTAATGTTGTACTACAATATGGATCACATAATAGGCAAATGACGATCGAAAGGGTAAAAAAAAGCCCCGGCAGAGCCAGGGCAGCAAGCGCGAGAAACGGTCGTTAATTCAGCACAAACTTCTCGATAGCGTAGGCCACGCCGTCTTCCAGGTTGGATTTGGTGACGAAGTTGCTGACGGCTTTCACTTTGTCGGTCGCGTTGTCCATCGCCACGCCCATACCGGCGTATTCCAGCATTGCGATGTCGTTTTCCTGGTCGCCAATGGTCATCACTTCTTCCGGCTTAATGCCCAGTTTCTCCGCCAGTGACTTCACGCCGGTGCCTTTGTTGACGCGCTTGTCGAGGATTTCCAGGAAGTAAGGCGAGCTTTTCAGCAGCGTATACCGCTCAAAGACGTCGGCCGGGATTCGGGTGATGGCCTCATCGAGAATAGCCGGCTCGTCAATCATCATGACTTTCAGGAACTCGCCGTTTTTATCCATGTTTTCCGCTTCGCAGAACACCAAAGGAATACTGGCGATAAAGGACTCATGCACCGTGTAGTAGCTGATATCGCGGTTCGCGGTGTAAAGGGTATGACGATCCAGCGCATGGAAGTGTGAGCCCACTTCGCGGGACAGGTTTTCCAGGAAACGATAATCGTCATAGTTCAGCGCCGTCTGGGCGACGGTGCTGCCGTCGCTTGCCTTCTGCACCAGCGCGCCGTTGTAAGTGATGCAGTAGTCGCCGGGCTTATCCATCTGCAGCTCACGCAGGTAGCTTTCAACGCCAGCAAACGGACGACCGGTACAGATCACGACGTTCACGCCGCGCTCGCGCGCCGCCGCAACGGCCTGTTTTACCGCCGGAGAGATAGTGTGGTCTGGCAGCAGCAGCGTGCCATCCATATCAATTGCAATCAGTTTTATGGTCATGAGATCTTCAGAGGTAATGGATTTACCTCATGCTAACGCGATTCCGCTCAAAAAACAGCAGCAAACTCCGGGGAAAAGGGGGATGAGAGGCGGCAGGCAAACTCCTCTTTTAAAAGCCCCGGACATACAGCCGGAGCCAACAAAAAGGTCAGCTGAACAACTTACCTTTCAACAGGTTAACGCCAGCACTCAGCAAGTCGTTATGGGCTTCCGGCGTCACTTCACCGTTTGGCGACAGCGCGTCGATCACCTTCGGCAGGTATTCCGCCAGTAAAGCGGAAGCCGAGCCGGTATCCACGCCCAGTTTTTCCCCCAGCGCGGCTACGGACGGCGAACCCAGGGCCTGAGTTATCTGGTCGCCGCTCAGCGGCTGATTTGTACTGTTGCTGCTGAGCCACGAGGAGACGATTTCGCTTAAGCCGCCCTGGCGCAGCTTGTCCAGCAGCGCCTGAATACCGCCCTGCTGTTCTACCCAGCTTAGAATGGCCTGATATTTACCGGCGTCACCGTTCAGCAGCGAGCCCGCAACCTGATCAAAAAGTCCCATGGGGTTTCCCTCTGTGATGTAGAAAATCGACACCGGAAAGTATAGCGCCCATAAAAAAAGCCGTGCTAAAAGCACGGCTCCATCACGATGGTGAGGCAAAGGTATAGATGAAATACCAGAGGACACCAAAAAATAAACCAGGAAAATCAATTCATTGATTTTCGGCTGCTAGCCACAAAAAAGGAAAAAGCCGCGCTAAAAGCACGGCTTTTTAGTCTGGCTGGGCAGGCCTTAGATATCGATGTTCGCCGCTTTCAGGGCGTTCTCTTCGATAAATGCACGACGTGGTTCAACCGCATCGCCCATCAGGGTGGTGAACAGCTGGTCCGCAGCAATCGCGTCTTTAACGGTCACGCGCAGCATGCGACGGCTGTCAGGATCCATGGTGGTTTCCCACAGCTGATCCGGGTTCATCTCGCCCAGGCCTTTATAGCGCTGGATTGCCAGACCACGACGGGACTCTTTCTGCAGCCACTCCAGCGCCTGCTCGAAGCTGGTTACCGGCTGACGGCGTTCGCCGCGTTCGATAAACGCATCTTCCTCAATCAGGCCACGCAGCTTCTCACCGAGAGCGCAAAGACGGCCATATTCGCCCCCTTCCACAAACTCTTTTTCCAGCACGTAGTCAGTGTCCACGCCGTGAGTACGCACGCGTACAATCGGCTCAAACACGTTCAGCTCGCTGTTATGGTGAATATCGTATTTCCAGGTGCTGCCGTGCTGCTCTTTTTCGTTCAGCGTCACGGTCAGCGCAGAAATCCACTGCGTCACTTTCGCTTCGTCGGCCAGGTCGGCCACCTGCAGCGTTGGGTGATAAACCAGGTTGTTCAGCAGGTTGCGTGGATAACGGCGCTCCATGCGGCCAATCATTTTCTGCGCGGTGTTGTATTCCGCCACCAGCTTCTCGAGTGGTTCACCGGCCAGCGCAGGTGCACTTGCGTTGGTGTGCAGAGTCGCACCGTCAAGGGCGATAGCGATTTGGTACTGGTCCATCGCTTCATCGTCTTTGATGTACTGTTCTTGCTTGCCTTTCTTCACTTTGTACAGCGGCGGCTGTGCAATATAGACGTGGCCGCGCTCAACAATTTCAGGCATCTGACGGTAGAAGAAGGTCAGCAGCAGCGTACGAATGTGGGAACCGTCGACGTCCGCATCGGTCATGATGATAATGCTGTGGTAGCGCAGCTTGTCCGGGTTGTATTCGTCACGGCCAATGCCGCAGCCCAGCGCGGTGATAAGCGTCGCCACTTCCTGAGAAGAGAGCATCTTGTCGAAGCGCGCCTTCTCAACGTTAAGGATTTTACCTTTCAGCGGCAGGATCGCCTGGTTCTTACGGTTACGCCCCTGTTTTGCAGAGCCGCCCGCAGAGTCCCCTTCCACAAGGTACAGTTCAGACAGCGCCGGGTCGCGTTCCTGGCAGTCCGCCAGCTTACCAGGCAGGCCAGCCAGGTCGAGCGCGCCTTTACGGCGGGTCATTTCACGTGCGCGACGTGCAGCTTCACGAGCGCGCGCCGCATCAATAATTTTGCCGACAACGATTTTCGCGTCAGACGGGTTTTCCAGCAGGTATTCGGCCAGCAGTTCGTTCATCTGCTGCTCAACTGCGGATTTCACTTCCGAAGAAACCAGCTTGTCTTTGGTCTGGGAAGAGAATTTAGGATCCGGCACTTTCACGGAAACGACGGCAATCAGGCCTTCACGCGCATCGTCACCGGTGGCGCTGACTTTGGCTTTTTTGCTGTAGCCTTCTTTGTCCATGTAGGCGTTCAGGGTACGGGTCATCGCCGCGCGGAAGCCCGCAAGGTGAGTCCCGCCGTCGCGCTGAGGAATGTTGTTGGTAAAGCAGTAGATGTTTTCCTGGAAACCGTCGTTCCACTGCAGCGCCACTTCCACGCCGATACCGTCTTTTTCAGTACTGAAATAGAACACGTTCGGGTGAATCGGGGTTTTGTTCTTGTTGAGGTACTCAACAAACGCCTTGATGCCGCCTTCGTAGTGGAAGTGATCCTGCTTACCGTCGCGCTTGTCGATCAGGCGGATAGACACGCCAGAGTTCAGGAACGACAGCTCGCGCAGGCGCTTAGCCAGGATTTCGTATTCGAATTCGGTTACGTTGGTGAAGGTTTCATGGCTCGGCCAGAAACGCACCTGAGTCCCGGTCACATCGGCGTCACCGGTCACTGCCAGCGGAGCCTGAGGCTCACCGTGGATGTAGGTTTGCTGATGCACTTTACCTTCGCGGCGAATGACCAGCTCAAGCTTCTGGGACAGGGCGTTAACCACCGAGACGCCTACGCCGTGCAGGCCGCCGGACACCTTATAGGAGTTGTCATCAAACTTACCGCCAGCGTGCAGTACGGTCATGATAACCTGCGCGGCAGAAACACCCTCTTCCGGGTGAATACCGGTAGGAATACCACGGCCATCATCGGTTACCGAGACGGAGTTATCCGCGTGGATAGTGACCACGATGTCTTTACAGTGGCCCGCGAGCGCTTCGTCGATAGCGTTATCCACGACCTCAAATACCATGTGGTGCAGACCGGTGCCGTCATCCGTATCGCCGATATACATGCCCGGGCGCTTACGTACCGCATCCAGCCCCTTAAGGACTTTGATACTGGAGGAGTCATAAGAATTCGACATCAACGTTTCTCGCTCATTTAATCTTGGGTTAATCCGCTATTTTACCCTGATCCACGGCGAACATCTTTGAATTTTTGTCCGCCATATCCATCACATGTTCGGCGCTGATCGCGCTAACAAAAACTTGTGACTCCGTGGCCTTTAACCGGCTGGCCAACAGGCCGCGCCTGGCGTCATCCAGTTCAGAGGCAAAATCATCTATCAGATACAGGCAACGCCGCCCGTTCTGCCGGGTGAGAAACTCACCCTGCGCCAGTCGTAAGGCGCACATCAGTAATTTAAGCTGCCCGCGCGAGAGCGTGTCTTCCACCGGCGCCCCGTCGGCACGAATACGAAAATCCGCTTTATGTGGGCCGTGCGCGGTATAGGTCAGCATCCGGTCGCGTTCGAAATTGCGCTCCAGCACTTCGCTATAGTCGCTCTCTTTCTCCCAGCCGCGCTGGAAAGAGAAGCTCAGGGCAAATTCCGGTAAAAACTGTGCGCAGGTATCGGCCATATCTTCCGCAATGGCGGCGCTGTAGTCGGCGCGCCAGCGGCTGATTTGCTCGGCCAGCGGAATCAGCTCCTGATCCCACGGGCGCAGCTGCGCGTAGCGTGTCACCTGGCGCAACGCGGCGTTACGTTGCTTCAGCAGGCGTTTGAGGTTACTCCAGGCCACAAAAAAGCCAGGTTCATTGTGAAAGCAGCCCCAATCAAGGAAAGCTCTACGGTATTTGGGGCCGCCGCCCAGCAAAGTAAACCCCTCGGGGGTAATCAGCTGCATCGGCATCATCATCGCCAGTTCGGCGATTTTGTGGCCGTCGCTGCCGTCAATACGTACTTTGCTGTCGCCGGTGCGGTCTTTGGTCAGGCCGATTGAGGTTTCCCTTTCACCGTCCTGAAGCCGCCCGTGCAAAACAAAAGCGTCCTGCTCATGGCGGATCACGCGTTCAATTTTCAGGCTGCGAAAAGCACGACCGTGCCCGAGGGTATAAATCGCCTCAAGCACGCTGGTTTTGCCGCTGCCGTTAGCACCGACCAGAAAATTAAAGCCAGGAGAAAGAGCGAGATCCGCGTTTTCGATGTTGCGAAAGTCTTTAATCAGCAAACGCGTAAGTGACATCTACAGTCTCATTGGCATAACAACATAGGCCGCCGCCTGGCTGGCCGCGTCTTCAATCTGCACGCTGGAAACGGAGTCGGTCAGCAGAATGCGGACGTTCTCACACTTCAGGGCGTTCAGCACGTCCAGCACATAGCTGACGTTGAAGCCGATTTCCATCTCGGTACCGTCGTAGGAAACGTCCAGAATCTCTTCTGCTTCTTCCTGCTCGGGGTTGTTTGCCGTGATTTTCAGCTGGTTCTCGCTGACGAACAGGCGCACGCCGCGGAATTTCTCGTTCGACAAAATCGCCGCACGGGCAAACGCCTGCTTCAACAGGTCGCAGCCTGCATCGAGGTGTTTATCCGGGTTCTTCGGCAGCACGCGACGGTAGTCCGGGAAGCGGCCATCCACCAGCTTGGAGGTAAAGATGAAGTCGCCGACGTGAGCGCGAATGTTATTGCTGCCGATTTGTACGTGCAGCGGGGTTTCACCGCCGTCGAGCATACGCATCAGCTCAATCACACCTTTACGGGGCACGATAACCGAATGATTAGGCAAAGGTTGACCAACCGGCATCGAACAAACCGCCAGGCGGTGGCCGTCCGTTGCAACGGTACGCAGGTCTTCGCCTTCGGTTTCGAACAGCATGCCGTTCAGGTAATAACGAACGTCCTGATGCGCCATAGAGAACTGGGTGGCTTCGATCAGGCGCTTCATGGTCGCCTGCGGCAGGGTAAATTCTACCTCGCTCTGCCAGTCGTCCAGGTTCGGGAAGTCTGCCGCCGGCAGCGTGGAAAGCGAAAAGCGGCTACGCCCGGAGCGAACCAGCATGCGGTCGCCCTCCAGCTGTACCGCAATTTCAGCCCCTTCCGGCAGGCCACGGCAGATATCGAAGAATTTACGTGCCGGTACGGTCGTAGCCCCAGGTTCATGAGGCTGTACCAGCGCCACGCGCGCCACCATCTCCATTTCCAGATCGGTACCGGTTAAAGAGAGTGCACCTTCAGCCACCTGCAGCAGCAGGTTGCCCAGGATAGGCAGAGTCGGGCGGCCTCCGAGGGGGCCACTTACCTGCTGCAGCGGTTTTAATAAATGTTCACGTTCAACGGTAAATTTCATAGCGTCACGAAGATAATGTTCTGATTAAATTGGAGAAATCTTCTTTAATATCGTGGCTTTCTTCACGCAGCTGCTCAATCTTGCGGCAGGCATGTAAAACCGTGGTGTGGTCGCGTCCACCAAAAGCATCGCCAATTTCCGGCAGGCTATGGTTGGTCAGCTCTTTTGCCAGCGCCATCGCCATCTGGCGCGGACGGGCAACGGAACGGGAGCGACGCTTGGACAGCAAGTCAGCGACCTTAATTTTATAATACTCGGCCACCGTTTTCTGAATATTATCGATGGTGACCAGCTTCTCCTGAAGCGCAAGCAGATCGCGCAGCGCTTCACGCACGAAGTCGATGGTAATCGCCCGGCCGGTAAAGTTGGCGTTGGCGATTACGCGGTTCAGCGCCCCTTCCAGCTCGCGGACGTTGGAGCGCAGTCGCTTGGCAATAAAGAAGGCCACTTCGCCCGGCAGACGGATATCGTTCTCGTCGGCCTTTTTCATCAGGATCGCCACACGGGTTTCAAGCTCCGGCGGCTCGATCGCCACCGTCAGCCCCCAGCCGAAACGGGATTTCAAACGATCCTCCACGCCGTTGATCTCTTTTGGATAGCGATCCGACGTCAGAATGATCTGTTGATTCCCTTCCAGCAGGGCATTAAAGGTGTGGAAAAACTCTTCCTGTGAACGTTCTTTATTGGCAAAAAACTGGATGTCATCGATAAGCAGCGCATCCACCGAACGGTAGTAGCGTTTGAACTCTTCGATGGCGTTATTCTGCAGTGCTTTAACCATGTCCTGAACAAAACGCTCAGAGTGCATGTACACCACTTTGGCATTCGGCTTGCGGGCCATGATGCCGTTACCCACCGCATGTAAAAGGTGCGTTTTACCTAAACCGGTGCCGCCATAAAGGAAGAGCGGGTTATACGCGCCACCTGGGTTATCGGCCACCTGGCGTGCTGCCGCGCGAGCCAGCTGGTTCGATTTACCTTCAACGAAGTTATCAAAGGTGTGTTTCAGGTTAACGTTAGAACGGTAGGACGGCTCAGCAGGCGCAGGCATGTTATCCCAGCTTGGGCGCATCGGCGCTGCAGCGCGTGCAACCTGGGCAGGGGCCGCCGCGGTTGCCATAGCGGCAACGGGCTGAGTCACGGGTTTGCTGCCAACTTCGAAGCGTAATAAAGGTGCATCGCTGCCGCAAAAATCGTTAAGCAACCCATTGATATTATTTAAATATTTATCCCGCACCCAGTCGAGCACGAAACGATTAGGCGCGTACAAAGCCAGCGTGTTATCGCTCAGTTCCGCCTGTAGGGGGCGTATCCACATACTGAATTCTGTGGCTGGTAACTCATCCTGCAATCGGGCAAGACACTGCTGCCAAAGCGAAAGTGACACGGCGGACTCCACTCGAACAAAGTCGATAAAAAGACGAAGACTGAAAGTTATACATTCATGATTGTTGACACGCGCTCTCAGGCTGTGGGAGGCGCGCGAACCGCTATTTGCGGTTTCCCCGGTGAAGGCTGTATCACGATCGGGACCGCGGATCATAGCCTAAAGCGCGGCAGAGATCTTCTGTTTCTCACAGATTCTTCACGAATTATCCACAGGGAAGTTTTGAGCGGGTTAAGTGTAATCGATCCTGCCACACGTGCAGCGTATAACCGTCTCATATTGGAAAATTTAATGACTAGCGCACAAATATCGCTAAAGAGATCTGATGAAGATCCTCGTGGATCCTTGCGCTTTCACGGTAAGCCCGTATAATTCTCAACCCGTCGCGTAATGCCGCTGTCATTCAGCGGAGATCCGGGCCTCTTTTCGGGGTCAAAAAGGGCGCAGCAGTAAGGGAATTGAATTGACTCCGGAGTGTACAATTATTACAATCCGGCCTCTTTAATCAGCCACACTGAAGCGTAAGTCGTTCGCAGACCCTGTTGGGCATTACGCAAATCCAGTGAAATTTAATAGTTTAGGTAGAAATCGCCATGAAACGCACTTTTCAACCGTCTGTACTGAAGCGCAACCGTTCTCACGGCTTCCGTGCTCGTATGGCTACTAAAAATGGTCGTCAGGTTCTGGCACGTCGTCGTGCTAAAGGCCGTTCTCGTCTGACCGTTTCTAAGTAATAAAAGCTAACCCCTGCGTGGTTAAGCTAGCTTTTCCCAGGGAGTTACGCTTGTTAACTCCCCATCATTTCACATTCGTCTTCCAGCAGCCACAACGGGCTGGCACGCCGCAAATCACCATTCTCGGCCGCCTTAATTCGCTGGGGCATCCCCGCATCGGTCTCACCGTCGCTAAAAAAAACGTAAAACGCGCCCACGAACGCAATCGGATTAAACGTCTGACGCGTGAAAGCTTCCGTCTGCGTCAGCACGAACTGCCAGCAATGGATTTCGTGGTAGTAGCGAAGAAAGGGGTTGCCGATCTGGATAACCAGGCTTTATCGGAAGCATTGGAAAAGTTATGGCGCCGCCATTGTCGCCAGGCTCGCGGGTCCTGATAGCCCTTATCAGGGTCTATCAACGCCTGATTAGTCCGCTTCTCGGGCCGCATTGCCGTTTCACCCCAACCTGTTCTCACTACGGAATTGAGGCCTTGCGCAGGTTTGGAGTGTTAAAAGGCAGTTGGTTAACGATGAAACGCGTACTAAAATGCCACCCTTTGAACCCTGGTGGAGACGATCCCGTTCCGCCCGGACCTTTTGATACCAGAGAACACTAACGATGGATTCGCAACGCAATCTTTTTCTCATCGCTTTGTTGTTCGTGTCTTTCATGATCTGGCAAGCCTGGGAGCAGGACCACGCTCCTCAACCTCAGGTGCAGCAGACCACGCAGACCACGAACAGCCAGGGTAACGCCGCTAACCAGGGTGTGCCGGCCAGTGGCCAGGGAAAACTCATTACGGTTAAAACTGACGTTCTTGAACTGACCATCAACACCCGCGGTGGTGATGTAGAACAAGCGCTGTTGCCAACCTACCCGAAAGAGCTGAAATCCTCAGAGCCGTTCCAACTGCTGGAAACCACGCCTGAATTTATCTACCAGGCGCAGAGCGGCCTGACCGGTCGTGATGGCCCGGATAACCCGGCGAACGGCGATCGTCCGCTGTATAACGTCACTGCCGATACCTTCGCACTGGCGGATGGCCAGAACGAACTGGTTGTCCCGATGACGTATACCGACGCCGCTGGCAACACCTTCACCAAGACCTTCACCCTGAAACGCGGTGAGTTCTCTGTCGGTGTGGACTACAACGTGAAGAACGTGGGCGAGAAACCGCTGGAGCTGGCGACCTTTGGTCAGCTGAAGCAGTCCATCAACCTGCCTTCTCATCGCGACACCGGCAGCAGCAACTTTGCGCTGCACACCTTCCGTGGTGCCGCGTACTCCACCCCGGACGCGAAATACGAAAAAGTTAAGTTCGACAACATCGCTGACGGTGAAAACCTGAACGTCAACGCCAACAGCGGTTGGGTGGCGATGCTGCAGCAGTACTTTGCTACCGCATGGGTGCCGCATACTCAGGGCGCGAACAACTTCTACACCACCAAGCTGAGCAACGACGTTGCGGCGATTGGCTACAAATCTTCTTCTCAGGTAGTCCAGCCAGGCCAGACCGCTCAGATGGGCAGCACCCTATGGGTAGGTCCGGAAATTCAGGACAAAATGGCAGCCGTTGCGCCACACCTTGACCTGACCGTAGATTACGGCTGGCTGTGGTTCATCTCTCAGCCGCTGTTTAAGCTGTTGAAATTTATCCACAGCTTCATCGGTAACTGGGGCTTCTCCATTATCGTTATCACCTTTATCGTTCGTGGCATCATGTACCCGCTGACCAAAGCGCAGTACACCTCGATGGCCAAAATGCGTATGCTGCAGCCAAAACTGGCGGCCATGCGTGAGCGTATCGGTGACGACAAGCAGCGTATGAGCCAGGAAATGATGGCGCTGTACAAAGCTGAGAAGGTTAACCCGCTGGGCGGCTGCTTCCCGCTGATCATCCAGATGCCAATCTTCCTGGCGCTGTACTACATGCTGATGGGCTCCGTTGAACTGCGCCACGCGCCGTTTGCACTGTGGATCCACGACCTGTCTGCACAGGACCCGTACTACATCCTGCCGATTCTGATGGGCGCCACGATGTTCTTCATCCAGAAGATGTCGCCGACCACCGTAACCGACCCGATGCAGCAGAAGATCATGACCTTTATGCCGGTCATCTTCACCGTGTTCTTCCTGTGGTTCCCGTCAGGTCTGGTGCTGTACTATATCGTCAGCAACCTGGTGACCATCCTTCAGCAGCAGCTGATTTATCGCGGTCTGGAAAAGCGTGGCCTGCATAGCCGCGACAAGAAAAAGACCTGATAATATTTGGCGTTAAGCTTACGAAAGGCGGTCGATTGACCGCCTTTTTCTTTTTGATTCAAGGTCTGAGATAAACGATGAGCAATCATGACACTATCATTGCCCAGGCTACTCCGCCGGGGCGTGGCGGCGTAGGCATCCTGCGTATTTCCGGCCGCCAGGCGCGCGAGGTCGCAGAGGCGGTGCTCGGTAAGCTGCCGAAGCCGCGCTACGCGGATTACCTTCCCTTTCGCGATGCCGACGGTAGCGCGCTGGATCAGGGCATTGCACTGTGGTTTCCTGGCCCGAATTCCTTTACCGGTGAAGATGTTCTCGAACTGCAAGGGCACGGCGGCCCGGTCATCCTCGACCTGCTGCTAAAACGCATTCTGGCGCTGCCGGGTTTACGCATCGCCAACCCCGGTGAGTTTTCAGAACGCGCTTTCCTGAACGATAAGCTCGACCTGGCGCAGGCAGAGGCGATTGCCGACCTGATCGATGCCAGTTCCGAGCAGGCCGCTCGTTCAGCGCTTAATTCGCTGCAGGGGGCTTTCTCCGCGCGTATTAACCACCTGGTGGAAGCGCTGACTCACCTGCGTATTTACGTGGAAGCGGCTATCGATTTCCCGGATGAAGAGATCGACTTCCTCTCCGACGGTAAAATCGAAGCCCAGCTGCATCGGGTCATTGGCGATCTTGACGCGGTACGCGCCGAAGCCCGCCAGGGCAGCCTGCTGCGTGAAGGCATGAAAGTCGTTATTGCCGGCCGTCCAAACGCCGGTAAATCCAGCCTGTTGAATGCGCTGGCCGGGCGTGAAGCGGCTATCGTCACCGATATCGCCGGCACCACGCGTGACGTCCTGCGCGAACATATCCACATCGACGGAATGCCGCTGCATATCATCGATACCGCGGGCCTGCGCGAAGCCAGCGATGAAGTTGAACGCATCGGGATTGAACGTGCCTGGAAAGAGATTGAGCAGGCGGATCGCGTGTTGTTCATGGTGGACGGCACCACCACCGACGCCGTTGACCCGGCGGCGATTTGGCCTGATTTCATCGCCCGTCTGCCGGAGCGTTTGCCGATTACCGTGGTGCGCAATAAAGCGGACGTCACCGGCGAAACGCTTGGCCTGAGCGAAGTAAATGGTCACTCACTTGTTCGTCTTTCCGCCCGTACCGGGGAAGGTGTTGACGTGCTGCGCGCGCATCTGAAAGAGAGCATGGGCTTCGAAACCAACATGGAAGGCGGCTTCCTCGCCCGCCGCCGTCACCTGCAGGCGCTTGAGCAAGCCGCTGAACACCTGCAACAGGGCAAAGCCCAGCTGCTGGGTGCCTGGGCCGGAGAATTGCTGGCAGAAGAGCTGCGCCTGGCGCAGCAGAACTTAAGTGAAATCACCGGCGAATTTAGCTCTGACGACCTGTTAGGGCGCATCTTCTCTAGCTTCTGTATCGGGAAATAACCCTTACCGCCGCCCCGCGTCACACTTCAGAATGCGGGGCATTTTCCTCATATTTAAAATACTTCATCATTTCAAGACGATGTCTTCAGAACGACATTTTTAAGTGCTCCACTTACGCAAACCACTAAGAATTTTCCCAGGATTGAATATATAATATATTGCTCAAAAAATAGTTCATGCTATTGAAGAGCATCAATGACAGCGCATTGAGCCAGAGACTACTCTTCGATCCCTGACAAGATTCAGGATCGGACGCGGAGCGCTGTTTCAGCCACCCGAAACAGCATGACATCGACTGACCATTATCAAGGAGCGACAAATGGCGACGCATTTTGCAAGATGGGCTCTGAACCCTCCCAACCTCACTTCACCCCGACTGAACGACGAAATTCTTAACGCCGCCAGCCTGATGCCAGAACATCGCCGCACGCGCTATCTCGCGTCGCGTACGCTGGTCGCAGAGATGATGTTTATGCTGTACGGTACCCAGCGCCTGCCGCAAATCATTACGTCTACCGCAGGTCGCCCGCGCTTTGCCGACGCCGAACTGCCGGATTTCAGCATCGCCTACGCCGGTAACATGGTGGGCGTGCTGCTGGCAACCGAAGGGCGCTGCGGGCTGGACATGGAGCTTCGCCGCAGTTTCCAGGCCCCGTCCCCGGTTGTGCCACCGTCTCAGTCCAGCAGCAGCGAAATGACCTGGATCAATAACCAAAACGATCCCAACGAAGCCAGAACCCAGCTGCATACGCTGCGGCGCAGCGTCCTGAAACTAACGGACAATCCCCAGACCAGCCTCAGCACACTACAATTATTGCCAGGCTCTGGTCGTCTGCGCGTCATAAACGAGCCGCATATTGAAGCTATCAGCGATGCGGAAGATATCCTCATCTGGGGCTGTGCCGTGGCGCCAGGCGTGGAGCGCCTGAAGCTGTGGGAATTCGACGGCCAACAGGGCTGGAACGCCCTGCCGGATGCTGAAGCTCGCAGCCGAAGCGCTCAGGCGCGCATCATTCGCCTGACGGGTATATCATCAGAGGCAGCAACGCCGCATAACACATTTTCCCGAACGTCCTGACACATAAAGGAGTACCAATGTCTGATTCGTTGAAGATAGTGACTTTACTGGGGAGCCTGCGTAAGGGTTCATTTAACGCGATGGTCGCCCGTACGCTGCCGAACATCGCCCCGGCAGGCATGCAGATAGATGCCCTGCCTTCCATCGGCGATATCCCGCTGTACGATGCCGATATCCAGCAAGAAGACGGTTTCCCGCAGAGCGTGGAAGCCATTGCCGCACAAATCCGCCAGGCTGATGGCGTGGTGATTGTGACGCCGGAATACAACTATTCCGTGCCGGGTGGCCTGAAAAACGCCATCGACTGGCTTTCTCGTCTGCCTGAACAGCCGCTCGCCGGCAAGCCAGTGCTGATTCAAACCAGCTCCATGGGCGCTATCGGCGGCGCGCGCTGCCAGTATCACCTGCGCCAGATCCTCGTTTTCCTGGACGCGATGGTGATGAACAAGCCTGAGTTTATGGGCGGCGTGATTCAGAACAAAGTCGACCCGCAGAGCGGCGAAGTGGTGGATCAAAGCACGCTCGACCATCTGACCGGGCAGCTCACCGCCTTTGGCGATTATATCAAGCGCGTTAAAGCCTGATTCCAGGCCAAAAAAAACGCCAGTCGCATGACTGGCGTTGTTGTTTTTAGCGTCTGGCTTTAATCAACAAACACAATTTTCAGCACAAACAGCAGCGCCACGATGATCACGCACGGGCTCAGCTCGCGCCAGCGGCCGGTGCCCAGCTTCATGACACAGTAGGAAATAAAGCCCAGCGCAATACCTTCAGTAATCGAGAAGCTGAACGGCATCATCACCGCGGTAACAAACGCCGGTACCGCTTCGGTCAGGTCATCCCACTTCACGCGGGCCAGGCTGGAGGTCATCAGCACGCCAACGTAAATCAGCGCCCCGGCGGCCGCATACGCAGGCACCATGCCCGCCAGCGGTGACAGGAAGATAACCAGCAGGAACAGCAGGCCAACCACAATCGCGGTCAGGCCGGTGCGGCCCCCGACGGAAACGCCGGATGAGCTTTCGATGTAGGCAGTAACGGAAGAAGTTCCGAAGAACGAGCCGGTCACGGAAGAGATACTGTCCACGAACAGCGCCTGCTTCATGCGCGGGAACTTGCCCTTCTCGTCGGTTAACCCGGCTTTGTCCGTGACGCCAATCAGGGTGCCGGAGGAGTCAAACAGGTTCACCAGCATGAAGGAGAAGATCACGCCTGCAAGGCCCAGATTCAGCGACCCGGCTAAATCCACCTGCCCGACAACGCTGCTCACGCTCGGCGGCGCAGACACGATGCCGTGGTACTGCACGTCGCCCAGCAGCCAGCCCAGCAGCGTGGTTACCACGATAGAAACCAGCACCGCCGCGTGAATATTACGGGAAGCGAGAATCGCAATGATAAAGAAGCCCAACGCCCCCAGCAGCACGCTGTGGGAAGTCAGGTTCCCGATGCTGACCAGCGTCTCTTTGTTGGCCACGATGATCCCGGCATTTTTCAGCCCCATCATGCCGATAAACAGGCCAATACCGCTGGTAATGCCAACGCGCAGGCCAAGCGGGATATTCGCAATCATCCAGTAGCGAACGCGGAAGATGGTCAGCAGCAGCAGGCCTACGGCGCCCCAGAAAATCGCGCCCATGCCGACTTGCCAGGACAGACCCATCGCGCCGACGACCACGAAGGCGAAAAAGGCATTCAGGCCCATCGCCGGTGCCAGTGCCACCGGCAGGTTGGCAAAAAGCCCCATCAGGATGCTGCCAAAGGCGGCTATCAGGCAGGTGGTGACGAAGACCGCCTGGGTATCCATCCCGGCCGCGCCAAGGATCTGCGGGTTAACAAAAACAATGTACACCATCGTCAGGAAGGTGGTGAACCCGGCGATCACCTCGGTGCGGGCGTTAGTACCGTGTTCGCGTAATTTGAACGCGCGTTCGAGCAGCCCCGGGGTTGTTTCCGGAGTGGACTGTGGTTGGCTCATTATCGGTTTCCGAACTAAAAGAGGAAAAAATACGCCGCTATCCTATACCAAAATTGGCGGGGGATAACGCAAATCATCCACTTTTTTCGCTGAAATTACCGCAACGGGATCGATTGCGTTGCGCAAAAAGCATAGAGTAAACGTTAAACCAAAGAGAAAGGAAATGGCATGTCCCGGATAGAAGCGGTGTTTTTTGACTGCGATGGAACGCTGGTCGACAGCGAGGTCATCTGCTCCAAAGCCTACGTACATATGTTTGCGCAATATGGCATTCAACTTGCGCTCGAAGATGTCTTCAAGACCTTCAAAGGCGTCAAACTCTACGAAATTATCGACACCATCAACGCTGAGTACGGCACCAGCCTGCCTAAGCTCGAGCTGGAAGTGATCTACCGCGCCGAAGTTGCCCGCCTGTTTGACAGCGAACTTCAGGCAATCGCCGGGGCGAACACGCTGCTGGCGCAAATCAATAAGCCGATGTGCGTGGTATCCAACGGCCCGGTCAGCAAAATGCAGCACTCTCTCGGCAAGACCGGAATGCTCGGCTACTTCCCGGATGCCCTGTACAGCGGCTACGACATTCAGCGCTGGAAGCCGGACCCGGCCCTGATGTTCCACGCGGCGGAACAGATGAACATGGACGTAGAGCGCTGCATTCTGGTGGATGATTCTATGGCAGGTGCGCAGTCGGGCATTGCGGCAGGCATGGAGGTGTTTTACTTCTGTGCCGATCCGCATAACAAGCCGATCGACCATCCGAAGGTGACGACGTTTACCGATTTGGCTGAGTTACCGGGCTTGTGGAAAGCGCGCGGCTGGGAAATTACGGCGTAGAAGTTGCCCCTCATCCCGGCTCTCTCCCCAAAGGAGCGAGAGGGAAATACCCCCCTTCCTTCTGGCTGCTCGATTGCACGGAAGCAGACGGCGGTCGATCCCCTCTCCCTTTTAGAGAGAGGGTTAGAGTGAGGGTCACCTGCCGGGAGCGGTCAAAAAACTAAAGGAACATCCCGCCGGAAACCTCAATCCGCTGCGCGTTCATCCAGCCCGTCTCATCACTAAGAATCGCCGCAATCGCATCGCCGATATCGTCCGGCTGACCTACACGCCCTAATGCGGTTTGTGCTGCAATCGCCTTCGAAACGTGTTCGTTGTCGCGCACAATACCGCCGCTGAAATCGGTGGCAATAGCGCCTGGCGCAATAATATTCACCGCAATCCCACGCGATCCCAGCTCTTTGGCCTGGTACTTGGTCAGCACTTCCATCGCCCCTTTCATCGTGGCGTAGGCGGCTTTACCCGGCAGCGAGAAGCGGGTCAGGCCGGTGGAAACATTCAGAATGCGGCCGCCGTCTTTAATCAGTGGCAGCAGGCCCTGAGTCAGGAAAAAAGGCCCTTTAAGATGGATGTTCATTATTTCATCGAACTGTGCTTCGGTGGTCTCGGCAAACGATGCTTCAAGACCTATCCCGGCGTTGTTCAATAAATAATCAAACGTGTCTCGCTGCCAGACCTCGCGCAACGTTTCTTTCACCTGCTCAACAAACCCAGCGAAGGTAGAAGAATCACCGACGTTGAGCTGGATTGCGGCCGCTTTCACGCCTTTTTGCTCAATTTCGCGCACAACATCTTCGGCTTCCTGGCGCTGGCTATTATAGGTCAGCAGAATACCGATTCCGCGTGCAGCCAGCTTCAGCGCTGCGTTTTTGCCTAAACCACGGCTGCCGCCGGTCACTAAAGCGATACGTTGACTCATGATAAACCCCTTATTTGGCTGTCAGGACATTGAGATGCAGCTTATTAGCTGATACAAAATCAATAAATATGGCCAAATGCGCATCACTGTTTCATCTTCAGCAACAACGTGGTGATAAGATGGATAAAATACACGCAATGCAGCTTTTCGTGCGGGTTGCGGAGCTGGAGAGCTTTACCCGCGCCGCGGACACGCTTGGGCTGCCGAAGGGCAGCGTTTCTCGTCAGGTCCAGGCGCTGGAAACCTCACTCGGCACGCGCCTGCTGCACCGCACCACTCGCCGGGTTCAGCTCACCCAGGACGGCATGGTCTATTACGAACGCTGCCGCGACCTGTTAACTAACCTCGATGAACTCGACGGCCTGTTCCAGACCGATCCCGCCAGCGTCAGCGGGCGCATCAGGATCGATATGCCCGTTACGCTGGCGCGCGGCTTGATCATCCCGAAACTGCCGGGATTTCTGCAGCAATATCCAGGCATAGAGCTAGAGCTTAGCAGCAGCGACAGAATGGTGGATGTCGTCCGGGAAGGGTTTGACTGCGTGGTGCGCGTGGGCCACCTCAAAGACTCAGGTCTGGTAGCCAGGCCGCTGGGGAAATTCACCATGATCAACTGCGCCAGCCCCGACTACCTCAGCCGCTTTGGCTATCCCGAAAGCCTGGACGACCTGGCTTCGCATGCCCTGGTGCATTACGCTCAAAATCTCGGCACCCGCCCACAAGGCTTTGAAGTCTGGCTGGATAAAACAACGCAGTGGGTGAAAACCGGTGGCCTGATCACCGTCAACAGCACGGAAACCTACCAGGCCGCCTGTGTCGCCGGGCTGGGGATCATTCAGGTACCTCGCGTAGGCGTGAAAACCCAGCTCAAAGAGGGCACTCTGGTGGAAATTTTGCCTCAGTACCGCGCCGAGCCGATGCCGATTTCGCTGCTTTATCCGCATCGCCGCAACCTCTCCCGACGAGTGCATTTGTTTATGGAATGGCTCACTGACGTACTGAAAGCCTATGTCGATTAGCGTTATGACTATAATTTCCTTAAGATCCTGCCACAGCAAAAGGAAAATTGACCCGATGACGACGCCGGATAACCGCGAAAAACGCCCAACCCACGAGCTCGAGTATGAGCCTGTTATACCTATCGAAACCCAGCAGGATGAAGCCCCAGGCGAGCCCGCAGAGAATGAACCGCTGGTGAAGCTTAAAACCAGTAACGCCGCGGTGAACAGCACCATATCCGCGGTCAACAAAACGGTCAGGCAGCCGATGGTTGCCCACCTGCTCCGCGCCGCAGAACGCTTTAACGACCGGCTGGGGAATCAGTTTGGCGCCGCCATTACCTACTTCTCGTTTCTGTCGCTGATCCCCATCATGATGGTGGCCTTCGCGGCAGGCGGTTATGTGCTTGCCTCTCACCCGACGCTGCTCGAAGACATTTTTGCCAAAATCCTTGAGAACGTCAGTGACCCGACGCTTGCCGCCACCCTGAAAAACACCATCAATACCGCGGTTCAGCAGCGCACCACCGTTGGCCTAGTCGGGCTGCTGATTGCGCTTTACTCCGGCATTAACTGGATGGGCAACCTGCGTGAAGCGGTGCGCGCTCAGTCGCGGGATAAGTGGGAACGTAGCCCGCAGGATCAGGAAAAATTCTGGGTAAAATACCTGCGTGATTTTATCTCATTGATTGGACTGCTGATTGCGCTGATCGTTACCCTGTCTATTACCTCGATTTCCGGCTCGGCCCAGACGCTGCTGATCGGCCTGCTGCACCTGGGCGATATCGAATGGCTGAAACCGGTCTGGCATCTGGTCGGCCTGGCGATTTCTATTTTTGCCAACTATCTGCTGTTCTTCTGGATCTTCTGGCGTCTGCCGCGCCATCGCCCGCGCCGCAAGGCACTGATTCGCGGCACGCTGATTGCGGCCATCGGCTTTGAGGTGATCAAAATCATCATGACCTACAGCCTGCCGAAGCTCGTCAGTTCCCCTTCCGGGGCCGCTTTTGGCTCGGTGCTGGGGCTGATGGCCTTCTTCTACTTCTTCGCCCGCCTGACGCTGTTCTGCGCGGCCTGGATTGCCACCGCAGAATACAAAGACGACCCGAGGATGCCGGGAAAAACGCATAAATAATCCTGTCATGATTTCCGGTCAGGATAGGTGGCCTGCCGACCTTCAGGTTAGCAGGTCCACTTGTCTAAACCTCCGACCAGAGAACATGCCATGACAACTGCCTCCGTACCCAAACTCCAAAAAACTGTTATTGACCCCAGCGTTCGCCTGCGCGAAACACACATCGGCGAACAGTGTGAAGTACTCGCCAACAGTGTGCTGGAATACAGCACCCTCGGCGACTTCTCCTACCTCGGGGAACACTGCTGCGTAGCCGACAGCGAGATCGGTAAATTCACCGCCATTGCCAACCACGTTCGACTTGGCGCCCCCAATCACCCGATGGATCGCCCGTCACAGCACCGCTTTACCTACTGCCCCGAGTACTACGCCACTGATGTTGGCCGGGATACCTCATTCTTTGCGCATCGCCGGGAGGACCGGGTGATAATTGGTAACGACGTGTGGATTGGCCACGGTGTTATCGTCCTGCCCGGCGTGACAGTAGGTGACGGCGCTGTACTGGCCGCGGGCGCGGTGGTCAGCAAAGATGTGCCGCCGTACACCATCGTTGGCGGCGTGCCAGCGAAACCTATTCGCAGCCGTTTCCCGCAGGAGGTGGCTGAAAGCCTGGGGCGCATCGCCTGGTGGGACTGGCCGCTGGAGAAATTAATGGCGCACCTGCCGGAATTTCAATCCGGTGAGATAGCCAGTTTTTGCGCTCGCTGGGACAAGCCGACCAACTCAGCAGATAAATCTAACTGGTAACTTTTATTTAACCTAAAACCAGTTTTATTCTCTATTTTGAAAATTTTGTGAAGCATTTCATAGATGGTTACGGGCAGGCTTAAAAATTATCCACTTAATGCGCGTTTTTTGAGCCATTTCGCCCGGTGCGGCGCGTTGAAATGCTTCTTTTGCTATGCGTAAATGGACTTTCGTTCGCCATAAATAAGAAAAATCTATGCAAGCATCCGTTGCCACAACTCTCGATACCGGGGCTGACGCTACGCCCGTAAACTCACGCGGAAAAGTCGTTGTTGCTTCGCTGGTCGGCACGGCCATCGAATTCTTCGACTTCTATATCTATGCCACCGCGGCGGTGATTGTCTTCCCGCACATCTTCTTCCCGCAGGGTGACCCGACGGCTGCCACGCTACAGTCTCTCGCCACTTTTGCCATCGCCTTTGTGGCTCGTCCGATTGGTTCAGCGCTATTCGGCCATTTCGGTGACCGCGTCGGTCGCAAAGTCACGCTGGTCGCTTCCCTGCTCACGATGGGGATCTCGACCGTTGTCATCGGCCTGCTGCCGGGCTATGCCAGCATCGGTATCTTCGCCCCGCTTCTGCTGGCGCTGGCCCGTTTTGGCCAGGGTCTTGGCCTGGGCGGTGAATGGGGTGGCGCGGCATTGCTGGCCACGGAAAACGCCCCGCCGCGCAAACGCGCGCTGTACGGTTCTTTCCCGCAGTTGGGTGCGCCGATAGGCTTCTTCTTCGCCAACGGCACCTTCCTGCTGCTTTCATGGCTGCTGACCGACGAACAGTTCATGTCCTGGGGCTGGCGCGTGCCGTTCATTCTCTCTGCGGTGCTGGTCATTATCGGGCTTTATGTCCGCGTTTCGCTGCATGAAACACCCGTTTTCGCGAAGATTGCCAAAGCCGGGAAGCAGGTTAAAGTCCCGCTGGGCACGCTGCTGACCAAACATTTGAAGGCGACGATCCTCGGCACCTTCATCATGCTGGCGACCTATACGCTGTTCTATATCATGACGGTCTATTCCATGACCTTCAGCACCGCGCCCGTTCCGGCGGGACTGGGCTTCTCGCGCAATGAGGTGCTGTGGATGCTGATGATGGCGGTGATTGGCTTTGGCGTGATGGTGCCGATTGCGGGCTATCTGGCGGATGCTTTTGGCCGCCGCAAGAGCATGATTGTGATCACCAGCCTGATGATTCTGTTTGCGCTGTTCGTCTTCCCGCCGCTGCTGGGTTCCGGGAACCAGGCGCTGGTGATGGCCTACCTGCTGATTGGCCTGAGCCTGATGGGGCTGACCTTTGGCCCGATGGGTGCGCTGCTGCCGGAGATGTTCCCGACGGAAGTCCGCTACACCGGCGCGTCATTCTCTTACAACGTCGCGTCCATTCTTGGAGCCTCTGTCGCACCGTATATCGCCACCTGGCTGCAGGCTAATTATGGCCTGTTCTATGTCGGCGTGTATCTGGCGGCGATGTCTGCGCTGACGCTGATTGCGCTGCTGCTGAGTAAAGAGACCCGCCATCAGTCGCTGTAATTTTTACCCTCACCCTCTCCCTAAAAGGGAGAGGGGATTACGATGCACCCTCGCCCCTCTGGGGAGAGGGCCGAGATGAGGGGCAGCCTTACTTCTTCATCTGCCCCAAAATCGTCCGGCACTGATTATCACTTCCTTCAGAAGGCGAGATCAGCGCGGCCAGCGCCGCCGCCGGAGTGACCAGCGTGGCAAGCGCCGCAGCCACTGCGCCACGAATAATCAATGGCCCCGGCTTCACGCCCGCATCCGGGCTCTTGAACGTGCCGCGCACATAGAGCGGAGAACGCAGGGTGATAATACGAATCCCTTTGCTCTCCGGATCGATGGTCAGATCCAGACGTTCGCTGGCAAAGTTTGTGCTGCCGGTGACGTTAATAAGCGCGTTTTCAGTATCAAAGGCAAAAATTCTCGGCGTCGCAATTCCGTTGCGTAAATCCAGGTTCGCAGCGGCGCAGTTGATCCGCACCTCATCATCGCCAAAAATCTTGCCGACAATGTAGTTGCCCACGTTAAGGCCAACGATTTCCATCAGGTTACGGCTGATAAGCCCGTCGTTCATCAACAGCTTCAGGCTGCCGTTACTGGTGCCCATCAGCGCCGCGACTGAGTTACCGCGTCCGCTCAGATTGGCATCGCCGTTCAGCTCGCCCAGCGTTTTCTGCATAGACTCAACCTTCGGCATAAGCTGCTTCAGCTGCAGACGACGCGCCTGAATATCCGCTTTCCCCTGCATCGGCTTTTTATCGCCCTCAAGGTGGATGTTGGCATTGATGGAGCCGCCCGCCATGCCGAATTTCAGCGGCTGCAGGCGCAGGTCAGCGTTATTCAGGATCACGTGGGTGGTGAGGTCGCTCAGCGGCAGCGTGCCGCTGTGTTCAATGCGCTGCCCTTTAAAGCGCACATCGGCATCCATCACGTTCCATTTGTCCGTTTCAAAGCGATCGTAAGGCAGCACTTTATCGGCTGGCTGCACCGTCCTGTCACCCCGCTGCTGTCTGGCTTTTTTCGTCTTTTCGGCATCCTTCCCGGAATCAACGCCAATCAGCGGCCCTAAATCGGCCAGCCGCAGCTGTTTAGAGACTAAATCGCCCTCAAGTTTAGGCCGCGGTTTACCCTGGCTGTAGGTCAGTGAACCGTGGATATCGCTGTCGCCAATGCGCCCGTTAAAATCCTGATAGCGGAAGACCGAGCCTTTATCCGTGTCGATTTTTGCCAGCAGATGGCCGTCCGTTTCAAACGGAGGCGTATCCGGCAGCAGCACGCCGGTCAGCGCGTAAAGATTCCCGAGGGAATCGCCGGAGAACTTGAGTCTGAGATCGACGCCTCCCATTTTCATCGGGTCGTTAACTGTGCCAACGAAGGCCACTCGCGATGTCCCCGAACGCACATCTGCCTGCACCGGGAATGCGCTATCGCCCTCGCTACGCAGCGCCAGCATACCGCCAATTTTACCGCTGCCCTCCACCGGCTGGCCGTTGTAGCGGCCATTCACTTTCAGGCCGAAAACGTAATCTGCCGCTTTCGCCGCATCTTTGCCCTGTGGCTTTTGGCCGGACACTTCGCTAAACGGCAGCGGTTTACCCAAAGGATCAACCAGGATCGTTAGCGCCGCCTTGGTCACTTTATCGTCCACGGCGATCCGGCCTTTATCAAACAGGATATTGTCGAGCCGGAAGGACCAGCCGGAGGGTTTTTGATTGGGATCGCTGCCGCCAGCACTGGCAAGGTTAAAGGTCCAGTTATTGTTTTTGTCCGACAGCCGGATAATACGGACATCCGGCTCAACCAGGCGAAGCCAGGGGATATAAACCGTTTTGGTTAACAGCGAAAGCGGGGCGAGCGTTGCCTCGACGCTGGGCAGATGAACCATGGTGACTTCGGGGATGTCAGGTGGGTTACCAAGCAGGATATCTTCGGCATGAACGTGTGGCCACGGCACCCAGCTGCGCCAGCCGGGCTCGTCTTTATTTCGTGCCCAAACCACCCCTAAATAGCCGCGAATGGCAAAGGGGCGGTTCAGCTCTGTCGAGACTTTTTGGTTGATGGTTGGTTTCAGCCGGTTCCAGTCAAACGTGGCGATCGCCACGATCGCTACGACAACCAACAACAAGAAAATCCCGGCGACTGTGCTGCTAATTTTACCCGTTTTCGTCATCCTTCTTACCTCTCCTGATGTTGGTCTACCTGACTAAAAGATAGTTCAGCGTGACCGAAACGACATCAGGGGAGGCGAATCAGAACGTTTTCCAGGTTTTCGAAGGGGACAGGGCGCGACAGGAAATAACCTTGTGCCGCATAAGCAGGCGAAGATTGAACATCTCGCCATTCTTCAACCGTTTCAATGCCTTCTACAATCACACCCTTGCAGTAGCGGTTCATTAATTGCAGCAGCATGGTAAATAAATTCCGCCCTTCATCGCTTTTTCGTAGCATGATGAAAAGCTCGCGCGCCACTTTGATATAGTCGTAGCGGACTTCGCTCAGCGCGGAGAAGTTAGCCAGGCCAGTACCAAAATCATCAAGCCAGAGCGGGCCAAACTCGTGCATGCCGGCCAGCGTTGCCGCCTGCGGCAGGTTAATGTGCTCCACAAGTTCAAAACGTACCCACGGCAGTTTGGCGATCAGATCAAGAATCGGCTGATGCTGCTTCATGGCAATTAAAGTGGGGCCATCGACGTTCACCGAGGCCAGTATGCCGTGACCGATGAAGGTCTGCGCCCAGTCTTCCAGCAGACGCAGTTGCTCTTCCACCACCGCAAGACGCTGGCGGCTGGGGATCGCAGAGAAATAGCGGTCAGGCGGGATACGTACGTCAGCCTCAGCCGGATGCGTGACCACCGTCAGCAGTTCAACTGCCATCAATTTTCCGTCTGTTTTGTAAATCGGCTGAAAGGTGTAGCGGCGCTGGCATTGCAGCCAGAATCGTCGCTCCTGCAAACTTTCAACGCTCGCCTCAAGCGTATGCAGCCGGTGAGTGATCTGCTTCAACTTCATCTGTACATCCTGTTTGCCCTGATAACGCTACATGGCTCGTCGAAAGGTTATCGGCGTCGGAATAGAGAACTTTATGCTCGCTTTCGCAGCAAAATGCGCCGGAGCGATTTTTGTCACAATCACAATAACCTGGCGTACATCAAATATTTTCAAAACGCTGTTTTAAAATGTTTGACTCACTTTTCGCCACGGCGGAGAATGCGAAAAACAGCGTTTTTGTTCATTTAACCGCCAGGTTTCTTATGCTCACTCAGAAAATTGCCGTGATCGGCGAATGCATGATCGAACTGTCTCAAAGTGGGGCCCAGCTGCATCGCGGCTTCGGAGGCGATACCTTAAATACCTCGGTTTACCTCGCCCGCCAGGTCAGCGAAGGCGCGCTGGAAGTGCATTATGTCACCGCGCTCGGCGAGGACAGTTTTAGCCAGCAAATGCTGGACACCTGGCAACGGGAACACCTGCACACGGCATTGATTCAGCGCCTGGAGCACCGCCTTCCGGGCCTGTATTACATCGAGACCGATAGCCACGGTGAGCGGACGTTCTACTACTGGCGTAACGAAGCAGCGGCGCGGTTCTGGCTGGAAAGCGAGCGTTCAGGCGAAATATGTGCGGAACTGGCCCGGTTTGATTATCTCTACCTGAGCGGCATTAGCCTGGCCATCCTCAATAACGCCAGCCGGGAGAAGCTTTTCGCGATGCTGGAGCAGGCCAGAGCGAACGGCTGCAAAGTCATTTTCGACAATAACTATCGGCCACGCTTATGGACCAGCCCGGAAGAGACACAGCGTGTTTACCGGCAAATGCTGGCCTGCACGGATATTGCGTTTCTGACGCTGGACGACGAAGACGCGCTATGGGGCGTAGTCCCGGCAGAGGAAGTGATTCGCCGGACGCATGCTGCTGGCGTAGAAGAAGTGGTTATCAAACGAGGCGCTGAGTCTTGCCTGGTCTCGGTCAGCGGCGAGGATCTACTCGACGTCCCGGCGCTTCGTCTGGCAAAAGAAAAAATCGTGGACACCACCGCGGCAGGAGATTCCTTTAGCGCGGGTTATCTGGCGGTGCGTTTAACCGGGGGTACAGCAGAAGAAGCCGCGAAGCGTGGTCATTTGACGGCGGGCACGGTGATTCAATATCGCGGGGCGATTATCCCGCTGGATGCAATGCCCCAATAAGATGACCCTCACACTAACCCTCTCCCTGGAAG
This sequence comes from Cedecea sp. AS113, assembly GCF_037152415.1. NCBI lineage: Bacteria > Pseudomonadati > Pseudomonadota > Gammaproteobacteria > Enterobacterales > Enterobacteriaceae > Cedecea > Cedecea sp. AS113. The sequence continues at coordinate 98,572 of NZ_JBBCMI010000010.1, forward strand.
GGAGAGGGAACGAAAAGAAAATGTCTGCGCAAGCTCCCCCTCTCCCCTGTGGGGAGAGGGGCGGGGTGAGGGGCAATCCCACCGCTAAGAAGCCGGTGGAATATCCGAAACTTCCGGCTTAGGATCGTCCGTCACCGGCGGCGGCGCAGCCGGCACCATCACCTTATCCCACGTCTCTTTCAGCTCCTTCATGTTGTACTCAGGTTCGCCTTTAGGCTGCAGCAGCACCATAGACATCTCCTGAGACAGCTGCTGACGCAGATCCTGATTGAGCATCGACACGGTCAGGCTGTCGAGGAAGTCCTGCCGGAGCTTCTGGTACTGCTCCGGTGCAATATCAACCACCTGATTCTGCAGCGAACGCAAACGCTGGCTTATCAGCACGTCGGTGTCGGTACGCGCGTAGGTAGCAAACAGCTTCGTCAGCTCATTCTTTTTCTGCGCTATCAGCGCGTCGAATTCTTCCTGAGACAACCCCTTATCGCGCACTCTCAACAGTTCACGCCCGACGCTGGTAAGGCTGGCGTTCAGCTTATCGTTCGGGGATTCAATGTTGATCCCGCACTGGGCGCGCAGATAAAGCACGCGGCAATCAAAGCTCAGATTGAGGTCTTTAACGCCATTTTTGCTCAGGCTTTGCTGCACATTCCAGAACAGCGCTTCACGGGCCAGGTCGGCACGCCAGTAGCGCAGCAGCGCAGCAGACTCACGAATCGGCTGCCAGCTGTTGTCCCACATCAGGGACAACCTGTCCTGACGCACGCTGTCGGTCATCAGGCTCACCGGCTCAGGGTTAAGCGGGGAAAGCGTTGGCACAGGCGCAGGCGTGTCGCGCTTGCCTTTTAGCTCACCAAAGGTTTTGTTGATTTGCTCCGCCACGCTGCGGCTATCCACGTTACCCACCACGATGAGGGTCATGGCATCCGGGGTGTACCACTTGTCGTAAAACGCTTTCAGCTGCGCGGCATCAACCGGGCGCTTGAGATTATCAGCCGGATCGTGGCCAAGCAGCGTGGAGCCTTTCAGGCGGTAGCGCCACCAGCTGTCTTTGGTGTTCATCGGCCAGGTTGCGATCATATCCGGCACATGCAGTGCCGCGGTGACGGTTGCCGGCGTCACCGCCAGTGACCCGATATTGGTCGACATAAACGTCAGCGCTTCTTTCAGCAAATCATTGCGGTTATTAGGCAAGCTTAAGTTAAACAGCGTGAAGTCATAGGAGACGATAGCCGGAGGAAGTGGACGCTCCGGGTCGCTGCTTTGGTGCCATAACGAACGCGCCTGGCTCGTCGGCAGACCGCCGGTCTGCGTCAACAGCATGCGCGGTAAAAAGTGGCTGTAACCGCTTTGTTGGGCGGTCTCTGTGAGTGAACCGCTATTCACCATCAGGCGAATTTCAACGCGGTCACTTGGGCGCTGGGGGGTGGCCAAAACCTGCCACTGGAAGCCGTTAGAAAGCGTTCCCTGTTGCCAGGCCGGGTCCGGCTGGAGCGCTTCTGCCTGCACGTTGCTGGCCGTTGCGGCTAATAGCAACCCGCCAGCTAAAAGTCGAATCTTGGTGCCCTGCATGTGAACCCCTAAAAACAATCCTGGTTAAAAGTAGCACATCGGCCCGGCATTCGACGTCCGCAGACCGACATAGGTGACGTTTCACCAATCCGTTTGACCGCATTTCTGCGAAAACGTCACGTAAGAAAGTGAAAAATAGAGAATGTTGAATGTTTAGGAAGGTAATTATGCAGAGTCGCCCGCAGCGAGGGCAAGTCGCTGCGGGCAATTGGTCGGATTAGTGGGAGACTTCGGTCACTTTTTTGTCAGATTTTGGATTATCCAGCTGCTGATGAAGTTGCTTTTCATCCAGCTGTTTTACCCATTTCGCGACAACGACGGTCGCCACGCCGTTACCGACCAGGTTGGTCAGCGCGCGCGCTTCGGACATGAAGCGGTCGATACCCAAAATCAGCGCCAGACCCGCAACCGGCAGATGGCCTACCGCAGAAATGGTTGCCGCCAGCACGATAAAGCCGCTTCCCGTCACGCCTGCAGCCCCTTTAGAAGAGAGCAGCAGCACAACCAACAGCGTGATCTGATGGAAGATATCCATGTGGCTGTTGGTCGCCTGAGCGATAAACACCGCCGCCATTGTCAGGTAAATCGAGGTGCCGTCCAGGTTGAAGGAGTAGCCGGTTGGAATGACCAGGCCCACAACGGATTTACGGCAGCCCAGCTTCTCCATCTTATCGAGCATACGCGGCAGAACGGACTCGGAAGACGATGTCCCCAGTACAATCAGCAGCTCTTCTTTGATATAGCGAATGAACTTGAAGATGCTAAAGCCCGTCGCGCGGGCGATGGAGCCCAGGACCAGAATCACAAACAGCAGGCAGGTGATGTAGAAGCAGACGATCAACTGGCCCAGCTGCACCAGAGAACCTACGCCGTACTTACCGATGGTGAACGCCATGGCCCCAAACGCCCCGATAGGCGCCAGGCGCATGATCATGTTGATGATGCCGAAGATAACCTGAGAGAAGCTTTCGATGACGTTAAAGATCATCTGCCCCTTGTGGCCCAGGCGATGCAGGGCAAAGCCAAACAGAACGGCAAACAGCAGCACCTGCAGGATATTCCCGCTGGCAAACGCACCAATCACGCTACCTGGGATCACGTCCAGCAAGAAGGCAATAACGCCCTGCTGCTGAGCTTGTTCAGCGTAAACCGCAACCGCTTTGGCATCCAGCGTCGCCGGGTCCACGTTCATGCCGGCGCCTGGCTGCAGCACGTTAACCACAACCAGCCCGATAATCAGCGCAATCGTGCTGACAATTTCAAAATAAAGTAACGCTACCGCGCCGGTACGGCCTACGGCTTTCATGCTTTCCATGCCAGCGATCCCGGTCACCACGGTGCAGAAGATGACGGGCGCAATAATCATTTTAATCAGTTTAACGAACGCGTCGCCAAACGGTTTCATTTGGGCACCCAATTCCGGGTAAAAGTGACCCAGCAAAATGCCGATGGCAATTGCGGTCAGCACCTGAAAATACAGACTTTTGAAGAGTGAGGTTTTCATTAGAGTATCCTTGAACGGAGAGTAACCGCAGCCCCGGCTCAGGAACCGGTATGACTGCGGCACTCAACATATCACCCTAAAAAAAACGCAGAAGTGGCCTGGATCGATTTTGTTAACGTAACTGTTAAAAACTTGAACTGAACCGATCCAGCTCTTAACATTTGTAACTATTGTTTTTCATTTACGCAGTAAGAAATTCACGTTCAAACTGCTCGAGGGTGCGCGCTTTGGCATACAGGAACCCCTGGGCATAGATAACCCCCTGCTGCACCAGCCACTCGCGCTGTGCTTCTTGTTCCACACCTTCAGCCACCACTTTCAGATCCAGGGCTTTGGCCATCGCGATAATCACACCCACCATCGCGTTATCTTCCGGCAGCCCTTCGATGAAGCTTTTGTCTATCTTCAGCACGTCAATCGGCAGCGCTTTCATGTGGTGCAGATGGTGCAGGCTGGCGTAACCCATACCAAAATCATCCAGCGCAATACGCACCCCGGCCTGGCGGAGCGGCCGCAGGATATTGACCGCCGCCTGTGGATCATCAATGCGGCGGCTCTCGGTAACTTCAAGAATCAGCGTGCCGGGCTGGATTCGGTAACGTCTGAGCAGCTCCAGGAGCGAAGGCACCATGGCTTCATGCAGCAGCTGGAGCGCGGAGAGATTGACGCACAGCGGCAGCGTAACGCCCCGGCTTTGCCAGGCAGACAGCGTGCGACAGGACTCCTCGAGGATCCAGCTACCGACGGTAATCATCAGCCCGCAGGCTTCAATACGCTCAATCAGCCCTTCCGGCAGGCTCCAGCTACCGTCAGCCTGGCGCTGGCGCAGCAGGACTTCGGCACTGACCACGCTCCCGTCACGCATATCCACCTGCGGCTGTAGCCAGATGGCAAACTGATGCTTCTCAAGCGCATTCAAAATATCGTGCTCTTCGGTCAGGCGCTGCTGGGCTATCTCCATCTGATCGGGATCGAAGAACTGAATTTGGTTTTTCCCGAAGCGGCGAGCCGCAAGCGTTGCCGAAGCCGCCCGGCGATAAAGCTGTTCTGCATCGAGGCCCCCTCTGAACATCGCAATGCCAATGCTGGCGGTCGGTTTCAGTTGCAATGCCTGAACGGGCAAACGGGCGTTGAGCGTTTCCATGATTTTCTGTGCCAGCGTCATGGCATTCCACGGGTCGCTGACGCCATAGAGCAGCAGCCCAAAATCATTCTGACTGAGCTGGGTCAGCACCGCGTTGGTCGGCAACACGGGTTTAATTTTCTCGACCAGCGTCAACAGCAGCATCTCGCGCTGCTCTTCGTTCAGCACGCCGGCCGCATCCTGGAGCGTTTCGCTCCCGATTAACATCAACGCGCCGCGTTTCTCGTTCGCCACCATCTGCTCAATCAGCGCCATCAGCAGCGCCTTATTTGGCAGCTCCGTGACCGGATGATGGGTACTCAACGCGCTCATTTGCTGCTGAAGACGCTGGGCAACCTGCTGATTGCGGTTATAGCTGCGTACCAGCATGCCAATCTCATCGTCATGGTGCAGCGGCGGCAGCGTGAGCTGGTGCTCACCCGCTTGCTGAGGATTCAGGTTACTCAGCTCGCGACTAATCTTGCGGATCGGATGCACTACCAGCCGGTTAATGCACCAGCTGATCGCCACGGTCAAAATCAGCGCCAGCAGCAAATAGGTGGTCAGCAGAGTGGAAATCGTGCTGATGATAATGCGGTACATGCGCCAGGAATCAGCCTGTAGCACCAGGTAAGCCAGCGGCTGCGGGTTTGCCGGGCGTTCGAGGGAATAAAGCGGCAGGGAAATCTGCACCGGCAGCTCAAACACGCGGGTGATGAGCATCGGGATTTGGTGCTCCGGCATAAAGCTAATGCGAAGCGCCTGGAACTGATTGGGCAGCACGACGTCGGCTCGGCTGATGATGCCCGAAGGTTGGATCTGCTGAAGAATAGCCTCGGCCTGCGGAATATCCGCCCGCAAAATGGCCTCAGACAGCGGAAGACGCACGGAGTGGGCGATTTTCTCCATTTGCGTGGCGGTGTCGTAGCGGTTTTGCTGCACAAAATGGAACAGCTGAATGACGATAAAAATGAAAATAAACGCCAGGGCCACGGCTGACACCATCGCCATCTGTTTTATCGTTAGGGAACGACTGACTCGCAAGCTGACTCTCCGCTTTTGCTTAACCTGCGCCACGCCCGGCATCAGGATATTCTTATGCCCGCAGAGTATACTGCATTGCCGCTCTTTGTAATCCTGACCTCAGGAGAATCGGGTAATTCTGCATTTATGGGCAACTTTGCGCCGAATTCTGAGTAAAAAAACACAAACGGCGGGCTAACCCGCCGCTCTGCGTCACCGCTAATCAGAAGTCCGCGTAAGGCACCAGCGGCTGCGGCGGCATATCCATATCGCCCTGCCAGCCCGCCATGGAGTAGCGCACGAAAATCAACGCGTGGCTTGGGGTGTAGTCCTTGGCCTGCTGAATATCAATCCCGGCACCGATTGACCAGTGCGAGTTGATCCGCCGTTCAACCAGCGCTCTGGCCGTATAACCGAAACCATTGCTGCTGCTGCCCGAGAAGGTGTCATTGCGGTCCGGGTAGCCCTCTGGATCGTCCGGGTAGGGGTTCGTGTTATTTGGCACGAGATTACGCAGCGGATAGCGCTGGCCAGCATTGCTGTGGGAGTAAGACCAGGAGCCGGAAGCGCCCAGTTCCCAGGACCAGTTTTCAGTGCGTTTACGCCAGATGACCGGTACGGCAAACGACACGTATTTTTGCGGGCTGTAATAGCCGCCCTGGCCGAGGAAGTAGTCGCTGAGGTCTTTTTCGTAGTGCCAGACCATATTGGTCAGGCCCACGGTTAGCCGCTGATTATTCTCGTTAATCAGCTTGTAGTAGTAGCCCGTCATCCAGCGCACGCGCCAGTTATCGGCCACATTTTTACCGGTCAGCGTGTCCGCGCTCAGGCTGGACCAGACGCCGTTAGCTTCGCCCTTGTCGTAGCTCAGGCTGATACCGCCGCCGTTAGCGCGAACGCCACCCCACACTTTATTGGTATTCGGATCCCGCTGCCCGCCGAAGGAGAGCAGCGAGCTGGAGATAGGCCGACGATGCGCATTGACGGTATAGCCAATAGGCCCGAGGTCGTTGCTGTAGCTCACGCCACCCACGACATCCACGACGTCAAAGCCCATCGGCGTGGTGCCAATGTCCGTTTGCCAGGTATTGTTTTTCCAGCCAACGGCCACGCTTGCGCCGTTGCCACTCTGATTTGTGTTGCCGAAACAGTTGTGCTCCGCACAGGTGCCCCAGCGCTCGTTGTAACCCCCGCCGTTATCTTTGAACGAGCCAGCATTCATATTCACCATATCGGTACGGAACCACATCCGCCCGTCGCTAAGCGGAGCGTCCACCTGCAGCATCGTGGTATGTGCTTTCAGATCGGAATAACCTGGCGTGCCGCTTGAGCCCCAGTATTCGTGGTCAAGCGTCACGTTTACATCCTGCTGGCGGTAAAGATCGGCGGCATCGCTGCGCACGCCCCGCTTCAGCCAGTCGTCTTTCTCATCGTTGCGGGTCAGGCGAGTGAAGGTGTCGTTATCCTGCGGGCGCTGTTGGGCAACCCCCGAGGAGACCATAGCGTCTTTGTAAGTCTCCAGCGCCTGCTGCGGCTGGCCGCTGGCGGCCTGGAAACGCGCGGCATCACGCATCACCAGCGCGCTTTCCATCGACGGCGGCTGGCTTTTCGCCGCAACCAGAATTGGCGCGTAGGTTTGCGCGGCTTTTTCGTTGTCGCCCAGGGCAGCCCAGGCGTTCGCCACGCGGCGTTGCGTATTGATGGACGGTGTTTCACCTGCAGGTGCTTTCTGCAGCTTCGCTAGCAGATCGCGGGCCTGAGGTTTATCCCCCTCGGCAATCAGCACCTCGGTTAACCCCAACAGCGCATCTTCGTTGCCGGGTGAACGCTGCAGGACTTTCTGATACTGCGCTTTCGCCGTGGGGCGATCGCCACGTTCGGCGGCCCAGTCGGCGAGCGTTAAGTCGACGCGATCGGACGGCGTCTGCTGCTGAAGCAGCGCAATGGCGTCTTTTTCTTTGCCGCTGTCCCGCAGCCGGTTAGCCGTTTGCATCACTTCGTAAAACTGCAGCCGGTCTGCAAGCTCATGAATATTGTCGGTCCACTGCGCTTTGGGCAGCGTATTAAGGTGGCTTAGCGCCGCCGCATCGTGGTTATTACCTGAGAGATAAAGGCCGTAAGCGAAGACCTGCTCCGGGTCGCCGGGTTTACGCTGGGCCAGGCCGCGCATCAGGCTGTCTGCCTCGCTGTGTTTTCCGGCGGCATAGAGGTCGTTCGACAGGCGGTAGGTGATCCACACGCTGTCCGGGTCGAGTTTGAGCCGCTGGCGCTGGATCTCTGCCGCTTTTGCCCACTGGCCCTGGCTTTCCAGCGCAGTGGCCTGCTGCTCCAGCCGCTCGCCGGCCAGGCTACGTTCAATATCATCAATACTTTTGCGTTGGCTGGCCGAAAGGCTCTGAATATACGCCGTTGCACGCGCCGGCGACTGGCGGCGGTACACGTTCGCCAGGCCACGAATCGCGTTGCTGTTCCCGCGATCCATGCGTAGCGCCTGCTGATAATAACGCTCCGCGCTGGCATCATCTTTTTTGGCAACGGCCACATCGCCAAAGCCCAGCACCGCGTAGCTGTCAGTGTTATCCACCCTCTGCGCCTGCTGGTACTTCTGCAGCGCGGCGTCCGGGTTATTGGCTTTGAGCTGAGCATCACCTTGTTCAATCAACAGCCAGTAGCGGTTGGTTTTTAACAAGCTGTCCCACTTGCCCCGGTTGTCGCTTTGCGGGTCCATCTGAATGGCTTTCTTAAACTGCTGTACCGCGAGGGCGCGTTTTCCCTGCTGAGAATAAGCCTGCCCCAGGGCGCCAACCACTTCGCTATCGTTTTGCTTCGAGCTTAACGCCTCTTTCAGCTGCGGAATGGCCTGGTTCCCGCGACCACCGCCCACGTCTTCCAGCCCTTTTGCCCGGGCGAGGAAAGCCGGGTCAGACAACTGTTTTTGCTGCTGCGCCAGCCTGTCACGCGCGGTGGCCACCGTATCGCCTTCGGTAAAGACATTAAGAAAACGCTGCAGGGCCGCGACGCTTTGTGGCCCTGTCGGTAAGTTGCTGATTTGGCCATACCATAAAGCCGCCGCGTCTTCCCGGCTGCCGTTGGATTTCGCCATTTGCTCAAGCACCTGATAAGCCTCGGCGCTGCGGCCGTTGGCAAACATCAGCCGCGCCAGATTGCCACGCAGTTCGCCGTTCCCCGGCGCAGCGGCATCCAGCGCTTTCAGTTTATCGATCGCCTGGTTGGTGGTTGCCGGGCGCTTCGCCATCAGCATCCAGTATTCAATCGCTAAATCCCCTTCGGGAGGATTGCCGTCAAACAGCTTTTCATAGGCGGCAATAGCCTGTTCGGTATGCCCGCTGGTCGCTAATAAACGGGCCTGCTGCAGCTGCTGGCGGCCATCCGCGCCGGTCAGCATCATCGTAACCTGCGACTGTTTATATTCGGCAGAACCGGGGGCCAGTTTTGCCAGACGCTCAAGCTGTGCTTTCGCCCCGGCGTTATCCCCCTGGCGCAGCAGGTAGCGCATGCGGGCCGCAATCACGTCCGGATCGTCCGGTGCCATCAGCTCCAGCCTGGACAGCGACTGACGCACAATATCTTCGCGTTTGCTGGCCTCACCCATCCTCACCTGCTCCAGCAACTGCTGCTGGGGCGTCAACGCGGCCTGAGCCATCGGCATCAGCGCCATGCCCAATGAGAGAGTGACGAAACTTAATGAGAACTTGCGCATACCTGACCCCAGCGAGGGATTAATTCACCCCGAGAATTGAAGCGAAAACGATTTTGATCCCATCCCTGACCAAAGAGCGTTAAAACATAGCTGTAATAGGCATCAGCCTGGGGGAAATTATCTTTCACCCGCTGACGCTGCACGTCCCGCGCTTCGCTATCCTGTAAAAAAGGCAGCATGGCGGCGGAGAATCCCACTGGGCCATTGCCCTGAACGCTGCCGGTTTGCACATCGACTTTTTCCGGCGGCAAACCTTGTTTGATGGTGATATCTGCCATGGGCTGGAAGGCCTTCAGCAGCGCGGCTTTGTGCGGTGCGTCGTCGGCCATCATGCCAATCCACATGTAGACGCGGATTGAGTCATAGCTGCCGCTGCGGGCGTCGTCGGTCTGGAACTGCCAGCCTTTGCCTTCACGCCAGTCGGCCCAGTTGGGTGAAAATCCTTTGGGTGCGGTTTCAAGCAGTAATCTTTGGTTTGCCACCTGCATGGCCGACCACGGGCCGCGGTAACGCACCATTCGCTGCAGTACCTGCGGCGGGAGGTAGCTTGGATTCAGCCGCCAGTCAGGAGAATGATTAAACCCCACTCTCCCCGGCAACAGTGAAAATCCCAGCCCCGGGATTTTAATCACTTCCTCTTTCGCCACGCGCTTCAGCAGCTTTTCACCGAGGCGACTATAGGCAGGCTCATGCCACAGACGCCCCGCTTCAAGCAGGCTCCAGACAATCCACATATCGGCATCGGAGGCGGAGTTGCTGTCTAAAACCGTCCACGCATCTTTGTCGTTTTTGCCCCACAGCCAGGCGGGAAGATGGTCTTTCAGCGCCCCCTGAGCGAGGTTGTTTTCCGTCCAGAGCAGCAGCTTGTCGAACATCGCCCGATCGTTGGCCACCAGCGCAAAGAAAAGCGCGTAGCTCTGCCCTTCAGAAGTGGTGATTTTGCGCTCATCGCTGGGATCGATCACCCGGCCCTGGTCGCTGACATAGCTGGCTTTAAACTGCTCCCAGGCAGGCCAGCTACAGGCGGCCTGCCCGGAAACGGTTGTCAGCATCAGCCCGACCATCAGCAGTGCGGCGCTGATTTTCATCGTAATTACTCGTCTTCTGGATCGATACGGCGGCGGCTAAGGATGCGCAGGATACGCCACAGCACCCAGGCCAACAGCACGACGCTTATCGCGGCGAAGATAGCCAGCAGCACCGGATGGTTCGACAGCGCGTACCAGATGCGCTCGAACCACGGCAGGTGGCCCACATAGTAAATATCGCCGACGCGCAGGCTATCCACACCGGATTCACGAATCACCGCTACCGAGCCGGAAATCGCCGCCCGTTTGCCGCTGTCGTTGAGCGCATTGTTCAGCAGCTCGTAACCTCGCGGGCTGTCAGCCAGTAAAGCAAGGACGCTGCGCTGGTCGTTATACGGCGACTGGAAGCCGACGATCGCGGCCATGGCGCCTTTGGAGGTGACCTCCGTTTGCGTATCCGCCGCGCGATCTTTGGGATCGGAAACGCCGTTCAGCAGCGGAGTCTGGCGAACCGGGGTTTTCACCCAGCTTTGCGTGGCTTCAACCAGCAGATCGATACGTTTGTCATCTTTCATCGTTGGCGGAATAGTGCCGATGATCATGATATCCGCATCTTTGCCCTGGATGGTGCTGCCATCATCCGTCAGGCCCACGTTTACGGCAGGGAAGCCGGTTTGTGAACCAATGGTGCCAAGCGCGTCCAGCAGCGCAGTCACCTGAGCTGGGTTAGGTTCTTTGCTGACCACCACGATAGTTTGCGAGAGATCGGCCATGCGGCTGAACGGGAAGCCCGCATTCGCAAAGGTGCGCAGATCCGGCATGGCAATAAAGTGGTGATAGTTAGAGAAGTCGATGGTTGACTCATCTTCCACCACGACGTGGTTTTGGACCGGCTGGAACGTAATACAGTTCTCTATCGAGCCGCCAGGCATCGGGTTCATATACGAGAAGTCAAAGCGCAGCTGGTTGGCGGCGCCCAGACGCAGCGCGGGAATCGACACATCCGTTTTGCCGTCCAGCAGGCCCTGCAGCACCGGCAGGCGCAGCAGCAGCTTATTGTTCTCTTCGCTCGGCGTCAGGTTGAACGACTGCAGGAACTGGTTGTTCAGGCTAATGTCCATGCGCGAGCTGTCTTTCATCGCCGGTGCGGTGTAGCGATACTTCAGGTTGAGATCGATGCCGTTACTGCGCAGCAGATAGAGATCGGGCGGCAGATTCATCGTCACGCTAATGGCGCTCGGCTCCTGGCCACTGGACTGCAACTGCTCCTGGTAAGTTTTCATCTCGCCCAGCGTTACCGGCCGGTCAGTTCTCACCCAGTTTGGTGCATCGTAAGGTTCGCGTGGCTGCAAGGGCTTCACGTCATCCACGGTGACGCTGCTGCCGCGGAACAGGATATTCCCCTGGGCAATGCCTTTTGCCGCCTGCACGAGGTCTTTATCATCACGGCCCATCACCACCAGCAGTTTGACGTACGGATTATCCGGGTGGGTCATCATCTCAACGGTTGGCGCCTGCACGGCAGGATGGTCGCGCAGGAAGTCCGGGCGCTTATCGTTGGTCGCAAAAACGATCCCGTTGCTGGCCGGCAACTGATTGAAGAGCACCGGGAAGCTCTGCCCACGCCATGCGGTACGGGAACCAAACCACGAGGCGACAATCCCGGCGGCACGCTGCTGTTCAATATCCGGGCTGGCAGCAAAAACGACAGGCAGCGTCAGCGGGCGATCGTCTCGCGAGTCAAAGAAAGGCACCGGGAAATGCGACAGATCGTTTTGAACCGGCAGGCGCTGGTAGGTCAGCGCCAGCGAGCTGCTGCGACCGACATCCATCCACAGCGTGGTGCTGGCCGGATTCTCGCAGATGTCGCGGTAGTGGCCGACAAACTCCAGCCTCACGCGGTTAAAGTCGGTGATATACAGCGGGTCAACCGGCACCTGTGCAAAGGTCTTTTTGCCCAGTTGCTCTTTGGTCACCGGCAGGACGCCCATCAGCTCGTCGTTAAGATAGACTTTAAGCTGCGACTGCACCGGCAGCAGCGAAGGTGAAGGGGTATATTCCAGGTTCAGCAGCGCTTTCGAGACGATTTCATCCCGACGCATCCCAAACTCTACCCCGCCATTCGGGTTCACGCCGGTCAACACCATGCTGCCCGGCGGCGGCGCAATTTGCGCAAAATTCAGCTTCACATCGCGGGAGGGCACATTTTCGGCGACGATGGGCGCATTTGCGCCAGGTACGCCCGGTAAGACTTGCCCAACCGTCGGGGCGCTGCCAGCGGGCGTCGCGGGAACGATCGCCTCGGTTGAAACCGGCGCAGGCGTAACCACTGCCTGATTTGCCGTCGCCACGGCAGGAACCGTCGGAGCCGGCGTCGAATCAGCCGAATTTGCCACTGTAACAGGCAGGGCGCTGATGCCTACCGCCGCTGCATAAAACCAGGATATTTTTCTTTTCATCGCGTTATCATCAAATTAATCAAGCTGTTGACAAACCTCAGGCGAAAGAAGAAACACCAGAGAACATCAATTCGTGATTTCAGTTGCCGGCTACAAAGAGGGAAAAATCACGCTTTTTCCCTTTTGGTGAGCAATTTCGTTAAGCCAGGGCAGACAAAGTCCGCCGTTTTGCTGGTTTGGCCGTCGGGCTGTGCGGAATAAACGACACAATCCAGTCCACCAGCGTGGTGATCGCGTGGAAAACAAACTTCAATGACGGTGGAGCGAACTCCGCAAGGTGCCGGTAACCCCGGAATCCAAGCTTGAGAATATCCACCAGACTTTCCAGCGGCTTATCCTCAGGGAAACTGTCCTGCCACAGCGCCCAGGTATCGGCGCGGGCAAAAGTACACTGAATAAAATCGATATGCTGTTTGGTGGTCATCTGCGCCAGCTGCAGGCCGACTTCATCGCCAAAGACACGCATCACCTGAGCCGGGAAGAAGAACTCCTGTGCCCCACGCTTTAACAGCAGGTTCACTTTCTGCCCTTCCAGCACCTGAGTCGGGCCATGAATCTTGATCCCTACCCCGCCGTCTGAGTAGTCATGCACGGTACACGGGAAGAGGTGACCATCTTCACGCGCCAGCGCGGCCGGCATGGCGATTTCAACACGGTGCGCTCGCCGGACCTGCTTACTTTCCACGGAAACGGCCACCGCGCCGCCCAGTATTATCAAGTTGTAGAACACCCACAGCAGACTCACCACCACCGTTAGCGCTTCGTTTTCCGGGCCGTAGAAGAAGCGCCATGCCCCAAAGGCAACGCCCAGCAGGTTAATCAGGACTAAAATCAGGTACGGACGCGTGATGACCCAATCCACATATTCGTTTTCAACCAGCCCGCCCTTTGCGGTCACGTTGAACTTCCCTTTGTGCGGATTAAACAAGGCCACCAGCGTAGGCTGAGCGATGTACCAGGCCAGCACAGTTTCGTAAATTTCACTCCAGAAAGAGTGGCGATATTTACCCTGGATTTTGGAGTTGGTCAGGCTGGCGTGGATCATGTGCGGCAAAACAAACAGCGCAATCATGATGGCCGGGGCGTAAATGATATAGGCGTGTAACAACAGGAACGCCAGCGGTGCCGTCAGGAAGATAAGCCGCGGGATCCCCGACAGGAAATGGAACATGGCGTTGGCATAACAGAGCCGCTGGGCAAACTTCAGCCCCTTGCCGAAGAACGGGTTATCGAGACGGAATATCTGCGTCATCCCTCGCGCCCAGCGAATACGCTGCCCAATGTGCGCGGAAAGACTTTCCGTTGCCAGCCCCGCAGCCTGCGGAATACGCAGGTAAGCCGAGGTATAGCCCCTGCGGTGCAAACGCAGCGATGTGTGGGCATCTTCGGTCACGGTTTCAACGGCAATACCGCCAATTTCATCCAACGGGCCACGGCGAATCACCGCACAAGAGCCGCAGAAGAACGTGGCATCCCACATATCGTTCCCGTCCTGCACCAGGCCGTAGAACAGCGTCCCTTCGTTAGGCGTTTTACGGAAACGCCCCAGGTTGCGCTCGAACGGATCGGGCGAGAAGAAATGGTGCGGAGTCTGCATCATCGCCAGCGATTGTTCTTTGAAGAACCAGCCCATGGTTAGCTGCAGGAAGGAGCGTGTGGGCACGTGGTCGCAGTCGAAGATAGCGACAAAATCGCCCTTCGCGTGCTTCAGCGCGTTGTTGATGTTCCCCGCCTTTGCGTGCTCGTGCGTCGGACGGGCGATATAATTGACCCCGACCATATCGGCAAACTGCTTAAACTCGTCTCGCCCGCCGTCATCCAGAATCCAGATATTCAGCTTGTCCTTCGGCCAGTCAATGCCCAGTGAGGCATAAATTGTCCCCTTCACGACGTGCAACTCTTCGTTGTAGGTCGGCACAAAAATATCCACCACCGGCCAGGTGCTTATGTCTTTTGGCATCGGCACCGGCTGGCGGTTAAGCGGCCACACCACCTGGAAATACCCCATCACCAGCACCAGCCAGGCGTAGGTCTCGGCAAACAGCAGCCCCAGACCGAAGACGAGGCTGAGCGGATCGTTCCAGTTCAGGGTCGAAGTGTAGCGCCACCAGATGTAGCGACAGGATACGGTGAGCGACAGCACAATCAGCATCAAGGCAGAGAAACGCCCCGGTAAACGCCGAACGATCAGGGCCACGCCCCACAACAGCATCAGGAAAATAAACTGTGACAGCGGGTTAAACGGCTGGGTAATACAAAGCAGGGCAAGAATGGCCGAAAACACAACAATCACGCCCAGAATGATCCGCCGGGCTGTGTGGTTGATATGGCTTAATTCTTTCTTTTCATCGAGATGCTGCGTCCGGTTGCTAATGTTTTCCGGCAGTTTATCAAGCCAGCCGTGCCAGCTTTCACGCCAGGCCTGCATCCGGCCAAAAGAGCGTACCCGCGGGCGCCCGGCTTGCTTACTGGCGCGGAGCAACAACCAGAGGCTTTGGATACCATAACGCACCACGTCCAGCGGGCGCGGCCTGTCTGGATTGATATGCGGGTAGAACTGGTCATGCCCGGCGCGTATGCGCTGCCAGCGGGGGGCTTCAAGCGGCAGAAAAACCCAGGCAAGAATCAAGACGATGCAGCCCAGCGTCGCACTGAACATCGGGGCACCGTTGCGGCGAAAAGTACGATAACGCTCACCCAGCCGCTGGCTGGCAGCGGGGAGTAACAGCCAGGAGGCCAGATGACTCATGCCTTCTTCCCTGCGAGGTTCAACATGCACCAGTTGGCGAGCGTCATGATTTCCTCGGCAATCAATGAATCCGGACGGTATTCGCCCAGAGGCTGTTTTACCGCCGCACTTTCGGCCATCGCCTCATCCCGGTGAAGAATAATGGGGATCATCGTGCGCTGGCTTTGCAGCCAAATTTGGTAGATATCATCCTGCAGCTGACTGGCCACCTGCAGATAGTTCACCAGAATATGCGCCCCTTGAGGCAAAGCCTGCTGGTGCAAACGAATATGGCAGTTGGTGTCCGGTTTAACCACCGTCACCACGCTGTCAGTTTGCGCTAAAATCTGGCGGGTCAGGGCGTTAAAGCCGTGGGGCAAGTCCAGTAATATCCACTGGTATCGCTGACTCGCTTTCAGGTCGGCAAGAAAATGGCTGAAGTTGCCAAGGGCTTTTTCCACCGTGTCGAACGTTTCATGCTCAGCCGGGCTGAGCTGGCCAAACGGCAGCACGTCGAGATGGCTGGTATAGCGCCATGCACATTTGCGCCAGTCTTCGTTATCCAGCATGGCCCGCGCCCAGCCCTTTGGCTCTGCGAAATCAATATTATAAAACAGACGCAGCAGGTTATCTGGCGAGATATCCACCACCAGCACCGATTCCCCAAGTTGCTGCAACGACCAACCAAGCGCCGCGGTAATAGACGTCGTCCCTACGCCACCACGCAGCCCTTGCAACCCAATGACAGCCATCAGGCCTACTCCCTATTGTTGCGTTAATTCAGCCAGCAGCGGCCAACGTTTAATTGCCGCCGCCAGTTGTTCCTGCTGCGATATATCGGTGTAATCTATTTCGGGCAGTGAAAATGCTTTACTCAGCGCCAGAAAATCATTTTGGAAGGCATAAACAAGCTTGTTTTCCTGAGCATTGCCAGTCTCTTCATCTTGCATTTTAGTTGTCATCTCTTGGTCAGGTTTCGTCAGCAGTGATAACGGCAAATGCCAGGAAAACGAAAAATGTTTTACAATGCTAAAACTGATGCTGTTTATTTTCAATGGTAGGTTTCTTTCTCAGCTTACGCTAGTAAACTGACATACATACTAATTTATCTCCAGGGGACGCCATGGAACCCATATTTTCGCTTGGCTTCCGTTCGTTGTGGAACGAATTGAACCACATGCCCACAGGCGGCGTCTGGTGGCTGAACGTAGAAAGTCAGGATGATGCAATAAGTATTGTTAATCAAACAGTTGTTTCCCAACAATCGACGGCAAAGGTTGCCGTCATTTCGATGTCAGCAAAGTCTGGGCAAGCCATAAAGCTCGATCCGACTAAAGGGCCAGAAAAAGTACGCCTTTTTACCATGCCCTCATCCATCAATGGGCTCAACGCGTTGCGCCGCGATCTCATGTGCAGTATTAATCCTGAGCACTACTTTTTTATACTTTTAAGCTCAGATAACGTCTGGGAAAATATTTCCCCAGAGGATTTACGTCATTGGCTCGCCGTAATGGGAAAATGGACTAAACGCAATAAGTGCAGTCTGCTTTTTGTTAATGTTGGAAATAACAATGATAAACAATTCTCATTATTAGTCAGCGAGCATCGCAGTCTTTCCGGGCTTGCCAGCCTGCGGGCGCAAAGCGATATCCATCGCTATGACATCGCCTTTTGGTGTAATGAAAAAGGCGTTACTGCCGATCAGCAGCTCAACGTCCACTGGCAAAACGGGGCATGGCAGGTTGTAGAGGATGCCGAAAGCGCGCCTCAGCCGCGCAGCGATGAAAAAAGCGTCCTCAGCCACATTGCTGTTCTGGAAGGTGCTCCTGCCCTGTCGGAAAACTGGCAGCTCTTCGAAAACAATGAGCAACTGTTTGACGCCGCGCGAACTGCACAGGCCGCCACAATTATTTTCTCGCTCACCCAGAATAGCCAAATCAACAGTATCGCCCGCCAAATTCACGCCCTCCGCCGCCAGCGCGGCAGCGCGCTGAAACTGATCGTGCGGGAAAACCAGGCCAGCCTGCGAGCCACCGATGAACGACTTCTGCTGGGCTGCGGGGCAACGCTAATTATTCCGTGGAACGCCCCGCTTTCACGCTGCCTGACGATGATCGAAAGCGTGCAGGGTGTGAAATTCACTCGCCATGTCCCCGAAGACATTACCGTGCTCATCGACCAGATGCAGCCGCTAAAACTGCGCGGATATCAGAAATGGGACGTTTTCTGCAACGGTATCGGGACGCTGATGAACAACGCCCTGCTGCCGGAGGATGGCAAAGGCGTGATGGTCGCACTGCGCCCGGTGCCGGGCCTGCGCGTTGAGCAGGCGCTGACGTTATGCCGTCCAAACCGCATGGGCGATATCGTGACCATCGGAGAAAACCGGCTGATGCTGTTCCTCTCCTTCTGCCGTATTAACGATCTCGATACCGCGTTGAACCATATTTTCCCGCTGCCGGTGAACGACCTTTTCACCAACCGCATGGTGTGGTTTGAAGACAGCCAAATCGCCGCCGAAATACTCCAAATGCAGGCCATGCGCCCGGAAAAATGGGTAAAACCGCTGGCCGCCACGCTCGACCTGAACAGCGTTCGCCATGCCAGCCACGAAGGGCATAGCTGGCGCAGGCAGCCCACGCCTGTGACGCTGCTGGATGACACCCCGAGGGAACAGACACAATGATGAACATCACCGACATCATTCAGCTCGTCGTGCTTTGCGCGATAGTTTTTTTTCCGCTGGGCTATACCGCTCACCGCTGGCTTCCCCGCTTTACCGCCGCGGTGCGGCTGATGTTTTTAAAACCACGCTACGTTAAACCGGCCGGGACGCTACGCCGACCTTCCGCCAGGGCAGACCATCAACATGACTAATCACTCTCAAACGGCAAAATCGCCGGCTCATTTTCTGCAGTACTGGCGTGGTCTGGGTGGCTGGAACTACTACTTCCTGTTGAAGTTCGGTTTGCTATGGACCGGTTACCTGAATTTTCACCCGCTGGCGAACCTGGTCTTTCTTGCCTTTTTGTTATTCCCGCTGCCGCCGCTGAAGCTGCACAAACTGCGTAACTGGATAGCTCTTCCCGTGGGGATCGGCCTTTTCTGGCACGATACCTGGCTGCCCGGCCTCGACAGCATGATGAGCCAGGGGAGCCAGGTCGTTGGCTTCAGTGCGGACTATCTTCTCGACCTGGTAACCCGCTTTATTAACTGGCAAATGATCGGCGCGGCGTTTGTGCTGCTGGTTGCCTGGCTTTTTGTTTCCCAGTGGCTGCGCGTCACGGTGTTTGTCGTGGCTATCCTGGTCTGGCTCAACGTGTTGACGGTGGCCGGCCCGGCTATCTCTTTACTGCCCTCCGCCTCACAAACAACGGCCTCCACCAGCGCCAGCGGTACCGCCGGATCAACGGCCGCCGCCAGTACGGCAGCACCGGTTTCCGGTGATATTCCGGCACAAACGGCCCCGCCGACAAGCGACAATATTACCGCCTGGCTGAACAACTTCTACGCCAGCGAAGCCAAACGGCAGACCAAATTCCCGGACGCACTGCCCGCTGACGCACAGCCCTTTGAGCTGCTGATCATCAATATTTGTTCCCTCTCATGGTCCGACATCGAGGCGGTAGGCCTCAGCTCGCACCCGCTGTGGAAACACTTCGATATTCTGTTCAAGAACTTCAACTCGGCGACCTCCTACAGCGGCCCGGCGGCTATCCGCCTGCTCCGCGCGAGCTGCGGGCAGTCGTCTCACAAAGGGCTTTATGAACCCGCCGGCAATCAATGCTATCTGTTTGATGACCTGGCCCGTCTCGGCTTCAAGCAGCAACTGATGATGGACCACAACGGGGTATTCGGTAACTTCCTGAAAGAAGTGCGGGAAAACGGCGGGATTCAGGTCCCACTGATGGATCAAAGCGGGCTGCCGAGCAATCTGCTGGCATTTGATAATTCGCCAATCTACGACGACACCGCCGTACTGCAGCGCTGGCTGCAGGGTGAGCAAAATGACGGCGCGAACCCGCGCACGGCCACCTTCTACAACCTGGTGCCGCTGCACGACGGTAACCATTACCCTGGCAACAGCAAAACAGCCGACTATAAGGCGCGGGCGCAGAAGCTGTTCGATCAGCTGGATTCTTTCCTGACCGAGCTTGAGAAGTCGAACCGCAAAGTCATGGTGGTGATTGTGCCGGAGCACGGCGCGGCGTTGAAAGGAGATAAAATGCAGGTTTCCGGACTGCGTGACATCCCGAGTCCTGACATCACCCACGTGCCGGCAGGCGTGAAATTCATCGGAATGAAAACGCCACACAGCGGCGACGCCATTGAAATCAACCAGCCAAGCAGCTATCTGGCGATTTCAGAACTGGTTTCCCGCTCGGTGGACGGCAAAAACTTTGTTGCCGACCAGGTGGACTGGAGCGCGCTCACCAGCAATCTGCCGCAAACCGCCCCGGTTTCGGAAAACTCAACGGCAGTGGTACTGAAGTATCAGGATAAGCCTTATGTCCGCCTGAGCGGGGGTGACTGGGTACCGTATCCGCAATAACGTTTGTGTTTAGACGACCAAAAACCGGTGCCTTATGCGCCGGTTTTTTTATGGCGAAAATCGAAAATACAGTGCAACAACTGCAATAAGTCTAACTCTTCAGCGAGATGGATTCCTGAAAGAAAAAGACGTCATATCGAGAGGCTGCTAAGCCCACTGCCGGACATTACGTTAGCCCAAAGGACTCAGGGTAATTTCTACGCGGCGATTCTGAGCTTTACCATCCGCGGTGCTGTTGCTGGCGATCGGGTTCACAGGGCCTGCGCCGGTGGTGCGAATACGGCTGGCCTCAACGCCCTGGGTAATCAACGCGCTTCCTACGCCGTCTGCACGCTGCTGTGACAGGCGCATATTCAGCTCGTTACTGCCGGTGCTGTCGGTATAACCGACCACGTTAACCGCCGTTTTGGGGTACTCTTTCAACACCATCGCCACGCCGGTCAGGGTATTGGCACCCGCCGGTTTCAGGGTGGCGCTGCTGCTGTCGAAGGTGACATTGTTCGGCATATTCAGCACGATGTTGTCGCCGCTACGGGTCACGCTCACGCCGGTTCCACGCATTTTGTCACGCAGCTTAGCTTCCTGCACATCCATGTAATAGCCTACCCCGCCACCGAGCGCTGCACCAGCCGCGGCACCAATCAGCGCGCCCTTGCCGCGATCTTTCTTCGATGACGAAAGTGCCCCCACGCCCGCCCCAACCAGCGAGCCAATCCCGGCACCTATGCCAGATTTTCCGGCCTGGCTTTCGCCGGTGTACGGATTGGTGGTGCAGCCGGAAACCGCTAAGGTGCCACACACGACGGCGGCAATAATCATGACGCGTTTTTTCATCTTATTTCCTTCTATCCTTATTCATCCTTTGCCGGATATGCGCCCGGCGATTGATTATGACGGCAAATCGTGTAGAAAATTCCGGTAAGAATTCTGAATAGTTAACATAAATACGCGGGCGTACAGCCCAGCACCTGCCATCGCGGAGCCCAAATTGGCCTATACATCGCCTGCACGTAAACAGATCCTCACCGCCGCACATTGGGGCCCCATGCTGGTCGAAACCGACGGGCAACGGGTTTACCACTCTCGCGGCGCGCTTGAAACCGGTCATCAAAACTCGCTACAAAGTGCCGTGCCCGACCAGGTTCACAGCAAAGCTCGCGTGGCGTTTCCTATGGCCCGGAAAGGGTTTCTGGCCTCCCCGGATAAGCCTCAGGGAGTTCGCGGTAAAGATGACTATGTCCGCATCAGTTGGGATGATGCCCTGACGTTGATTCACCAGCAGCACAAGCGCATTCGCGAGAGCCACGGCCCGGCGGCCATTTTCTCAGGTTCCTACGGCTGGCGATCCAACGGCGTGCTGCACAAAGCCTCCACGCTGCTTCAGCGCTACATGAGCCTCGCGGGCGGCTATACCGGGCATTCCGGCGACTACTCCACCGGTGCTGCGCAGGTGATCATGCCCTACGTGGTGGGCTCTAACGAGGTTTACCAGCAACAGACCAGCTGGCCGCTGCTGCTTGAGAACAGCGAAGTCGTGGTGCTCTGGAGCGCGAATCCGCTCAACACGCTGAAGATTGCCTGGAATGCCAGCGACGAACAGGGCGTGAAGTTCTTCGAACAGCTAAAAAACAGCGGCAAAACGATCGTCGCCATCGACCCGATGCGCTCTGAAACGGTGGATTTCTTCGGGGAACGAGCCGAATGGATCGCCCCGCATATGGGCACCGACGTAGCGCTGATGCTCGGCATTGCCCACACGCTGGTCATTCGCGGCAGGCACGATACCGCTTTCCTCGCCCGCTGCACCTATGGCTACGACAAATTTGAAGCTTATCTGCTCGGCAACGCTGACGGGACGCCCAAAAGTGCGGCCTGGGCGGCTGAGATCTGCGGTATCCCCGCGGTAACCATCGAAAATCTGGCCGATCTTTTCAGCCGCAAGCGCACCATGCTGATGGCGGGCTGGGGTATGCAGCGCCAGCAATACGGCGAACAGAAACACTGGATGCTGGTCACGCTGGCCGCCATGCTGGGCCAGATTGGCACTCCAGGCGGCGGCTTTGGCCTTTCCTACCACTTCGCCAACGGCGGCAACCCGACCCGCAGCGCAGCGGTTCTCGGTTCCCTGCAGGGCTCTCTTAAAGGCGGCACCGATGCCGTGGAGAAAATCCCCGTGGCGCGCATCGTCGAGGCGCTGGAAAACCCCGGCAGGGATTACCAGCACAACGGGCAACGGCACACCTTCCCGGACATTCGTATGCTGTGGTGGGCCGGCGGCAGTAACTTCACCCATCATCAGGACACTAACCGCCTGGCCGCAGCCTGGCAAAAGCCTGAGCTGATCGTTATCTCCGAATGCTTCTGGACCGCAGCGGCAAAACACGCCGATATCGTTCTGCCGGTGACCACTTCGTTCGAGCGGAACGACATGACGATGACCGGTGATTACAGCAATCAGCATCTGGTCCCCATGAAACAGGTCGTCGCCCCGCAGGGAGAAGCGAGAAATGACTTTGATATTTTTGCAGAGCTAAGCGAACGATGGGAATCCGGCGGTGAAGCACGGTTCAGCGAAGGGAAAAATGAGCTTGAATGGCTGGCGTCTTTCTATGATATCGCCCGTCAGCGTGGCGCTACGCAGCAGATCGATCTCCCGGACTTCAGTGAGTTCTGGGCAGCTAACCAACTGATAGAAATGCCAGAAAATGCGAAAAATGCCGAATTTATTCGCTTTGCCGCTTTTCGGGACGATCCTGAGGCAAACCCACTCAAAACGCCGAGCGGTAAAATTGAGATCTACTCAGAGCGCATCGCCAGCTTTGGCTATGCCGACTGCCCGCCGCACCCAAGCTGGCTGCCACCAGACGAATGGCAGGGCAATGCTGCCTCCGGCCAGCTACAGCTACTTTCATCCCATCCGGCTCACCGCCTGCACAGCCAGCTGAACTATGCCGGACTGCGCGACCAGTACGCCATCGCCGGGCGAGAGCCTATTACGCTGCACCCGATTGACGCTAAAGCGCGCGGCATCGCTCACGGAGATTTAGTGCGGGTATGGAACGCTCGCGGGCAAGTGCTGGTTGGCGCTCAGGTAACCGATGGCATCAGGCCCGGCGTGGTGTGTATCCACCAGGGCGCATGGCCCGACCTGGATAAAGACCGGCTGTGTAAAAACGGCGCGGTTAACGTCCTCACCATGGATATTCCGTCTTCGCGGCTGGCCAACGGCTGCGCGGCAAATAACTCCCTCGTCTGGGCGGAGAAATTTACTGGTCCTGCTCCTGTTGTGACGGCGTTTGATCCACCTGCCAGTTCATAATCCACGTCGGGTGCTGCGTTTCTTCCTGCCAGGCGCTCTCTTCGATATGAAAGCCGTGGCGGTGGTAGAAATGCACCGCCCGGCGATTTTTTTGATACACCTCGAGACTTAAGGCCGGGTATTCCGCCTTCACCTTCGCCAGCAATTCGCCGCCGATCCCCTGCCCGGCAAAAGAAGGTGCCACGAACAGCGCGCCGATAAACTGCCGATCCATCACGCTGATAAACCCCACCGTCTGCTGCTGGTGCAGATAAACCCACGTTTTTGACTGAGGAATATAGACATTGCGTACCAGGTTGAGGCTTTCGTACCAGTAGCTTTCCGGGATAAACGGATGGCCGTCGATAGTACTTTCCAGCCAGAGCGCCATGAGCGCATCCATTTCCCCAATGTTAAACAGCTGGATCATTGGCGAACATCAGGGTGGCAGAAGCAGCCCGTCACATGGTCATTGACCAGGCCGCAGGCTTGCATAAACGAATAGCAAATTGTCGACCCCACAAACTTAAACCCACGTTTTTTTAGCGCTTTAGACAGCGCATCTGACGTCGGTGTAAAGGCCGGGACCTCGCGGAGTGAAGCGGCATGCGACACCTGAGGTGTATGGTCGACAAATCCCCAGACAAAATCCGGGAAGCTCTCGCCGTTAGCTTCCATCGCGAGGAAAGCTTTGGCGTTGGTGATGATCGCCTCGATTTTCCCTCGGTGGCGAATAATGCCGGCATCCTGCATCAGCACATCCACCTCTTCCGGCTGAATCAACGCCACGGCATAGGGGTCAAAATGCCTGAAACGCTGTCGGTAATTTTCGCGTTTTTTCAACACGGTGATCCACGACAGTCCGGCCTGCTGGCCTTCCAGGCAAATCATCTCAAAGAGCTTCTGCCCGTCGGTAACCGGCACGCCCCACTCTGTGTCGTGATACTCCAGATACAGCGGATCCTGAGTGACCCAGCCACAACGTTCCATTTAGCTCTCCCTGTAACCTGCCGAGCGCGGGTAAATTTTACTTTCTGACAATAGTGAATCCGGGATATTTCGCAACCCTGAATGAGATCAAAGAAAGGGCACTTAACACCGGTAATTTTGCAAAATGTTAACTATATCTCATTTATGATTTAACATTTGATATACAGCAAGTACGCACAACACAACGATAGCGAGCACTAACCAACAAAACATAAAGTGCAACAGGAAGGCCGTTCATACCGTTTCAGAGGCACTTCATTCCGTTCTTCATGCATTTCATGCCGTTTTTTCCTGGAATAAACGGCGCTTCGCTATCGTAGGCGGCAGATAACTTCCCTTAGATTCGCAGGACATCTGCCATGAACACTGCCACCTACAACCGTACTCGCTGGTTAACCCTCATCGGAACCATCATTACTCAGTTCGCGCTGGGTTCCGTTTATACCTGGAGCCTGTTCAACAGCGCGCTGTCCCAGAAACTGGACGCGCCAATCAGCCAGGTCGCCTTCTCCTTCGGCCTGCTGAGCCTTGGCCTCGCCATCTCTTCTTCCGTGGCGGGCAAACTGCAGGACCGCTTTGGTGTGCGTAAAGTCACCATGGCGGCGGGTGTGCTGCTCGGAGCCGGATTGTTCTTCACCGCACATGCCAACAACCTGATGATGCTCTGGCTCACGGCGGGCGTGCTGGTTGGCCTGGCGGACGGCGCTGGCTACCTGCTGACGCTGTCGAACTGCGTGAAGTGGTTCCCGGAACGTAAAGGCCTGATTTCTGCCTTCTCCATCGGCGCCTATGGCCTCGGCAGCCTCGGTTTTAAATACATTGATACCCACCTGCTGGCGGCCTACGGCCTGGAAAACACCTTTATGATTTGGGGTGGCCTGGCGATGGTGATGGTGCTGTTCGGCGCCACCATGATGAAAGATGCTCCGCTGCAGGAAACTAAATCCGCAAACGGCGCGGCAAAAACCGATTTCACTCTCGCTGAATCTATGCGCCAGCCGCAATACTGGATGCTGGCTCTGATGTTCCTCACCGCCTGCATGAGCGGCCTGTACGTTATCGGCGTTGCAAAAGATATCGCTCAGGGCATGGTTCACCTGGATGCAATGTCCGCCGCCAACGCGGTCACCGTTATCTCCATTGCTAACCTTAGCGGCCGCCTGGTGCTCGGTATCCTGTCCGATAAAATTGCCCGTATCCGCGTGATAACTATTGGTCAGGTGATTTCTCTGGTCGGTATGGCGGCCCTGCTGTTTGCCCCACTCAACGAAGCCACCTTCTTTGCGGCCATCGCCTGCGTTGCCTTTAACTTTGGCGGCACCATCACCGTTTACCCTTCGCTGGTCAGCGAATTCTTTGGCCTGAACAATCTGACCAAAAACTACGGCGTGATTTACCTGGGCTTCGGCATCGGCAGTATCTGCGGCTCCATCATCGCCTCGCTGTTCGGCGGCTTCTACGTGACCTTCTGCGTTATCTTCGCGCTGTTGATTCTGTCGCTGGCAATTTCCACCACGATTCGCCAGCCGGTACGCGCCGTACTCAATCACAAGCACGCCCACGCCTGATAGCCTCGTCACACCCATATTAAGGCCGCCGAATAGGGCGGCCTTAACGCAATTCATCCCCGCCTCGCTTGCCCTCTTCAAACAAAAACACAACCACAGCAATGAAATAACCGTCTTTGGGGAGACTTTTTCACCACAAGCTGTATTATCCCGGCCAGGATAAATCCCCTTCTAACCGCCTTATCCTCTTTTCACACGTCAGGCCAGCAGAGGGATGTCTCTCCTAAGACAACATTTGCTATCCAGAACAGTCCCACAGAGAAACGAGCATTATGGTACAAAAAACCAGCCGAAAATCGCTCTGGACATATCTTTATGTCACATTGCTTCTAATTGCAGCCCTGATCATCATTGCGGGTAACTCTCCGCGCGATATCTACCCTCTTGTTATCGCGGCAAGTGCCTTCATTTTTACCTGCGGACTGTTTTATTTACTCTCCGCCAGAGTCATTTTTGCCGTCGGGACCAGCAGCCTGCTGGTGATCCTGCTGCAATTTTGTAACCAGCTTAAGGTCCACTATTACAAAGACCAGCTGCTGTTTAGCGATTTTTACCTGATGGCCGATCCGGCCAATGCGGGCACGCTGCTGCATTATCCTTCCGCCGGTATCGCCGTTGCGGCAATGATAGCGCTGCTTATCCTGACGATTATTATCTGCTGGCGCGCCGTACCGCGGCGGAAAGGGATGCTCGCCCCGCTGATTGCCCTCGGCGTGATGCTGGGCTCGGCGTCAACGCTTAGCCACAGCGTAATGAAGAATCAGCACGACTGGGCCACCAAACTGCCTGGCGGAACCGGCGTGCTGTCAAACCTGGCGCTGTCAGGCATCCAGGCCAGCTATGACGCGCCAACGTTCCCTCAGGCGACGTCTCAGGAATTTATTTCCCGCGCGGCGGCGCTGAATAACAAGACAACCGCCTCAGCCAGCGTGAAGCCTGATATCGTTCTGCTGCTGCAGGAATCAACGGTGGATCCGCGCCTGTATAAAGTGCCTGATCCTCAATTACTGCCGCACTTCTCTATGTTTGAGCAGGACAGTAAGGTGAAAGCCCACACGCTGATGCGCGTGCAAACCTTCGGGGGCGGCACCTGGCTGTCTGAGTTCGCAGCCTTAACCGGAATGCGCAGCGATGATTTCGGGGCGTTGAAAAATTCGGTGTTTTATTCCGCGGTCGATCACGTCAACGACAGCCTGTTTAAGCAGATGAAAGACAACGGTTATTACACCGTGGTTCTGACGCCATTCAACAAATCGGCCTATAACGCCGGCCACGCCTACACCATCATGGGCGTGGATAAAATTATCCAGCCGCAGGAGTTGGGCTACCCGGGTGATTTGGCAGATAACCTGTGGCACATTCCCACTGCAGATGTCCTGAGCTATGTTAAAAAGCTCCTTGCCAGCCACACCGATAAACCCGTGTTTGTTTATGCCTTAACGATGTATGAACACGGCCCTTATGACGCAGGGCATGCCGATGATTACCAGCTCACGTCGGCGATGAAGAACAAGGATGCCGCCGGGAAATTCAGCCATTACGTTGAGAAGATTAAAAACGCAGAAACCGCGCTGGCTGACTTCTTCCAGTTTGTTGACCAACGCCCGCGTCCGACCATGTTTATGTACTTTGGCGACCACCAGCCAGCCATAGACTGGGCCAATGGCTACACCACGGAACAGGATGATCCGGTCCATCTTTCACAATTCAGCCTGCGGGATAATTATAATGCCCCGCCGGTGGCTGACCTGGGCGCCATCACCGACATCGCTTTCCTTGGGGGGATGTTGCTCGAACAGGCCCAGCTAAAAGTGTCGCCGTTCTATCAGGCCAATATAGACATGCGCCATTTGTGCCAGGGCAGGCTGAATGATTGCCCGGACACAACGCTGTTTAATAGCTACAGGCATTATGTCTACGATGAACTGCATGCGGCCTCGAAGCCCTGATTCTCTTTGCTAAGCAGACGGCAAAAAGACCCCGGCCTAAAACTGGGGTCTTTTTTTGTTAAAAACCGGCCATTTCCTTCGAATTTTGCCCTCTCACCAGGAATCCTCTTCGTTTCACAAGCTTTTCAGAACTAGCTGGCGACTCCACGGTCTGAATAGCGCTTATATTTTATATCGCCTGGATGCCCTGCATGAATTACATAAAAACATTATCCCAGCAAAAACTGTGTCTCTTGCTGGGGGTATACATTGGCTGGTTTTTGAATATCTCTGTTTTCTACCAACGTTTTGATAGCCGTGCCCAGCTCTTCATCGCCTGGAAGGGCCTGGCCGCCGCGGCAGAGTTTTTCGCCTGCCTGCTGGTGACGTTTTTCCTGTTACGCCTGCTGTCGCTCTTTGGCCGCAATCTCTGGCGGGTTCTGGCCTCCTTCGTGGTGCTGTGTTCCGTGGCCGCCAGCTACTACATGACCTTCTTCAACGTGGTGATTGGCTACGGCATTATTGCCTCGGTGATGACCACCGATATCGATCTTTCTAAAGAAGTTGTCGGCTACCACTTTGCCATCTGGATGACGCTGGTCAGCGCTATCCCGCTGTTCCTTATCTGGTTCAACAGCGCCCAGGACACGCTGCTTCAGCAGTTGAAAATCCCCGGCCAGCGCATCAAAAACATCGCTATCCTGCTTTGTGCGGGCCTGCTGGTCTGGGCCCCGTTGCGTATGCTGGGTGAAATGCAGTCCGACGATGAGCATGGGTCAACGACGGATATGGCCAGCTACGGCGGCGTGGTGGCCAGCTCCTATGTGCCGGTCAACTGGGTCTCTTCCCTGGGGCTTTTTGCCTGGGCGAATGCCGACGAATCCACCGGCAACGGTTCGCTGATGAATCCGACGAAAAAGTTCACCTACGTCACGCCGCCCGGGCTGGACGACGCTTACGTGGTGTTTATTATTGGCGAAACCACGCGCTGGGATCATATGGGAATATTGGGCTATGGCCGTGACACCACGCCAAACCTCGCCAAAGAGAAAAACCTGGTCGCATTCCGCGGGGAGTCCTGCGATACCGCCACCAAACTCTCGCTGCGCTGCATGTTCGTCCGCGAAGGTGGGGCAGAAGATAACCCTCAGCGTACGCTGAAAGAGCAAAACATCTTCGCGGTCTTAAAACAGCTGGGGTTTAGCGCCGACCTTTATGCCATGCAGAGCGAAATTTGGTTCTACAAAAACGCCATGCCGGACACCCTTGCCTTCCGCGAACAAATCGCCGCCGAGCCCCGCAATCGCGGTAAAACCGTGGACGACATGCTGCTGGTTGATGAGATGAAGCAATCCCTCGAGCAGAATCCTGACGGCAAACATCTGATCATTCTGCATACCAAAGGCTCCCACTTCTCCTATGCCCAGCGCTACCCACGCAGCTTTGCGAAATGGACGCCAGAATGCATTGATATTGGCAAAGGCTGTTCAAAGGAGATGCTGATTAACGCCTTTGATAATTCGGTCCTGTATGTCGATACGATGATAGACAGCGTGCTCGACCAGCTTCGCGATAAGAAAGCGATAGTCTTCTACGCCGCCGACCACGGCGAATCCATCAGCGACTCCATGCACCTGCACGGCACGCCGCGTAAAATGGCACCGCCGGAACAATTCCGCGTCCCGCTGCTGGTTTGGGCCTCGGATAAATACCTGGCCAATCCAACGGCTGCCGATGCCTTTAAACATCTGAAAGAGCAGGCGGCCATGAAGGTGCCGCATCGCCACGTTGAGTTGTTCGACACCATCCTCGGTTGCCTGGGCTACACCTCGCCTAACGGCGGGATTAATCAGAATAACAACTGGTGCCACGTGCCGGCTAAAGCGGCGAACTGAATAAAAAAAGCTCAAAACCTCTGAAGGTTATGAGCTTTATTTTCTGCCTGAAAGCACCTGCGGGTGCATTCATGGTTATTATTCTACAGGCACAAACTCCTCAATCGGCTCGCCCATGCGGTTCAGGTAGGTTCTGTATTTTACTTTACCAGAATCGCCGTCAGAGAAATCGTAGGTCCCGGTGCACTCGAGCTTATCCTTACAGGCTTTGACCGTAACCTGGTCGTAAGCATCAATCACTTTTACCCCAGCGTTATTGGAGTCCAGCATGTCGTTATAAGCTTCAATCAGCGCCTTTCTGACTTCCACCTGATTGCAATCGACGCGGCTATAATCTTCCGCTGCGGCCTGAAAAGAGCATGCACTTAACGCGGCGAAGAAAACGCCTGAGATACGTGCTTTGCCTTTTATCCCGCGAGATGTTCAGCGACAGCGAGCCACCGCCAGATTTCCGGCAGTCCTACAGCTCTTTATCGAAGGCCAGCGCCTGAGTTGAACTAAGCGCATTATTCTCAACAATAACTTATTTATTTAACATTCGCTTTCTATAGGACAAGTAATAGGAAAGCCATAGACATATCCCCAAAAAGAAACCTACAACTGCCATTTTGACGGCAACATGCACTTTTTCATGGCTAAAAAAATCAACATCAACTCCGGGGGCAAGGATCCACTGAAATACTAAGCTC
The DNA here is from genome assembly GCF_037152415.1 of Cedecea sp. AS113. NCBI lineage: Bacteria > Pseudomonadati > Pseudomonadota > Gammaproteobacteria > Enterobacterales > Enterobacteriaceae > Cedecea > Cedecea sp. AS113. The sequence goes on from NZ_JBBCMI010000010.1 coordinate 128,647, forward strand.
AATATGAACATAGTAGCCGGAACGGCTGCGCAGGAATAAAAAAATAACAATACCAATTTCCATGTTGGTACTTTCATCATTTTTTTGCCTCCACATTTTTATCACTCGTAGCATAATTGGAAAGACCAGAAGCTGCAGAGTCTGCAACATTAGCTGCTACTGATGGCACTGAGCTTTGAGGTACAGATTTGGAAATTGTCCATACACCTTAGGTATCCATTCGTACTGCTTTGACATTGGATTTAGCACTTTCTCAAAAGGAACTTTGATTATGTTACCAACGATATAACCTGTCCCGGCACTTACTGTACTCAAAATACCTCCTGATCCCCTCCCAATATCGGTGCCTTTCTCGTTGCCTTTGCCCTTGTTGGCGCTGGCGTTAACCGAAATGCCGGGGCTTTCGTTTTTGCCGTCCAGTTTCTGGCTGTTCAGGGATTAGGCGAAGTTTGAGACAGGGGCGCTGCTCAAGGCGCGGGTGGTGCCCGGTTGCCTGATACTGACTGCCTGGGAGCCATTTCCGGCTCCGCCGCCTGAACCGGAGAGAGCTGCCCCAGCCTGAGCCGGAGAACATGCAGACGCTGAAGAAGGTCTGTAAGTCCTCCGCCCGCAAGCAAAAGCAGGTCACTAAGCTTATCGAGGTGATCGGCAAACCGAAGCGGTAAAGAGCTAACTGACTGGTGTATAAAGTAAAGAACCCAACCGTGGAGGGTTGGGATTTATTGCTAGATAAGATCTTACTTACTTTTTAGCGCAGGCACTACATAGTAAAAAAACCATAGGATAATACTTGCTGGGATAGATCCAAAAGTAGCGCCTCTCAATCCTTTCCATAAGTTATAAAAATAAGAAGTACCTTCAGATAGATAAGTTAATCCTTCAAAAAAAAGGAAAAAAGCCGTGACAATGGAGCAAATAGCAAGCTCAATTAGTAAGAAAACCTTAGCTAACACGACGAGGCTTTTCATCATTTATTTGCCTCAGATTTTTTTCTAAATATTTCGGTAATAGTTCTGATGCAGCAGAATCACCCATATTACCGACTATAGATGGTAAAGGATGTTGTGGCACTGGTTTAGTAATTGTCCATACTCCTGTCGATACACATTCGTACTGCTTTGATACTGGGTTAAGAACTTTGTCCATCGGTAATTTAATTATATTTCCTGCAACATAACCCGCTGAAGCGCCTGCCTTACTCATCAGAGCGCCTATAAACGGATCATCACCACTAATTTCAGCCTGGTAATAACCACTGGCTGCGTTCCATGTCACCGTAGGATTATATTCCTTACCGACTGTAATCCCGCCAACAATTACTGAACCAATTACGTCAGACAGTTTTACTTCACCTGTTGTTCCATATTGAATACCTGCACTGGCTGCCCCCGTAATACCCACAGCAACAAGCAACTCTTTGGAGTTATTCACCGCATTAGTAATAATCGCTTTGCCCCCCATTACCGCTACCGGCCAGGACGTTGGTGTCATAATCACATCCATAACTCTATCACTGGTTGTGATATTATCGTTCAGGAATTTCAGATCCGAGCCGTTAAGATATTTTACTATTGCCGCTGCATCCGGATCTTTCAGCTTCTCGCTTAACCTTACCTGATGCTTATTCGCATCCAGATTTCGACCACCTTTTTACAGTCACCACCAGATTTTTTGCATTCCTGCATTTCTTTATCAAGCTGACGAGCCTCTTTCTCACTCAGCCAGTTATTCTCAACCGTCGTTTTCCCGGTCTGTGCCCCTGCGACCGCATCTGCTGTACCGTTACCGGTTAATCCACCCGCCAGCCCTGCCGCCAGCGTTGCCAGCGCGCTTACTGTCTGCTTCTCTGTTTCACTCAGTTCGCTGACCGGCTTACCGTAGGCATTCGTCGCCACCATCCCGACCAGCTCTGCCGTGGCCGCTCCCGACGCGCCGACCTGTGCATTATTTCCCTGTGCCGCCGCCAGCGCCGCATTCACCGCCGCGTGAGCAAGTACCTTCCCGCCCGCGTCCAGCCCGCTGCTGCCGATGATATTCGCGATATACGGGGCCGAACCACCCGCCACCGCTTTAGCCAGGTCGCCACCTGCCAGGCCCTGCACCGCTGCCGTTGCCGTTGCCGCCTGAATTCCCTGCTGCAGCGAGGACCCGGTGCCAAACCGCTTCATCTCCGCCTGGTAAATATCGGTTTTTCTCAGCTCATCCGCGCTCAGACCCGGATATTTGTCTTTCGCCGCTTTAAGCCCGCTGAGGTCACCCTGAGTCCGGGCAATATTCCCCGCCTGAACCCCAGTTTCGCCGATAAGCTGCGCCTCGCGCAGCCGGTTCTGCTCTTTCTCTTTGTCGAAGATCGGGCTCAGCGTCTGGTTGGCATGCTCCGCGCTCAGCCAGTTATTCTCAACAACAACGCTTTCCTGTGCACAGTCTGCCTGCGAACACGGTTTTTCCCTTTCCTTTCCGTGAGTTAGAAGGGATATCCCGGCCACTGAGGGCCGGGATTATTTATCTTTCTTTTCTCATATAAATAAAGCCGTTCAATGGTTCCAGGTCTTTAAACGGTTTTAGGTTGAAGTGTATTTCATCTTTTACGTCTCTAATGTCATTGTTAGATGATGTATTCGCTAATATATTGGTTATTACCTCGTCTATATTTTCGTAGTCATCCTCTTTAGGCTCCCGATCAAGGTAATATCGTAAGACCAGACAGCGTTCTTCATTAAATCCGACAGCGATAGCTCTTATGGATGGATATATTTCACCAAGCAAGGCTTTTGTTGTCCATAAATATAACCATTCTGGTATATTTTTCATTTAGTTAGAATCCTTAATGTTGAATCGGGTTGGCAGGAACAACATGTGCACCATTTTTCCCATAATGGATTATTCCGTAACTCGTTGGTTGACCTTCATAAGTGCCTATCGGTTTTCCAAAATTAACAACTGGCTGATTTCTAGGCGTCATTCGTATTATTTTATATTGGCCAGAATGAACCCCATTCAACAATTTCTGAGGATCAACTCCTTCCATTAATGGAGAACGGCCTGGCGTATAATTATTATGTCCCGGAATATGTTTGCCTTGCTGACCTGGATGGATTTCTTTAGATAGGCTGTCTGGTACAGGTAAGCCTTTGGGAATTGTACCCCCTTTAGCGAAATTTTTAGCTGCTTGTACCAAGTCTTTACCCAGCATCCCCAGCGATCCTACCGCTGCCTGATTCTCCGGGTCGGATACAAAGGCGGCGAACTTCGTCCAGCCAGGGCTGTTCTGATCTATCTTCAACAGATCCTGACCGTTCCACTGCTGAACGTAAGCTTTCGCTTCCTCACTGGTCATCACATCTGCACCGATGTTGCTCAACCAGCCCGGACGCTCTGCCATATCATACCCGCCCTGAGCAATCTCCTTATCTATAACCTGAGCTCCCAGCGGATCGTCTTTCAGCTTCTGGTCGGTTTCTGCACTCTGCTTGTCACTGATCTGTTTCCACTTATCAATAACTGCCTGGCAGTCACCACCGGATTTGCGACAGTCCGAGAGTTCTTTATCAAAAGTCAGCGCCTGAGTTGAACTCAGCGCATTATTCTCAACCGTCGTTTTCCCGGTCTGTGCCCCTGCGACCGCATCTGCTGTACTGTTACCGGTTAAACCACCCGCCAGCCCTGCCGCCAGCGTTGCCAGCGCGCTTACCGTCTGCTTCTCTGTTTCAGTCAGTTCGCTGACCGGCTTACCGTAGGCATTCGTCGCCACCATCCCGACCAGCTCTGCCGTGGCCGCTCCCGACGCGCCGACCAGTGCATTATTTCCCTGTGCCGCCGCCAGCGCCGCATTCACCGCCGCGTGAGCAAGTACCTTCCCGCCCGCGTCCAGCCCGCTGCTGCCGATGATATTCGCGATAAACGGAGCCGAACCGCCCGCCACCGCTTTGGCCAGGTCGCCACCTGCCAGGCCCTGCACCGCTGCCGTTGCCGCCTGAATGGCACGCTGCACTTTCCCGCCCGTGCCAAAGTCAGAGTCGGCAAACGCCCTGTCATAGAACGACTGATAAGCATGGCTGGCAACCTCTGCGTCAGTCGGCGTTTTATCCGGGTTAGCTTTAATCAACGCCTCTTTCGCCGCCTGAAGCTGCTCCGGGGTGACGCTCTTCATCTTCTCGTTCGCCACCCGGGTGGCTTCAATTTTGCCCTGCGTCGCCGCAATATTCCCCGCCTGCACCCCAATCTCACCGATAAGCTGCGCCTCACGCAGCCGGTTCTGCTCTTTCTCTTTGTCGAAGATCGGGCTTAGCGTCTGGTTGGCGTGCTCCGCGTCACGACTCAGGTTAGCCACATCCTGCTGCTGTTTCTCTTTATCGCGGATAACGATGGTGCCTTCGCTCACCGCCGACTTCGTCGTGGAGCTGGCACTGCCGGAGCCGTTCGCCCCCACCAGTAGCCCACTCGCCACGTTCCCCAGGAACTGGCTGCCCACGCTACCGCCCGAGCTGATGCCCACGCTCTGGTGCTCTACCTTGTACTCCGCGCTGTTCTCAATATCCTTAAAGCCCAGCGTCCCCGTATCCAGTTTATTTTTTCCGGCATCCGCCGTCGAGCCGATGACCGCCCCGTTCAGCTGCGTATGCTCGCCCACCGTAATATCAAACCCGCCTTTACCGGCGAAGATGCCCGTCTGCTCCTGCACCGACGCGTACGTACTGTGCATTTTATCCCGCGAGGCGTTGAGCGACAGCGAACCACCGCCCAGACTTGCGCTCCCTCCGGCGCTCATATTGGTCTGCTTAGAGTCGTAATTGTCCGTGTCCTGCTCGCTGGTAAGCTGAAGGTTGCGGCCCACGTCCATCTTCACGCTGTTACCGCTCGCCTGCGCCCCGCTCAGCGTCGTGTCGCGCCCGCTGACGATATTGAGGTTATTCCCGGCATTCAGCGTCGTTTCGGTATGCGAGGTACCGGTGCCTTTCTCGTTGCCTTTGCCTTTGTTGACGCTGGCGTTAACCGAAATGCCGTTCGCCCCGCTGCCGAAGTTGATCCCCACGCCGTAGGCGCTGCCGTGGCTTTCGTTTTTGCCGTCCAGCTTCTGGCTGTTCAGCGCGGACTCCAGCACCACGTCACGCTTCGCGTTCAGCAGCATGTCTTTGCCCGCCTGTAGCTCGCTGCCCTGTACGCGAATATCGCCCTCGCTTGCCTTAATCGTCAGGTTATTCCCGGCGGTAAGCTGGCTGCCCTGGCTCTGGTTCGACGTCTGCGTCTGGGTCGATGTCGACGACTGGCTGCCCCAGGAGAGATTCACGCCCACCACGCTACCCGGCGAGCCGCCTTCGGCGTTATTCAGCTGATTCCCCTGGTAAGCCTCCACACCACTTAGCGCCGACTGCACGCCCTGTAGCGTGGCCAGGCGGCCGTTGCTCTCTTTTCTGGCGGAGTTTGCCTGGCTCACCGCCTGATTCACCGCGCTCCCCACCACGCCGGACAGCGCCAGCGTCAGGCCGCTGGTTTTTTGCTCGGTGATGTGGGTTTGCGTACTCTGATTTTCCGCCGCAAGAATGCTCACGTCCTTCCCGGTCAGCAGCAGATCCTGCTTCGCCAGCACCTCTGAGCCTTTCACCGTCAGCGCGTTACCGGCGCTCAGGTTCACGTTCCCGGCGGTGCTGCCTACCGTGCTGCCGGTGCTGCTCAGTGATTTGCCGCCGTCGGTGGTTTTCAGCTCACTCTTGCCATAGCTCACCCCAATCCCGCCGGTGCCGGACAGGCCGGAGGTTTTCTCCTGATACTGATGATTTTCCTGGCGGGTGTTTTCAGCCGTGGTTAAGGTCAGGTCGTTGCCGGCAGACAGATTAACGTCATGGGTTGCCGCCACGCTGCTGCCCTTCACGGTCAGATTATTTCCGGCCTGCAGGGTGATACTGTCGCCATCAAGCGTACTGCCCAGCGCGTCCGTTACCTTCACGTCGTCATGGGTGGTGATGGTCTTTTTCGACAGCCAGCCGCCGGAGCTTTGCCGGCTATTTTCGGTGACCTGATACGACGACTCGCCGCTGGTGATATTGATATCGTTGCCTGCCGCCACCGCAAGCTTATCTGCCGCAGTAACGCTTGCCGCGCGGGCGTTCACGTCGTGCCCGGCGCTCAACGCCACGGTGCCGTTGCCGTTTATCTGGCTGCCGACATCCGTTGTCTGAACGACGTGCCGGTCGTTGCCGCCGCCCCAGTCGCCGGATTCCGTGTGGGTGGTGGTCACGGTGTTCAGGCTCAGGTCATTGCCAGCCAGCAGCCGCGTTTTGCTGTTTGCGCCGCTGTTGCTGACCAGGCTGCCGGTCAGGCTGATGTTGTTCAGCGCCTGCAGCCCCAGCTCGCCGCCATCGTTCTGCACGAAGATACCGGCAGGGCGGTCGATCCAGCTGTTGGTGCCATCTCCACGCGTGGTGGTGGTGCTATTGATGTCGCGGCCAGCCACGGCAATCAGGCCATCGCTGGCCTGCAGCGTTCCGCCTATGTTATTGATATCGGTCCGCGCCTGAAGACTGACGCGATTTCCACCAAGATAGCCGCTGTTGGTGATGTTTTCGGCAGTGATTTGCGTAATTTCGCGTCCGCTGATATGTCCGCTGTTAGTGAGATCGTTTTTCACGTTCAGCGCAATGTTGCCGCCGGACATCAACGCCCCGCTGCCGTCGAGGTCGCCCGGCCGCACGCGGGCGTAGACCTGCGGCACCAGTACGCTTTGTACCGACCCGTCAGGCAGCGTCACGTCCTGTTTCACCAGCCAGACCATATCGCTGGTCAGCAGCGCCATTTGCTGAGGCGTCAGCGCCACGCCCGGCGTGAGGTTGTATTGTTTACCAAACGCCACGCCTGCATCCATCAGCGCCTGATACTGATTCTCATCGTTATCAAACCCTTTCAGGAAGCGGTTCCCGGTCAGTTCAGTTATCTGCTGGCGGATCAGGTTTTGCTCATAGAAGCCATCGCCCAGCCGCTTGAGGATGTTCCCGCCGTCCAGCGCGAACTGGCTTTGCATATAGTCGCTGCTGAGCCACTGCTTCTGATTGGTAAAACGCGGGTCGGTCTCAATCAGGAACGGGACGTCGTTCGACGGGTGCAGCTGATAAAGACTGTTATCGGGCAGGCGGAGGTCTGGCGGCGTGAGGCGAATTGCACTGTCCGGGCCGCTGGCAATCTCAACGATTTGCCCCGGTGGGACGGTAACAGGATGCTGCGCCAGCGCCGCATCCAGCTTGCCCGGATCGATAATATGGGTTGTAACACCGCCGGTATCACGGCTTGAGATCGCCGTGCCGCTGCCGTTAATCAGGGCATTGCCCTGCCAGGCCATCTGCTTCAGATCGATTTTTTGGATAATCACGGCCGGTTTGTAACTGCTGGTGTCTTTCCCCTGGCTGGTTTTGGTGCCGCCCAGTTTCTTTTTCTTCTTCTTGGCATACCAGCGCGTCTGGCTACCCACGTCGGTAATCACACGCTCGCCCAGGGTTGCCAGGTTATTCAGTTGAACTATCGTGCCGCCCAGCAGCCCACCGGCAACAACCGTGCTGTCGCGGTTATTCAGCTGATTGCTGTTGATGGTCAGGTTGCCGCCGGCGATGATTTTGCCCGGATCGGTCTCCACGACCTGCGTCTCTTTCACCGTCCGCTGGTAGTTGTACTCATAAAACTCTTCGCTCTGTGAACCGTCCGGCATCTTAGCCGTATGCACGCCGTACTTATTCTTTTTACTGGTATCGACCTTACTCCAGTCGTAGTGCGTCGGAGAACCTTTCAGCGCCGCTTCGTGATGCGCAGAGTTTTCCGTCTCCAGTACCTGCGTTTTCAGGTTGTCATTGAGGTTATTAATCTCGCCAATATTGAGGGTCATATTACCGGCGGATTCCAGCGTCGAGCTGTGGTTATTGAACGTCAGCGCCTGCCCCTGGGCCTGCCACTGGTCATTGAGGCTGCCGCCGAAGACCACATCACCCGCGCTGTAAATCATCGCGTGGCCAACGTTATTCAGCGTGCCAACACCTAAATCCAGACGCTGCCGGGCGGCGATAACCGGGGCCACACCGTCTTTCGCTTCGTTATTCAGCGTCCCCGCCTGCAGGGCAACGTGGTCGCCATAAATACGCCCGGAGCCGTAGTTGTTAAGCGTGTCGGCGCTGATATGGGTCAAGCCGCCGTCCAGCAGCCCCCAGTTTGTTAACGCTCCACCCACCAGCAGATGCGTTTCCCCGGCGCTTATTTCCCCGTTCACGCGGTTGAGCAGCGCTGGAACGTCCATGGTCATTATGCCGCCGGCTTTCACCAGACCTTCGTTAATCAGTCCCCCGGCAAAAGAGAAGCTGACGTTGCCGTTGGCAATAATCTGACCGACGTTAAGCAGCGCTTTTTGCAGGTTCAGCGCCATTACATCCTGCGAGAGAAGTTTGCCGTCGCCGGTCGCTGACCCGGCATCCAGCGTAAGCATCTTCCCGGCAATGAGCGTGCCCGCGCTGTTGGTCAGCGCCAGGCTCTGGCCGCCGTTCACCGTTAACTGATTGCCGGACGAAAGCAGGCCGCGCGTATTGTCCAGGACGCCACCCGAGTTAAGCGTCAGGGTATCGCTGCTGCGAACGGCGCCATCGATATTGTTGAGTGAGCCGGTATTCAGCGTTACCGACTGACCTTCGATGCCTTGCTGGTCTGAATGAGTGGTACGGTTGACTATGCTGGCGGCGTTAAGCGTCGCAGTTTTCCCGCTACGGATAAGCCCGCTGCCGTTTTCCAGCGCATTCTGCGTCGTGAGCTGCAGGTTACCCGCCACCTGAACCTGCCCGCCGGTGTTGTTGAGCGCGTGAGCGGTAATGCTCGCTTCACCTCCGACAGCAATCGTCCCGGCCTGGTTGTTGAACGGGTTACCGAGGGTGTCCAGCCGCGCATCTTCCGAGGCAACGATCCGCCCGGCGTCGTTCAGCAATACGCCACTCAGCAGGGTCAGATGCTTGCCTGAGGTCAGCTCGCCATGGCTGTTTACCAGCGCTCCGCCGCGAGTATCCAGCGAAAGCGATTTGCCCGCCTGAATCAGGCCCTGCTGGTTGTTGATGCCCTCATTGATAAGCGAAAGCGTGCCGTCGCTTGCCAGCGTGCCTGAGGTGTTATTCAGCGCCAGCGTGGTCAGGCTGGCGTCTTTGCCGGAGGCAATAAACCCGCCGCTGTTATCCAGCGCGCCGCTCTGCACGGTAAGCTGGCCCTGGCTCAGAACGCCGCCGTTTTTCCCGCTGTTGCGGTTGGTGAATGTACCGCCCGCTAAATCCAGAGAGAGATCCCCTCCCGCCTGGAGCAGGCCGGCGTCATTGTTTAGCTGGCTGCCGTTCAGGCGGAGGCTCTGCGTGCTGGCTATCACGCCGCTGCTATTATCCAGCGCTCCGCCTTTGAGGCTCAGCGCCCCTTTGCCCGACAAGTTACCGCCGCTGCGGTTTGTCAGGCTGCCGCCCTGCACGTTAACGTCCAGCGTTGAGCCGGACTGGAGCGAGCCCGCGTCGTTATTCAGCTGGCTGCCGTTGAGCTGGAGTCCCCCGGCGCTGGCGATAACGCCATGTTGGTTGTCTAACGCACCACCGTTTACCGTCAGCGCGCCATTGCTGAAAATGCCTTTCTTGCCGCTGTTGCGGTTGCTGAGCGCGCCGCCCTGCAGGTCCAGCGCTAAATCAGTCCCAGCCTGAACCAGCCCCTCGTCATTGTTCAGCCCGCCGCTTTGCAGCTTCACGCTTTTGCTGGCGGCGATTACGCCCTGCTGGTTGTTCAGGCTTTGCTTCGCGGTGTTGACCTCGACCGCATCTGCCTGAATTCTTCCCTGCTGGTTATCAAGTTTCGCCCCGCTAAGCGTCAGCTTTTTACTGTTTGCGACAATGTTTCCACCGCGGTTATCAATGCCGCCCGCATGAGCCAGCGTCAGTTCGCTATCTCCGCTTTGCTGTAACAAACCCTGGCGATTGGAAAGCTGGCTGGCGGTAAGGTTAAGTTTATCGGCGCTCAGGCTGCCGCCGTCATTGTTCAGCATCCCGTTGGTGCTGACCGTTATCTGCTGCGCCGCGACATTCGCTTTTTGGGTATGAACATCGCCCTGCGCTGCCGCTAGCTCCACAGAACCCGCCCGGTTCTGGCTGGCGCTAAAATCAATGCTTGTGCCCTTCGCCGTCAGCTTGTTTACCGCGCTATTCTGCCCGCTAACGGTGAGCTTGCCCTCACTTTGCATCGCCAGGTCGCCCGCCGCGCTGGCGGTACCGTCCGCTTTCATCCCTGCAGCAAGCACGCCGTGACTTGAAATATCATTGCGTGAGGCAAGCTGCACGTTGTTGCTGGCCTGGATCAGGCCGCTGTTGGTGATTGAACCATCGGCATTGACCACGACGTCGCCTGCCGAGGCTCCTATTGTTCCGGCATTGTGTACGCCGACGCCGGATTCCGTCCCTCTCAGCTGGATTTTATTGGCGTACATGCCGCCAAGCTGCGCCACATCCACCGCAAACTGTGGGCGCACGCTGCCATCATCGGATTTCGCCGTCGCAGAACGATCGCTGGCGCGGACGTTATTCCGCCCGGTGGTTATCTCAAGCTCTCTCGCCTGAATAGTGGCGTTCACTTTTACCGCCCGGGCAATCAGTTCGGTCGTGTCCTGGCGCGAACTGTCCATCCCTCGCCCCTGTACGGTAATAGTGCCCCGGCTCACGTCGTAACCGGTTATCTGGCCGTTCGACAGCTGCACCTGCCCGGTGGTCAACGTTGTGCGGTTGGCGTTGATAAAACCGCAGCCGTTACAGGTGATCCCGGCCGGGTTAGCAATGACGATTTGCGCCTGCCGCCCCGCCACTTCCAGCATCCCATTGAGCTGGCTTGGATCGCGCGAGTTCACTTCGTTCAGAATGACCTTCGCCTCGCCTTTCGCCAGCCACGGGTTAGCCGCCACCATGCCGCCCAGCTGGGTTTGGGTCATCTGATGGGAGTTGTTTAAAATCGCCCCTTTCTGGTCGATGTCGAACTGGCTGTACTTATTCTGGGAAACCCCGGCCGCGCTCGGCGTCTGGATGTTGATCTGCGGTGTGCCGTTCGCGCTGTTTATGATGGTCGGCTGCTGCTGGCCTGGCGCGCTGCCGTCGGCCACGATGTCTGCCCAGGCCGGCGTACTGACACAGCCCATCGCCAGTAAAAGACTGAAGCTAATACGCCCGAGGCGGCTCATGCAACGGCGCTGAGTATGGCCCACGCCCTCGGATGGAGAGGAGGCAGCTCGACCCGAGGCGGCAATATCCGGCACTACCATCAGCACGCCACGCGCTTTGTTAAACACGATGCGATAGAGATTCTTATTCATCCTTGAGTCCTCAATATTGCCAGTTCAGATTGAAACCGAACGTCACCGGGTCGGTGGTAAAACCCTGCGGCTTTGACAGTGGAATACCGGCGAAAATATCGTAGCTTGCACCCAGTAACAGCCCGCGTAGCCCGAGCGCACCGCCCGCCAGGTGATTGCCTACAAGATAAGGGCTACTGTGACCGCTCACTTCCCCGTAATCCACGCCGAGATAGAGCTGCTGACTCGGCAGCGGCGTAAACCAGCCAAATTCATTGCGAACCGTCCAGCCGTTATCCGCGCTCAAGGTACGCTCGCCGTCGAAGCCTCTCACCGTCCAGCGGCTGCCGATAGAAAACTGCTCCTGCGGTGTTAAAGGCGTGTTGGTCTTCTGCCGCATATACTGCACGTTGTAGCGGAAGTTTTGCCCTGCCAGCGCGAAAGGCAACTCAAGCTGGGCGTTCATCAGCAGGATTTTGCTCAGCGCCGTTGCCTCTCCAAAATACTCTTCGGTAGCAGGGATCGAACCAAACCAGCGGGTGCCTCGCTGGTAGCTGATACCGGCATCCAGCGTAGCGGCGTAGATATAGTGGCGATGCTGTAACCCCACTTTCCAGGCAGCGGTTTTACGGCGCTGGGCGTCTATCTGGGTATCATCGAGAAAGTTTTTCGACTCACGGGTAATAATGTCGTAGATAAAAATGGTCTTCTGGCTGCCGCTGCGGTGCAGGACGCGGCTTAGCTGAAAGGCGAGGTTATTGCTTTTTCCCCGGTAGCGGTAATCCCCGTTCAGCCCGGCGATAGTCTGGTAGTAGTCGTTGCTGCTGGCCGTCAGGCTCGTCATCCAGTAACCGAAAGGCACCGCGTATTGCCCGGTGTAGTTATGCGTCCCCTTTTCACCGTGAGGCTGCAGCGCACTGCCGGCGTTAAGGTAAAGCGTGTCGCTGAGGCTTAACGGGTTATCAACATAAAGCGTTACGCCGCCCTGATAGCGCCCTGTACTTCGGCTCCCGGAATCATCCAGCGACAGGCCAAGCCGCCACATACGCGACTGTTTCCAGTCCAGTAATATATCGCTCTCGCCCGGCTGTTCCCCGGGAATAATTTCCATATTGGCCTGAACGGTGGGTACGCGCTGGAAATTCTCCAGGCCTTGCTCGATATCGCGTAAATCCAGTAGCGCACCTGGTTTTGCCGGGAAACTATTTAATAACGAAACATAATGCCCGCTTTGCGGGGTAAATCTCACCTGCCGGATAGTGCCCGGCAAAATAGTAAGAATTAACTTACCTGAATTAAGATTTTGCTGAGGGGCAAGTACACGGGTCGTGACGTAGCCGCTATCAATAAGACGATTTTGTAATACGCTCATTAACTTATTAATGCCTTTACCACCCAGACAATGCCCGACCCCGCGATTGGCTAATTTTTGCAGCGGCAGCCAGTGAGGTATTTTTTCGCGCTGCTGTAATTCAACCTGCCGAATGGGAAAACAAGGCGTTTCCTTTGGAAAATCAAGGCTGAAAGAAGGCGTAGCCTGCGGTGACAGCCTGACGTCCGGCACCGGCGGTGCGAGTAGCGCCTCACGAGCACGCTGGCTTTCCTGTTGTCGAATAAGCTGCTCGTCAGCCAGTGGGGCGGAATATCCAGAATGAAGCAGTGAGAGTAAAACAATACCGCCATAAACAAAGAACTTTAGAACGCGCACAGAAATTCCCTTTAATTTTCACGCCATTATTGGCGCGAGGTCCATAAATCAACAGGTGAAAATTGCAGGCATTCCATTTACAGCAGCGTATTGATGAGAGCGTTAACAATTGTAGGAAGCCAATAATTGTTTCAGGTTATTAAGATATTAAATTAATGTCAATTTGTTATTTTTAGGAATCTTCCAATTATCGTACGTATTTATATAACGAATTAATTACTTGGATGAATACTTTAAATTTACCTCGCCAGACTCCCTATTAATTATAAGGGGGGATTACCAGCCAGGAAGGGTTGAACCGCCTCCGCCCCTCACTTACTGCCTTGGTTATGCTTTTATACGGGATATAATTCATCGTATTTGGTTATGGAAAAGCATGGTTTTTTGCGCCGCCGCTTATGATGGCAGACAGCATTTTCCGCTGTGAGCGATGCAGATCACAAAATAAATCGTGCAACAATTCATCGTTTAACACAAAATTTTACCTATTCCGGACAATCGGTTCGCGCTATAGGTTGCAAATTAAGCAGTGCAATATTCTGGTAACAAGCCTGTAGCATAAATTTCCCTGCTGGAAATGTCCCCGGAAGGTTTTTTTAATCTTTGCCCGCCGAATCCCACCTTGCTTGTAAATCCCCGTGACCTGTATTGACGTTTCCTTAATCTGTTGACAGATTGTAGGACGAGAGGGGCTATTTACGGACCGTCTGTGCTACCTCCATGCATGACTCGCGAAAGGAACTGCTAGCCTCACCACCGCCTCCGGGCACACCGTACCGACCACCCACCAATAACAATGGTCAGACGGTTACAAAACACAACACGACACATAATTGGAGCAGAATAATGAGTATTTCCTTGAAGAAGTCAGGGATGCTGAAATTTGGTCTGAGCCTGGTTGCCATGACCGTTGCAGCAAGCGTACAAGCCAAAACCCTGGTTTACTGTTCAGAAGGTTCCCCAGAGGGCTTTAACCCACAGCTGTTCACTTCCGGCACGACTTACGATGCCAGCTCCGTACCGATTTATAACCGTCTGGTGGAATTTAAAACTGGCACCACCGAAATCATCCCAGGCCTGGCTGAAAAATGGGACGTTAGCCCGGACGGTAAAACCTACACCTTCCACCTGCGTAAAGGCGTGAAGTGGCAGGACAATAAAGACTTCAAACCGACTCGCGATTTCAACGCCGACGACGTTGTATTCTCCTTTGACCGTCAGAAAAACAAAGATAACCCGTATCACAAAGTCTCTGGCGGCAGCTACGAATACTTCGAAGGCATGGGCCTGCCTGACCTGATCACCGAGATCAAGAAAGTCGACGATAACACCGTGCAGTTCGTGCTGGCGCGTCCAGAAGCGCCGTTCCTCGCGGACATGGCCATGGACTTCGCCTCTATTCTTTCTAAAGAATATGCGGACAACATGATGAAAGCCGGCACCCCGGAAAAAACAGACCTGAACCCAATCGGTACCGGTCCATTCCAGCTGCTGCAGTACCAGAAAGACTCCCGTATTCTGTATAAAGCCTTCCCGGGCTACTGGGGTACCAAGCCGCAGATCGATCGCCTGGTCTTCTCCATCACGCCTGACGCTTCCGTGCGTTATGCCAAACTGCAGAAAAACGAATGTCAGGTGATGCCGTTCCCGAACCCGGCCGACATTGCCCGTATGAAAGAAGACAAGAACATCAATCTGATGGAACAGGCTGGCCTGAACGTGGGCTATCTCTCCTTCAACACCGAGAAGAAGCCGTTTGACGACGTGAAAGTGCGTCAGGCGCTGACCTACGCGGTGAACAAAGAAGCGATCATTAAAGCCGTTTATCAGGGCGCGGGCACCGCGGCTAAAAACCTGATCCCACCAACCATGTGGGGCTACAACAATGACGTGAAGGACTACACCTACGATCCTGAAAAAGCGAAAGCGCTGCTGAAAGAAGCGGGTCAGGACAAAGGCTTCACCGTTGACCTGTGGGCGATGCCAGTTCAGCGTCCATACAACCCGAACGCTCGCCGCATGGCTGAGATGATTCAGGCTGACTGGGCGAAAGTTGGCGTGACCGCCAAAATCGTGACCTACGAGTGGGGCGAGTACCTGAAGCGTGCTAAAGCCGGTGAACACCAGGCCGTCATGATGGGCTGGACCGGCGACAATGGGGATCCGGATAACTTCTTCGCCACCCTGTTCAGCTGCGCCGCGGCGAAAGACGGTTCCAACTACTCTCGCTGGTGCTACAAGCCGTTTGAAGATCTGATTCAGCCGGCTCGCGCCACCGACGACCACAACAAGCGTGTTGAACTGTACAAACAGGCTCAGGTTGTGATGCACGATCAGGCGCCAGCGCTGATCATCGCTCACTCCACCGTGTTCGAGCCAGTGCGTAAAGAAGTTAAAGGCTACGTGGTTGATCCACTGGGCAAACACCACTTCGAAAACGTGTCCGTCGAATAATAAAAGTAACGTGCTTTATTCCCTCTCCCCCATGGGGAGAGGGTTAGGGTGAGGGGTATTGGCGTTGTCCATCCTCACCCCGACCCTCTCCCTCAAAGGGAGAGGGGGAAACATTTGTGAGCAATACAGACGGAACAGTTACCAGGCTTTCCGTCACTACAGAGAATCCGGGATATGCTGCAGTTCATCCTCCGACGACTGGGGTTAGTCATCCCCACGTTTATAGGTATTACCCTACTCACCTTCGCTTTCGTGCATATGATCCCCGGAGACCCGGTGATGATTATGGCCGGAGAGCGCGGTATTTCTCCTGAGCGTCATGCCCAACTGCTGGCCGAGATGGGTCTCGACAAGCCAATGTGGCAGCAGTACCTCCATTACATCTGGGGCGTAATGCATGGCGATCTGGGCATTTCATTAAAGAGCCGCCTCCCGGTTTGGGACGAGTTCGTGCCGCGCTTTAAAGCGACGCTGGAACTCGGCATCTGCGCGATGATTTTCGCCGTTGCCGTCGGCATTCCGGTGGGCGTTCTGGCCGCCGTGAAGCGTGGTTCAATCTTTGACCACACCGCCGTGGGCCTCGCGCTGACCGGCTATTCCATGCCAATTTTCTGGTGGGGTATGATGCTCATCATGCTGGTATCGGTGCACTGGAACCTGACGCCGGTGTCCGGGCGCATCAGCGACACCGTGTTCCTTGATGACTCCCTGCCGCTCACCGGATTTGCGCTGATAGATACCGCTATCTGGGGCCAGCCGGGTGATTTTATTGACGCCGTCGCCCACATGATTTTGCCTGCCATTGTGCTGGGCACTATTCCGCTGGCGGTTATCGTGCGTATGACCCGCTCTTCCATGCTGGAAGTGCTGGGCGAAGACTACATCCGTACCGCTCGCGCCAAGGGTCTGACCAGCATGCGCGTGATCGTGGTTCATGCCCTGCGCAACGCGATGCTGCCGGTCGTCACGGTTATCGGCCTGCAGGTCGGTACTCTGCTGGCGGGCGCCATCCTGACGGAAACGATCTTCTCCTGGCCGGGTCTTGGCCGCTGGCTCATTGACGCTCTGCAGCGTCGTGACTACCCGGTAGTCCAGGGCGGCGTGCTGCTGGTGGCGACGATGATTATCCTCGTCAACCTGCTGGTAGACCTGCTGTACGGCGTGGTGAACCCGCGTATACGCCATAAGAAATAAGGGGCCATCATGACGCAACTGACAGAAAACAAAGTGGTGGCAGCACCCAAGCCGATGACGCCTTTCCAGGAGTTCTGGCACTACTTCAAACGCAATAAAGGGGCGGTGATCGGCCTGGTGTACGTCGCCATCATGATCTTCATCGCCGTCTTCGCTAACTTCCTCGCGCCCCACGCGCCAGCGGAGCAATTCCGCGACGCGCTGTTACACCCGCCGGTGTGGCAGGAAGGCGGGAGCTGGAGCTACATCCTCGGCACCGACGACGTCGGTCGCGATGTGCTGTCCCGCCTGATGTACGGCGCTCGCCTGTCGCTGCTGGTCGGCTGCCTGGTGGTTGTCCTGTCGCTGGTGATGGGGATTGTGCTGGGCCTGATCGCCGGTTACTTCGGCGGCGTGGTCGACAACATCATCATGCGCGTGGTCGATATCATGCTGGCACTGCCAAGCCTGCTGCTGGCGCTGGTGCTGGTGGCTATCTTCGGCCCGTCCATCGGCAACGCCGCGCTGGCGCTAACCTTCGTCGCGCTGCCGCACTATGTGCGTTTAACGCGTGCTGCGGTGCTGGTGGAAGTTAACCGCGACTACGTGACCGCCTCCCGAGTGGCGGGCGCTGGCCCGGTTCGCCAGATGTTTGTGAATATCTTCCCGAATACCCTTGCGCCGCTGATCGTTCAGGCGTCGCTCGGCTTCTCGAACGCCATTCTCGATATGGCCGCCCTTGGCTTCCTCGGCATGGGTGCGCAGCCGCCAACACCGGAGTGGGGCACCATGCTCGCCGACGTGTTGCAGTTCGCGCAGAGTGCCTGGTGGGTTGTGACCTTCCCAGGGGTTGCGATTCTGCTAACGGTGCTGGCATTTAACCTGATGGGTGACGGTCTGCGTGACGCGCTCGATCCCAAACTGAAGCAGTAAGAGGTTCGAGATGGCGTTATTAAATGTAGATAAATTATCGGTGCATTTCGGCGACGAAGACGCACCGTTCCGTGCCGTGGACCGCATCAGCTATAGCGTGGATCAGGGGCAGGTTGTCGGCATCGTGGGCGAGTCCGGCTCCGGTAAATCCGTCAGCTCGCTGGCGATTATGGGGCTTATTGACTTCCCTGGCAGGGTGATGCCGGAAAAACTGGAATTCAACGGCCGGGATCTGAAGCGCATTTCTGAGAAAGAGCGCCGCAACCTGGTGGGCGCCGAAGTGGCGATGATCTTCCAGGACCCGATGACCAGCCTGAACCCGTGCTACACCGTCGGTTTCCAGATTATGGAAGCCATTAAGGTGCACCAGGGGGGTAACAAGAAAACCCGCCGCCAGCGCGCAATCGACCTGCTGACCCAGGTGGGTATTCCTGACCCGGCTTCACGTCTCGACGTTTACCCGCACCAGCTTTCCGGCGGGATGAGCCAGCGCGTGATGATCGCCATGGCGATCGCCTGTCGTCCTAAGCTGCTGATCGCCGATGAGCCAACCACCGCGCTCGACGTAACTATTCAGGCGCAGATCATCGAACTGCTGCTGGAGCTGCAGCAAAAAGAGAACATGGCGCTGATCCTGATCACCCATGATCTCGCGCTGGTTGCCGAAGCCGCCCATAAAATCATCGTGATGTACGCAGGGCAGGTTGTGGAAGCGGGTTCGTCCCACGATATCTTCCGCGCGCCGCGCCACCCGTACACCCAGGCTCTGCTCCGTGCGCTGCCGGAATTTGCTCAGGATAAAGCGCGTCTGGCCTCGCTGCCGGGCGTAGTACCGGGCAAATACGACCGCCCGAACGGCTGCCTGCTGAACCCGCGCTGCCCGTATGCGACCGACAAATGCCGCAGCGAAGAGCCAGCGTTAACCCTGCTGGCAGACGGGCGTCAGTCCAAATGCCACTACCCACTCGATGATGCCGGGAGGCCAACCCTATGAGTACCCAACAGGCCGCCGCGCAACCGCTGTTGCAGGCCATCGACCTGAAAAAACATTACCCGGTGAAGAAGGGCTTTTTCGCTCCTGAACGCCTGGTAAAAGCGCTGGACGGCGTAAGCTTTACCCTCGAACGCGGCAAAACGCTGGCGGTCGTCGGTGAATCCGGCTGCGGGAAATCCACCCTCGGCCGCCTGCTGACCATGATCGAAGTGCCGACCGGCGGGGAGCTTTACTACCAGGGCCAGGATCTGCTGATCCCGGACGCCTCGGCGGAAAAGCTGCGCCGGCAGAAAATCCAGATCGTCTTCCAGAACCCCTATGGCTCGCTGAACCCGCGTAAAAAAGTGGGGCAGATCCTGGAAGAGCCGCTGCAAATCAACACCAGCCTGAGCAAAGCCGAGCGCCGCGAAAAAGCGCTGGAGATGATGGCGAAAGTGGGTCTGAAAACCGAGCACTACGACCGCTATCCGCACATGTTCTCCGGCGGCCAGCGCCAGCGTATCGCTATCGCTCGGGGCCTGATGCTTGACCCGGACGTGGTGATTGCCGATGAGCCGGTCTCCGCACTCGACGTGTCGGTGCGTGCTCAGGTACTGAACCTGATGATGGATCTGCAGCAGGATCTGGGGCTGTCCTACGTGTTCATCTCCCACGACCTGTCGGTGGTAGAGCACATCGCCGATGAAGTGATGGTGATGTACCTCGGCCGCTGCGTGGAGAAGGGCAGCAAAGAGCAAATCTTCTCCAACCCGCGCCACCCGTACACCCAGGCGCTGCTGTCCGCCACGCCGCGCCTGAACCCGGACGAACGTCGCGAACGCATCAAGCTGACCGGCGAGCTGCCAAGCCCGCTGAACCCGCCGCCGGGCTGCGCCTTTAACGCCCGCTGCAGCCGTCGCTTCGGGCCATGCACCCAGCTCCAGCCGCAGCTGAAAGACTACGGCAATGGCCAGCTGGTGGCGTGTTTCGCGGTTGACCAGGATGTGAACGGGGAATTGCGTTAATCGTTTTCACCCTCTCCTTAAAAGGAGAGGGTTTTTTTCACAACTCATTGATTAATTTATTTTTTCCAAGAAATCCTGGCAGACTCCCGTATTATTCCCCCACAGAAACAGTGAAATCATAAATCCTGCATTTATCCCCCGCCGCTGACTGAGTAAATTGTGATCCCTGTCACTCATGCATGTCTCTGCGGAAGCGCAATACTATGTCGAATAATAAAGATAAACCTGCCACATCCCCGTGGATCGCGGTCTTTTCCCTGACCGTGGCCTGCTTTGTCATGGTTACCACCGAGTTTCTACCCATCGGTTTGCTGACCAACATCGCACCTTCCCTGAATGTTTCCACCGGCACCGCCGGGCTGATGGTCACCATGCCAGGCATTGTTGCCGCCGTCGCGGCCCCGGTCCTGAGCCTGGCTTCGGGCAGCCTCGACCGCCGCCTGCTAATGCTTGGCCTGTCGCTGCTGTTGGTCGTCTCAAATCTGGTGTCCGCCCTGGCCGTTAACTTCCCGATGATGCTGCTGGGCCGCGTACTGCTGGGGATCTCCGTCGGCGGGTTCTGGTCCTTCTCGATAAACTATGGCCGTCACCTTGTGCCGGAAGCGAGCCAGGGACGCGCCGTGGCACTGATCATTAGCGGCGTGTCCGTCGGCGCGGTGTGCGGCGTCCCCGCCGGGGCATTCATCGGCGACCTGTTCGGCTGGCGTACGGCATTCTTTGCCAGCGCCTGTTTAGCCGCCATCACGCTGCTTGCCCAGTTTCGCCTGCTGACTTCCGTGCCGCCTGGCCGGGCGCTCACCGTTCAGGATTTGCTGTCTCCGCTGCGCCTGCCTATGGCCCGCATTGGGCTTATCGCCATTGTGCTGCTGTTTGTGGGCCATTTCTCGGCTTACACCTACCTGCGTCCGCTGCTGCAGCAGGTCTTTGTGCTCAGCCCGTCGGCGATCACTTTCCAGCTGCTGGCCTACGGCGCAGTTGGCCTGCTGGGTACCTTTATCGGGGAACGCCTGGCGGAGCGCAGCCTGCGCGGGACCTTCATTCTGGCGACGGCAATGCTGGCCATTATCCTGCTCGTCTCCCCACTGCTTAGCGGCCTTGCGGGCGCCACGGTAATGGTGCTGGTGTGGGGCCTGGCCTTTGGGGCCGTGCCGGTCTGCGCGACAAACTGGATGTTTGAAGCGGTGCCGGACGCGCCGGAAGCAGGCCAGGCGCTGATGGTCACGGTGATTCAGGTTGCCCTGGCATCAGGTGCCCTGATCGGCGGTGAAGTCGTAGACTGGCACGGCGTCAGCAGCGCCATGCTGTTTGGCGGGGCGCTGCTGCTCTCGGCCACGCTGGTTTTCGGCCTCTCCTTGCGCAGCCGGATGATTAGCGCTAAACAATGTGGATGATTGTTTACGTGGATAAACAAAACCCTGCCGGAGGCAGGGTTTTTCGTTGAGGACGGCTATGGATCATCACTTACTGGCTATTCGGGTGTTTAATCGCGTGGTGGAAACCGGCGGGTTTACCCGTGCCGCCGACTCTCTGAGTATGCCGAAAGCGACCGTCACTAAACTGATTCAAAATCTTGAAAACCACCTGCAGACCAAGCTGTTTCAGCGCACAACCCGCAGCGTATCGGTCACCAAAGAGGGCGAATGCTACTACCGCCGCACCGTAAAATGGCTGGCCGACCTGGAGCAGATGGAAGGCAGCATGACCGAATCACAAACCGAGCCTCAGGGCGTGCTGCGCGTGGATGTCGGCGGATCTTTCTCTCGCGAGATACTGATTCCCGCGCTGCCGGAATTTCTTGAACGCTACCCGGGTATCTCCATAGATCTTGGCGTCAGCGACCGACTGGTCGATTTAATCAACGACAATGCGGACTGCGTGATACGCAGCGGCCCACTGGTTGATTCTACGCTCATTGCCCGCCGCCTGTTTACTATGGACTGGGTTACCTGCGCCACGCCGGACTACTTTCAGCGCTACGGCACGCCTTCCCGGCCCAAAGAACTTGAACAGGGATACCCGCTGGCGCATTACCGCCACGCGCGCAATGACCGCATCTCTCCGCTGCGTTTTGTCGATCGGGGAAAAACCATCGAGATGCAGCACCGCTATCAGATTAGCGTCAACGAAAGTAACGCCCATCTCGCCATCGCGCTTTCCGGGGCGGCCTTAACCCAGGTCGTTCGCTTTGCCGCCCAGCCGTATCTCGACAGCGGGAGGCTGGTCAGCGTGCTTGAGGCTTACCCACCGCCGCCGGAACAGATGTACCTGGTTTATCCTTCCAACCGCCACCTTAGCGCCAGGCTGCGGGTATTTATTGAATGGGCCGTGGCGCGGTTTGCCTGACCGGTGTAAAGACGCCACCTCACTTTTCCCCGCATAAAAATATGTTACTCTCCGCAGGGTTAACCCTCTGGAGACGGCTATGAACGGCAAGGCAGCGCGCCCTACGATAAGCGATGTCGCGAAAGCGGCGAAGACCGGGAAGACCAGCGTTTCCCGCTACCTTAACGGTGAGCAGAACGCGCTGTCTGATGACCTTCGTGGGCGCATTGAGCGCGCCATTGCAGAACTCGACTACCGCCCAAGCCAGATGGCGCGAGGCCTGAAAAGAGGCCGCACCCGCCTTATCGGGCTGATCATTGCCGACATCACCAATCCTTATTCCGTTGACGTGCTGAGCGGTATAGAAGCCGCTTGCCGCGAGAAAGGCTTTACGCCGCTGGTGTGTAACACCAACAACGAAGTCGATCAGGAACTGCACTACCTCGACCTGCTGCGCAGCTATCAGGTTGAGGGGATTGTAGTCAATGCGGTTGGGATGCGTGAAGAGGGGCTCAACCGCCTGCAACAGTCCGCCCTGCCGATGGTGCTTATCGACCGCAAAATCCCGGACTTTGCCTGTGACATGGTCGGGCTGGATAACATTCAGGCCGCGACAACCGCCACCGAACACCTCATCGAGCAGGGCTTCGAAGCTCTCCTTTTCCTGAGCGAACCGCTTGGCATGGTGAACACCCGCCATGAGCGGTTGCGAGCATTTCGCAGCACATTAGGCCGCCATTCCGGCATAATTGCCGAAAATGCAGAAACACCGCTGCATGAAGCCGAACTGATCGACAACACGCTTCGCGAGTTCCACTCCCGCCACCGCGGTATGCGTAAAGCGGTGATCTCCGCCAACGGCGCGCTAACGCTGCAGGTTGCCCGCGCAATGCGCCGCCTCGGCCTGAGCTGGGGCAGCGATATCGGCCTGCTGGGGTTTGATGAGCTGGAGTGGGCGGAACTTGCCGGCGTCGGCATCACCACCCTGAAGCAACCTACCTGGCAGATAGGCTACGCCGCGCTGGAGCAAGTTGTGAGGCGCATTGAAGGCACCGCTGAAACCGTACGTGAACAGCTATTCTCCGGCGAGCTTATCGTGCGCGGCTCCACCTCCCGCTAAATCTTTTGTTCGTGATGGCGCTCAAAAATTGGCAAGCAGGGTCTTTTCTTTGGAACCGGTTCCATCTAGCGTAAATAACATCAGTCGTTCGTTGTTATCGCCGGGAGACCACCATGCCGCGAAAAATTATTGTCGTCACCGCCGCCTACGGCCACGACCGCCTAGCCGCCCTCGGTGGCCAGCAGGCGGTGCTGCCGATCATTGCTGAAGCGGGGGCCGACGGCGTAGAAATCCGCCGCGAACTGTTCACCGCCACACAGCTGGATTTTCTGTCGACCGTGGCCGGAGAAATTACCCAGCACGGGCTTGAGGCCTGCTATTCCGCGCCGGAGCCGCTGTTCACGGGCGACGGCAAGCTAAACTCGCTGATCCCTTCACTTCTGCAGGAGGCCCACCAGCTAAATGCCCGCTGGCTGAAGCTCTCTCTCGGGCAGTTCAACACCGCCCAGGCATTCGACACGCTAAAACAGTGGCTCAGCGAAAGCCCCGTGGCACTGGTGGTGGAAAACGACCAAACCGACAGCGGCAAACTTGCGCCAATGCAGCGCTTCCAGGCCGCCTGTGGCGTTCACAACCTGCCGGTGACGCTCACCTTCGATATGGCCAACTGGCTGTGGGTGGACGACTCTCCACAGCAGGCCGCCCGCACGCTGGCACCTTCCGTGAGCTATATCCACGTCAAAACAGCGGTCGCCCAGCATAACCGCTACCGCGCTGTGGCGCTGGATGATGCCAGTTCAGACTGGAAAGGGCTGCTGAATATGCTGCCGCCAGATGCCCCACGCGGCATTGAGTTTCCGCTGGAAGGGCGAGACCTGGTCGCGGTTACCCGGCATTACGTCAATCTTTTACGCGAGGAATAACCATGCATCAGCTGGATGTCATCACGATAGGTGAAGCGATGGCGATGTTTGTCGCCAGCGAAACCGGCGACCTTGCCGCCGCCGAACATTTTGTGAAACGCGCGGCTGGCGCGGAGTTAAATGTCGCCACGGGGCTGGCTCGCCTGGGCCTGAAGGTGGGCTGGGTAAGCCGCGTAGGCAACGACTCTTTTGGCCGCTACGTGCTGCAACAGCTGGCGAAAGAAAACATCGACAGCCGCGGAGTGACGGTCGATGAGCAGTACCGCACCGGTTTTCAGCTCAAATCCAAAGTCGAAGATGGAACCGATCCCATCGTGGAGTATTTCCGTAAAGACTCCGCCGCAAGCCACTTATCTGTGGCCGATTTCAACGAGGAGTACTTCCTCTCAGCGCGCCATCTGCACCTAAGCGGCGTGGCGGCGGCACTCTCTGACACGTCTCTGGCGCTGCTGAACCACGCGGCCAAAACCATGAAACAGCTGGGCAAAACGCTTTCCTTCGATCCGAATCTGCGCCCGGTGCTGTGGCGCAGCGAAGCCGCAATGGTGAAACAGCTTAATCAGCTGGCATTCCAGGCCGACTGGGTGCTGCCCGGCGTAAAAGAAGGCATTGTGCTAACAGGTCAAAACACGCCTGAAGGGATCGCCGATTTTTATCTGCATCAGGGCGTGAAGGTCGTGGTGCTAAAAACCGGCGCAGACGGCGCCTGGTATAAAACCGCAGACGGCGAGAAAGGCGCCGTGGCGGCGGTAAAAGTGGAAAACGTAGTGGACACCGTGGGGGCCGGAGACGGCTTTGCGGTCGGGGTGATCAGCGCCCTGCTGGAAGGGAAATCTTTGCATCAGGCAGTCAGCCGGGGCAACAAAATCGGCTCACTGGCGATACAGGTCATCGGTGACAGCGAAGGGCTACCGACCCGAAGCGCACTGGGCGAATAACGCCAAATCCATCGCTCTGTCCCCTACAAACAAAGCGATACGGTTAACCTCAAGATAGAGGCACTCTCATGAAAAACCAGACAATCGCGCCAAAGCGCTGGTGGTACATCATGCCTATCGTGTTTATCACGTATAGCCTGGCTTACCTCGACCGCGCCAATTTCAGCTTCGCTTCCGCCGCAGGCATCAACGACGACCTCGGCATCACCAAAGGCATTTCATCGCTGCTGGGGGCGCTGTTTTTCCTCGGCTACTTCTTCTTCCAGATCCCCGGGGCGATGTACGCCGAGCGCCGCAGCGTGCGTAAGCTTATCTTCGTCTGCCTGATTCTGTGGGGCGGCTGCGCCTCGCTGACCGGCGTGGTGAGCAACATTCCAATGCTGGCCGCCATCCGCTTTGTCCTCGGCGTGGTGGAAGCGGCGGTGATGCCAGCGATGCTGATTTACATCAGCAACTGGTTTACCAAATCCGAACGCTCCCGCGCCAATACCTTTCTGATCCTCGGCAACCCGGTCACCGTGCTGTGGATGTCGGTCGTTTCCGGCTACCTGATTCAGGCCTTCGGCTGGCGTGAGATGTTTATCATCGAAGGGATCCCGGCGGTTATCTGGGCGTTTGCCTGGTGGATGCTGGTAAAAGATAAACCTGCCCAGGTGGGCTGGCTGTCCGACAGTGAAAAATCGGCCCTGCAGGCGCAGTTACAGAAAGAGCAGGAAGGCATCAAAGCCGTGCGTAACTACAGTGAAGCCTTCCGGTCACGTAACGTGGTTATTCTGTGTATGCAGTATTTTGCCTGGAGCATCGGGGTGTACGGTTTCGTGCTGTGGCTGCCATCGATTATCCGCAGCGCGGGCGCGTCAGGCATGGGAATGGTAGAAGTCGGCTGGCTCTCTTCCGTGCCTTATCTGGCCGCGACCATCGCGATGATCGCCGTCTCATGGGCGTCGGACAAAATGCAAAATCGGAAGCTGTTCGTCTGGCCACTGCTGCTGATTGGTGCCCTGGCGTTCCTCGGCTCATGGCTGGTCGGTGCCAACCATTTCTGGGTGTCCTATACGCTGCTGGTGATTGCCGGGGCCGCGATGTACGCCCCTTATGGCCCCTTCTTCGCCATTATCCCGGAGATGCTGCCGAAGAACGTTGCCGGCGGCGCGATGGCCTTAATCAACAGCATGGGCGCGCTGGGCTCCTTCGTCGGCTCCTGGTTTGTGGGCTACCTGAACGGTGCCACCGGCAGCCCGGCAGCGTCCTATGTCTTTATGGGGCTGGCGCTGCTCGCCTCGGTATGGCTTACTCTGATTGTGAAGCCCGCTAATCATCAACAAATCCCGTCCGGCGCACATCACGCCTGACTCCGCGCCGGGCGCTCTGTCGCCCGGTTCGCGTTTAACCGAAAACGGAGAATCTCATGAAGCCGTCCGTCATCCTCTACAAGGCACTGCCTGACAATCTGCTGTCCCGTCTTGAAAGCCACTTTACCGTTACCCAGCTTGACGATATCAGCCCGGAAACCGTGCAAGCGAACGCAGCGCTGTTTGCCAATGCGGAAGGTATCCTCGGCTCTGGCGGCAAGGTCGACGCAGCGTTTCTCGCGCATACGCCAAAGCTGCGGGCAGCTTCTACCGTTTCTGTCGGCTACGATAACTTCAATGTGGACGCCCTGAACGAACGCGGCGTTGTGCTGATGCACACCCCGACGGTGCTGACCGAAACCGTCGCCGATACCGCCATGGCGCTGATCCTGTCCAGCGCACGCCGCGTGGTGGAAGTCGCCGAGCGCGTGAAGGTCGGCGAATGGCAAAGCAGTATTGGGGCTGACTGGTTTGGTATCGACGTGCATCATAAAACGCTCGGTATTCTGGGCATGGGGCGCATCGGCCTGGCGCTGGCACAGCGCGCGCACTTCGGCTTCAGTATGCCAATTCTGTACAACGCCCGCCGCCATCATAAGGAAGCGGAAGAGCGCTTTAACGCCCGCTACTGCGACCTGGACACCCTACTGGCAGAGTCTGACTTCGTTTGTATTCTGCTGCCGCTCAGCGACGAAACCCGCCACCTGATTGGCGCAGAACAAATGGCGAAAATGAAGTCTTCCGCCATTTTAATCAACGTCGGCCGCGGCCCGGTGGTGGACGAGAAAGCGCTGATTCAGGCGCTGGAAGAGGGAAAAATTCACGCCGCCGGACTGGATGTCTTCGAACAAGAACCCCTGCCGCTGGAGTCCCCGCTGCTCGGCATGCCGAATGTGGTGGCCTTGCCGCACATCGGTTCCGCCACCCATGAAACCCGCTACGGCATGGCAGAATGCGCGGTGGAAAACCTGATTACCGCGTTAACCGGCAGGGTGGAAGTGAACTGCGTGAATCCGCAGGTACTGAAATAGCTTTTCCGGCGGGCCAGAAAAAAGCTAGCCCGTCGAATAAATGACGTTATGCCGGTATGAGGCTGCCTCGGTCTTATACCGCATGATCATTTCCTGCATTTATGTTTGCTCGCATATAAATATAATTATTTTATCAATAATCCACGGCAGATTCCCCTGCACCTCACCATCTTAAGTATCTGGCAACGATATAAATCATAAATATGGCGAAAACACCAACAGGCCAGATGGGGCCATCAGGGAAAAAATAGACCCAGAGAATAGCGAACAAGGCCGTTGATGCTGTTGGAATACAGGGAAAAAATAAAGATCTAAAAAGTCGTTTAAAAAATCGTTTAATCACATTCATCATAGTTATCGAATAGCAAGGTAAAATACAATATAATTTACCATTTCAAGTAACGAACAGTTATATAAACCATAAGTATAAAGAAAACACCAACAGGCCAGATGGGGCCATCAGGAAAAAAATAGACAAGAACCACGGCAAACAAGAATGTTGCCGCTGTTGGGATGTACGGAGAGAATAAAGATTTTAAAAATCGCTTAAGAAGTCTTTTTATAATATTCATCATAGTTATCGAACCATGCTAGTGATAATGTCGATAATTTCGTCATCTGATGTCCAAACTACATCTCGTGCACGAGAATATTGAAACAATGGCTCAATCAGAAAGTACATCATCTCCAGATCTTGCGCGTATAGCGCTGAATAGTAACCTGGATAAGCGGCACGAAGCCGATGGGCGCTTTCTGCTGCTCTCTGGACGACACCATACATAGTCGCACCCATCGCCACTCTATTTGCTGTATGCCCAGCAAATATACTCACACCTTGTCTTGCGCCCATTCCAAAAGCAACTGTGCTCGCAACCATTAATGCGAGTCCGTGGCTGGTAAGTGTGTTGGACGCAATACGGGCATTTACAGCCATCAGTTTTTTCTGGATGTATTGTAATTGCTCAGATGTCCTAAATTTAATAAGATTAACAAAATAAATTTCCAACATATCACCAATGACGCCACCATTCTTTAACAGATAAATAACACCCTTAGTAAATCTGATATCTTCAGTTTTTTGCTGCTGGCACACATCCTGGTATTCTTCAGTAAAGCAGGATGTGTAATACAAAGCCCGCGTTGCCCCCGCGCCAATGGTTTCAATCTGATGTGAGACTGCTTTCCGAACCCCAATGACTGCACGATCAAGCTTTTGAGCAAGAATTTTATTTGACTGCAGATAACTAATAACGTCATTTCTGTAAAACATACATAGCCGCTCCGTGCTAATTATTAAGTCCGTTTTAAAAGGGTATATTTTAAAATCCGGCAAGTAAATAAAAAGCGTTTATTAAATAACCCAGCCGGCCATCCTTTTATCGAGAATATCAGCCATAAAAAAAGCGGAGTCGCCGTGAAGCGCTCCGCTTTTTCTTAGAGCATAAAACTTACTGCGTAGCAGCCTGCGCTGCGGCCCAGGCCTGAGTAAATGCCTGGTGCTGAGCGGACAGCGGGCCAATCAGCGAGTTGTACTGGCTTGCCTGCTGGGAAGTCAGGAACTGAATCCCGCCGTTAGCAAAGCCAACTTGCGTTCCCTGCTGAGCGATAAAATCACCCACCTGCACCAGCTGCTGGGTCAGGGTCTGCGCGGCTGGGATCAACGGCGCCATGGCGTTCGCCGGGCCGGTGACGACTTTCTGATAAACCTGATAGTAAACGGTTTTCAGATCGTCAGGCTGCTTCAGCGCTGCAAGCGCACCGTCGGCCTGCATCTTGGCATTCTGAACCTGCTGACCCAAAACGTTCAGCGAACCGTTAGCCTGGCGCAGCGCGTCGCGCTGGGTCATGTAATCCTGCGGAGCGCGGATGCTGTTCACGCTATCCACAACCGGCTTCATGCCTTCGTCCATGGCCTGGCTAACCTGCTGGGAGAAGCCGTACAGAATGGCGTAGTCAGAGACCAGCGGGCCAAACTGTTTTTTCTGATCGGACGTCAGCGTCGGCAGGCGGTCGCCGCTACGCATAGCCGTGTTTTGCAGAAAATCGATGAACGCCTTACGCTGATCGCCTTCTTTATCGAAGCAACCACTCAGGCTCACCACCATTAATAACGCCGCCAGCGGCGCAAACCAGCGAGACCAGGACTTACCTGTCGCCATCATTTCTACTCCTGTCACCAATGCACTACCTGGCAAATTGCCACCCAATAACGATGCTAAGAATAGTCCAACCGCCCTTCGCAAGATACCCTTTCGCAACAATCTCTTTCCGCTCTGAGCAAGCTTTGCCTCTCTGCCTGAACTTTGGCAAGGCACTGGCTGAGGAATAACAAAGACCTTCTACTTAGCAAGGTTTAGTCATGCAGAGTAAATAATAAAGCGGCCGCTAATCTGGCCGCTTATGCAAACACATCCTCGTCCAGGACCAATATCAGAAACTGTAGCTGGCGCTGACAAAACTCAGCGTGGCCACTTTCTTTGCAACAATTGGGCTGTCGGCGGCATCACCCACTAAGGCGGTGACTCCCGCCCCCGCCTGTAGCGCAATATTTTGGGTCCATTCATAATTTAGCGCTGCGGTCAGCGTGACATCCTTAAAACCACTGCCTGGTCGCCAGGTAGAAAAGGCCGTGCGCTGCGCCTGCTCGGGAGTCACGCCAAAATAGCCGCGTTGATAGCCGCTGTTTACCCATGTTGTGGAGAGATTTGTTTGCAGAGAGAACCGATCGTTAAGAGGCGTTACGGTGCCAACCCCCAGTTCAGCCAGTAAAGTGCGGCCTAAATCCTCTCCGCCATAATGCCTTTTCTTCGTCGCCTGCAGCACCTTTACATAGCTGCGGAAGGGATCCAACAAATAGCTTAGCTCCACGCCCGCCTGCAAAGCGCCCCCCAGGTCGCCCATGCCCTTAAGCGTTCTGTCTTTGCCATCAAGCGTATTAATAACTTCATCCCGGCCTGAGTCATAATCAAGCAAGAGCGCCACGCCAAAAGGCTCATCCAGCGGCAGCGCCCAACTAAGGCCATTATTCCCAAGACTCACGCTGCCCCAGCTTCCGTGACTGTAGCCGATGCTCAAATCGTAAAGCGCCGTTGGCCGGTATTTATCCGCCCCCTGATAAGCCGGCGCAAACGCGACGCCGCCGCCAACGGTTAAATAAGCTTTTCCATCTTCAGCCTGGGCTAATACAGGAAATAAAAGGGATAAAGCAAATACCGAGATTGCCAGAGATTTTTTCAAAATTAAGTTCCTTTATTTAAAACCACGGTTAGGTATTAAGGAATTGAAATCATTGAATTAATGGTAAATGTTAAAAACATATCTTTTTATATTCAGATACCGCAAAATACAACGTATAGCACCGACAGTGAAACGCAGGATAAATAAACGACAGCAAAACAAAATACACAATTAATTCATTAGACATCTAATTAATAACGGCCGTTCTAATTTTATTTAGTTTTGTACCGCATCAGCGGATGAGTTATTTTTTAATGTGATTACATTAGGCATGTCCAGCAAAATTTTATCTTTGCCCGCTGCGGCCAACACCTCTGCTCCAGGCATGATGTCATAAACCGCATAACTATTTACATATTTATACTAAAAGCCTGCATCTATGACTTTTCAAGCGCTTACCCCGACTGTGTATTCAGCTGAAACGCATAAGCATTTTTTGCAGCACGTTTAGCCACTAGCGTGATCCCACGCACGCTTTAAATCCAGCTACAGTTAATAGGCTTCTTTGCGTTCACGTTCTCGCTGTGTGATTTATGAGGAGTTCTCAATGGAATATAAAGATCCAATGATTGAGCTGCTTAGCAGTCTTGAGCAGATTGTTTTTAAAGATAATCAGGCCGTTAGCCTGAGTCAGAAACCCAGCGCCTTCTCGGAGTTTGAGCAGCTACGTAAAAGTACCGGACTAAAAATCGATGATTTTGCTCAGGTGATGGGGGTCAGCGTAACGATGGTGCAGGAATGGGAGTCCAGACGACTCAAGCCCTCCATCACCGAACTGAAATTAATGCGTCTGATTCAGGCCAACCCAGGCCTTAGTAAACAGTTAATCAGTTAGAAAACCGCTGTACCGCAAGAAAACAACCCCGCCATGACGCGGGGTTTGTCATTAATAAGCCACCGTCTTAGCTCCAGTCTCTGGCAACATCGTAGTGGGTACTAAAGAAAATCAGCGCCTGCTGCCAAAATCACTGTCCTCGCTCACCCCGTGAATCATCCGGGTTACCTCTTCGCAACGATGAATTTTTCCAGCCAGTAAGGTAAATCGGGCAAACACTTCGAATTCACTCCATTCAGCCTCATTTTTCTCGACCTTTACATAGTGCTGCGTAAATACGGTGTCTCCTTCCCCAACGGCCGCCTTAACTGTCAGATGAATTTTTTGGGTCTGCACTTTTAGCGCGCTCATATGATTAATGAAGTCATCATAGCTCAGTGATTTGCCATCGACGATTTGCCGGTAATCCGCAGCAAAGTACTGTGCAATTTTTTGTTCATCATGCTCGGGGCTACAAATAATTTCCTGTAATGCGTCAATGACGCTCTGGCTTTGCGATTTCATAGAAAACTCCTTTTGTTGGAGCCCCCAGTCTACAAAGCATTAATAACTGGATAATATCCGTATCAAGACAACTTTTACGGTTAATCAGCCATATGATAAAAACACAAAAAATTGATTATTTGCGTCAACACTCAACGCCCTGGCACAAACATACCTCGGGACAGCTTTATTGGCTTGAGCAGGGCGTGATGGTGATTGAAACGCTACAGGCGCAGTGGCACGTTACCGCCGGCACGCTGGGTTGGTTTCCCACCGGAATAGAGCACCGGGCCTGGTTTCCGGGCAACGTCAAAGGAAGCAGCCTTTATCTCTCTGCAGCCTCCTGCACCTTATTCCCACCTGAACCGGGGATTTATGGGGTCGACCATTTTGTGTTTGCGCTGCTGGCGCGTTTAGAACTTAATGTTAACCAACCCCTGTCATCTGATTATTTATGTAGCCTTCTCACGCTCTTGAGCCATGAAATAAAGCAGCTCCCACAATGGCCTCTCGAGCTCACTTTGCCTTCGGATCGCCGGGCGCGTAACGTTGCAGAGGAATTATTGAGACATCCCGCCACCAGGCTCGATCAGGCGCAGCTTGCTCATCAATGGGGACTAAGCGTCAGAAATCTCAGCCGTTTATTCAATCAGCAAACCGGGTTAAGTTTCAGCCAGTGGCGGCAACAGGCGAAAATAGTGTCCTCACTCCAGTGGATAACTTCGGGTTTACCCATCGGTGAAGTCGCCGAGCGAAGCGGCTACAGCAATATCAGCGCTTACATAGAGGCGTTTCGGTTGAGATTTGGCAAGACGCCCGGACAATTTAAAGTGTCATCCTGCCAGCCGTCAGCAGGATGAATCATGCCTATTCGCGGAGGGTGGAATCGGAAGTCCTGTACCTTCGGAACCCTCCCGGAGTCTCTTCGCTCAGCACTGGCAATGAAAAAAATCAGAACGTTTCCCAGTTTGCATCAGAGGCTGAGGCCGTTTGCGGTTTCAACGTCGCTGGCTGCGGGCGAAGTTTTTCCTGCACCGCCTCCACACGGCGTCCGCCGGATTGCTGGAGCTGGAAAACCGCCACCGCCAGGCGTAGCTCGCTCGCCTGGTCTTCCAAAGCCGCAGCGGCAGAAGCGGACTCTTCCACCAGCGAGGCGTTCTGCTGGGTCACGCTATCCATCTCAGATACCGCCTGCGCCACCTGTTCAATGCCTTTGCTTTGCTCTTCAGAGGCCGACGCAATTTCGCCCATGATGTCAGTCACGCGGGTGACCGCCGAGACGATCTCTTTCATGGTCGCGCCCGCCTCTCGCACCTGGCTGGAGCCGGTATCAATGCGCGACACCGAGTTTTCAATCAGCACTTTAATCTCTTTCGCCGCCTGTGCGCTGCGGCTAGCCAGCGTTCTGACTTCTCCCGCAACCACGGCAAATCCACGCCCTTGCTCACCCGCACGCGCAGCTTCTACCGCGGCGTTCAGCGCCAGAATGTTGGTTTGGAAAGCAATGCTGTCGATAACGCTGGTGATATCCACGATTTTGCCAGAGCTTTCGGCGATTTCGTTCATGGTGCTGACCACGCTATCCACCACGCGCCCGCCTTTTTGCGCGGTTTCGGAGGCGTTTTTCGCCAGACCGGTGGCCTGACGAGCGTTATCGGTGTTCTGTTTCACGGTCGCGGTCAGTTGCTCCATGCTGGCCGCCGTCTCCTCCAGCGCCGCCGCCTGCTGCTCGGTGCGGGAGGAAAGATCGCTGCTGCCGGCAGAGATTTCGCTGGCACCGGTGTAAATAGAATCCGCATTGTCACGCACCACGCTCACGGTCTTCGCCAGCGATTGCTGCATGGATTTAAGTCCGGCAGACAGGCGGCTCATTTCGCTGCGCCCTTCGGCGTCGATCGTACGAGTTAAATCCCCCTCAGAGATCGCCTGGATATGCCCCATTACGTTTTTCAGCGGGCGCAGCAGCACGCGCTGCAGCCCCAGCCAGATAACCACCAGCGCCGCGATGACAATCAGTAAAATGGTGCCCAGCGTCCAGAGCATACCGGTATAGCTGCTTTGGTTCTCCGCGCTGGCGGCCTTCAACAGCCGGGTGTTCTGAGTCAGCCACTGGCCGTAAACGGCTTTGAAATCGTCCTGAGCCTGCTGGGCGTCGAGGTTGCCATAAGCCTGGTAGTTATCGGTCTTCAGGAACTGAATAGACTGGGCCATGACGTCGTGCATTTGCTTGAAGCTGGCCGCCGCTTTGTCGTCGAGGGCTTTATCCTGACCCGGCACATCGTCGGAATCCATGTAGCTGGAGAACTGCTTTTGCGCGTCGGCCAGCAGCACACCGGCATTCGTTAGTAGCTTGTTTATCGCCTCCAGCGAGGCAGGATCGCGCTGATTTTTCAGCACACGAATCGCCACGCGGTTGATGGTGACGCGAGTTTCAACCAGCGTCTGGAAGCTGCCGCCCAGCTGCTGCTGCTGGTAGTTCAGCAGGCCGGTATTCTGGAAGTTAAGGCGATCGCTGCTGACGGAGGAGTAGTACAGAGCCCCGGTCACCAGCAAGAGCACGCTGAAGATCCCCAGCGTAGTGACAATTCCGGTGATAACTTTGATATTTTTCATAGCGCCCAACGTTCCTGAGGTAATGGCCGATATGAGATATATCGGTTCGGCGCAGATTTCCCTTACCGCCTGTGACGCGACTTTTTGTTAATCCATTGATATTTGAAAGTAAAAAAATTAATAAAAAAACCCGCCGAAGCGGGTTTTGGGATTTAGTCACAACACAAGGCAATTACTGCAGCAGAGAGATGTCCGCCACCTGCAGGAACAGCTCGCGTAGCTTGGTCAGCAGCGTCAGGCGGTTAATACGCAGATCTTTATCTTCTGCGTTTACCATCACTTTGTCGAAGAACTCATCCACCGGCTCGCGCAGATTCGCCAGCTCTTCCAGGGCTTCCTGGTAACGGCCTTCAGCGAAGTACGGCTGTAGCTTATCGCGCAGCACGACAACGTTGGTCGCCAGGCGAATTTCTTCGGCTTCTTTCAGCACGGTGGCCTGTACGGTGTCGTTCAGCACTTCGTCAGACTTGGCAAGAATGTTGGAAACACGCTTGTTCGCCGCCGCCAGAGACGCCGCCGCTTCCAGAGTACGGAAGTGGGAAACCGCCTTCATGCGAGCATCGAAATCAGCCGGTTTGGTAGGACGACGCGCCAGTACCGCCTGGATGGTGTCAACCGCGTGGCCTTCTTCCTGATACCAGGTACGGAAGCGCCCCAGCATAAAGTCGATAACCTCATCCACCACGTTGGTGTTGGTCAGCTTGCTGCCGTAGAGGCGAACCGCTTCTTCGGTCAGGGTCTGCAGATCCAGCGGCAGGTTTTTCTCGACGATAATACGCAGCACGCCCAGCGCGGCACGGCGCAGCGCAAACGGATCTTTGTCGCCTTTCGGATGCTGGCCGATGCCGAAGATGCCCGCAAGGGTGTCCATCTTGTCGGCAATCGCTACCGCACAGGCTACAAGGTTAGACGGCAGAGCATCGCCCGCAAAGCGTGGCTGGTACTGCTCGTTCAGCGCAACAGCCACGTCTTCCGCTTCGCCGTCGTGGCGCGCGTAGTGCATGCCCATCACGCCCTGGGTGTCGGTAAACTCGAACACCATGTTGGTCATCAGGTCGCACTTGGACAGCAGGCCTGCACGGGTCGCGTGGTTCACGTCGGCACCAATCTGGCCCGCAATCCAGCCGGAAAGGGCTTCGATACGGTTGGTTTTGTCGCGCAGGGTGCCCAGCTCTTTCTGGAACAGCACGGTTTCCAGACGCGGCAGATTGTCTTCCAGGCGTTTTTTGCGGTCGGTATTGAAGAAGAACTCGGCATCTGCCAGGCGCGGGCGAACCACCTTCTCGTTACCGGAGATGATCTGCACCGGGTCTTTGGACTCGATGTTCGCCACGAAGATGAAGTTCGGCAGCAGTTTGCCGTCGGCCGCGTAGACCGGGAAGTACTTCTGGTCACCCTTCATGGTGTAAACCAGCGCTTCAGCAGGCACGGCCAGGAATTTCTCTTCGAACTTCGCGGTCAGCACCACCGGCCATTCCACCAGCGAGGTGACTTCTTCCAGCAGGCTTTCGCTCAGATCAGCCTGACCGCCGATTTTACGGGCGGCTTCTTCGGCATCACGTTTGATGACGGCTTTACGCGCTTCGTAATCGGCAATGACCTTCCCGCGCTCCAGCAGGATCTGCGGGTACTGGTCGGCATTGTCGATGGTGAACTCCGGCTCGCCCATAAAGCGATGGCCGCGAATGACGCGGGCGGACTGAATGCCCAGAATAGTGGCAGGGATCAGTTCGTCACCCAGCAGCAGCGTCACGGTGTGAATCGGACGCACGAACTGGATATCGGACGCGCCCCAGCGCATCAGCTTAGGAATCGGCAGCTTAGCCAGAGAAGTAGCGATCATGTTCGGCAGCAGAGCCTGCACGCTTTCGCCCTTCACGTGGGCGCGATACATCAGCCACTCGCCTTTGTCGGTAGCCAGACGCTCG
This sequence comes from Cedecea sp. AS113, assembly GCF_037152415.1. Taxonomy (NCBI): domain Bacteria; kingdom Pseudomonadati; phylum Pseudomonadota; class Gammaproteobacteria; order Enterobacterales; family Enterobacteriaceae; genus Cedecea; species Cedecea sp. AS113. The sequence goes on from NZ_JBBCMI010000010.1 coordinate 164,955, forward strand.
GCCTGGTCAACGGTGATCCCACAGCCACGAGCCCAGCCTTCGGCGGCTTTGCTTGGTTTACCTTCAGCATCGAATGCCGCAGACACCGCAGGGCCGCGTTTTTCGACTTCGCGATCCGGCTGTGAAGCCGCCAGATTAGCAATTTTCAGCGCCAGGCGACGCGGGGCAGCAAACCATTTTACTTCGCCGTGGGCGATGTTGGCCGCATCCAGCTCGGCGGTAACGTTGGCAGCGAAGGATTCAGCCAGGCTGCGCAGGGCTTTTGGTGGCAGCTCTTCAGTGCCGATCTCCACCAGAAAAGTTTTTTCAGACATGGCGGCCTCTTAGTTTTTCTTATTGCACATCGGGAAGCCAAGCGCTTCACGAGAAGCGTAGTAGGCTTCGGCCACGGCTTTGGTCAGGGTGCGAATGCGCAGAATGTAGCGCTGGCGCTCGGTCACGGAAATGGCCTTGCGCGCATCCAGCAGGTTAAAGCTGTGGGCGGCTTTCAGAATACGTTCGTAGGCCGGGAGCGGGAGCGGAGTTTCCAGCGCCAGCAGCTGCTGCGCTTCTTTCTCGTACTGCTCGAAGCAGGTGAACAGGAAGTCCACGTCGGCGTATTCGAAGTTATAGGTGGACTGCTCCACTTCGTTCTGGTGGAACACGTCGCCGTAGGTGGTTTTCCCCAGCGGGCCGTCGCTCCACACGAGGTCGTAAACGCTGTCTACGCCCTGAATGTACATGGCCAGGCGCTCTAAACCGTAGGTGATTTCGCCGGTTACCGGCTTGCACTCGAGGCCGCCAACCTGCTGGAAGTAGGTGAACTGCGTCACTTCCATGCCGTTGAGCCAGACTTCCCAGCCCAGGCCCCACGCGCCAAGCGTTGGGTTTTCCCAGTTATCTTCCACGAAACGAATGTCATGGATCTCCGGATCCATACCCAGCTCTTTCAGCGACCCGAGGTACAGCTCCTGAATGTTGTCCGGAGAAGGCTTAATCACTACCTGGAACTGGTAGTAGTGCTGTAAACGGTTCGGGTTTTCGCCGTAGCGGCCATCGGTAGGACGGCGGGACGGCTGCACATAAGCGGTGGCCATTGGCTCCGGCCCTAAGGCACGCAGGCAGGTCATCGGATGAGAGGTGCCTGCGCCCACTTCCATGTCCAAAGGTTGAACAATGGTGCAGCCCTGGCGAGCCCAGTAGTCCTGTAAAGTCAGGATCAGGCCTTGAAAGGTCTTGGTATCAAACTTTTGCATGTTGAATTCGCACGCGTTCGGTGGATTTAAGAGAAGCGGCCAGTATATACGCAAACGCGGTCGAGTTGTATCAACACGGCAACGGAACGGCCGTGAGGGAGAAAGGCGTCAGGTTGTTGCGCGTTGGTTGAGGTTTTCGCGGCTGGAAAGGTGTGAAAATTGACCGCTTTCGTCAAACGAACAGGTAAACCCCTCTTTGCGGGCGGTGCTGCCCATCATTTCGTAGCTGGCCTGATACTGCTTAAAATCTGACAGATTAATACGCTGCGGCTGGGTGTTGTAGCGATAAGCGGCCTGATTTTTACAGGCAAGCTCCATTGCTTCGGTGTGAACCACCGGGCGCAACTTCTGCGCGACCTGGCCTTCCTGCGGCGTAGAACTGCAGGCGCTGAGCATTAACGCCAGAAAAGCGGTTAAGAGGAGCCTATTTTTTCTTTCTGCCATCATCATTCGCTACCAGTACGTTAAACTCGGTTTCTTATGTCAACTCCTCGTGCAGCAGGCATTTTGCGAAGCCGCCACGGGGATAGCAAGATGCGCCGGGCAAACTCAGACATTTCCGGACACGGGTAAGCAAGCGGGTTCAGAGGGACGAATGCAGCAAAAAATAAACTGGATAGACAACCTTCGGGGCATCGCCTGCCTGATGGTGGTCATGATCCACACCACAACCTGGTACATCACGAATCCACACACCGTCACCGCGTTTAGCTGGGACTTTTCAAACGCTCTGAACTCGGCTTCTCGCGTCAGCGTCCCGCTGTTTTTCATGATTTCCGGCTACCTGTTTTTTGGTGAACGCAGCGCGCAGCAGCGGCACTTTCTACGGATAGCCAGCTGCCTGCTGTTTTATAGCGCCATTGCGCTGCTGTATATCTGGCTGTTTACCCCCATCAGCACCGGCCTTGCGCTACGCTATATCCTGGTCAAGCCGGTGTTCTACCACCTGTGGTTTTTCTTCGCGATTATGGTGATTTACCTGCTTTCACCGCTGATACAGGTCAAGAAAGTCAGTGCCGTGACAATTCTGGGGCTGATGGTGCTGCTCGGCGTGGTGGCCAACCCCAACACGGTGCCGCAGACGGTGGGCAATATGCGCTGGCTGCCCGTTAACCTCTACATCAACGGCGACACCTTCTATTACGTGCTTTATGGGCTGCTTGGCCGGGCGATTGGGATGCTCGAAACCCAAAGAAAAGGCGTCAGCGGCCTGGCAGGCGGCCTGTTTGTGATTTGCGTCATCTCCATTGCGCTGGGCACGCATCGGCAGTTGGAAATCAACAAAAACTTCGCCGAAACCTTTTACGTCTACTGCGGGCCGCTGGTGTTTATCGCCGCCATCAGCCTGCTGGTCGTCGCCAAAAACTGCCTGAACCAGCGCCCGCTGCCCGGCCTGACGTTTATCTCACGCTACTCGCTGGGTATTTATGGGTTTCATGCGCTGATTATCCATTACCTGCGTACCCATAATATCGAGCTGACCCACTGGCCAGTGCTGGATATTCTGTGGATCTTCGGCGCGACGCTGGCGGGCAGCCTGCTGCTGGCCGTTGGGCTGGGAAAACTTGACCGCAAAAAGCTGGTGAGTTAAGCGTCGCGGCTGCGGCCTCTGGCCCGATGAAGCTGGCGCGGAGAGGAAAACCCGGCGGCGCTGGCGGCCTGTTCCATACGCTGCCCCTGCTGCAGCCGCTGTTCCGCCACCGCCAGCCGGAGCTGTTCCAGGTAGTCGCGCACGGAAATGCCCAGGTGATGCTGAAAAAGGCGGGATAAATGTCGGGGGCTGACGTGAACCCGGTTAGCAATTTCCGGGATCGGCCAGGCAGCCTCAGGTGCAGCCGAAAGCAGATCCTGCGCGCGATGCACCGCCGGGTGAATGTGGTTCCGGTAGCGAAGCCAGGGCGAAAGCTGCGGATCGTCTCCCGAACGGCGGAACCAGACCACCATCTCTCTGGCAACATCGAGTGCCATCCGTGGCCCGCAGTGTCGGTTAATCAAATGCAAAGCGAGATCGATCCCCGATGTGATCCCTGCGCTGGTCCATATACCGCGATCTTCCACAAAAATGCGGTTATCTTTCACCTGCGCGCCCGGCGCAGCGGCTTTCAGTCTTTCAAGCACGTCATGGTGCGTTGTGCACTGAATGCCGTGCATCAAACCCGCACGGGCTGCCAGCAGCGCCCCGGAACAAACGCACATCAGATTAAGCTGCTGGCTGTGGATTTGCGGCTGCAGCCGGGTTAACCACCGCCGGACTTCTTCCGCCTGCGGCGTGGCAAAAAAGCGGTTTGAATCGCATACGCCGGGCAGCACCAGCAGACTTCCGGCGGGAAGGGTCTCAGGTAACGGCTGAATACCGCTGAACGTCAGGCCGATAGAGGTTTCGACCTCAGGGTCCGGGCCAATGTAGTGCAGATCAAACGCGTGCCTCGCCAGCACCAGCGTTTCCGCCGGGCCGCTCAGATCGAGGGACAAAACCCCCGGCAGCACCACAAACCAGACCCCCACACTCATTCCAGCGACTCCAGGCACTCGGCTACGGTTTGAATTTCGGCGAACCGCCCTGCCAGCACGGTTTCGGTGCGGTGGCGCAGGGTGGCGGCGTCCAGCGTAACGCCTTTCCAGGTCATCGGGAAGGTCAGCATCGCCTCGCTAACAAAAGAAATCCGGTAGCCCAGGTCGGAGGCCACCCGCGCAGTGGTTTCGCAGCATTGTTCGGTACGGATCCCACAGATAATCAGGTGGTTGATGTCTCGGGCACGGAGCCAATGATCCAGCCCGGTGTCGGTAAACGCGTTGTGGACGTGTTTCTGGAAACTGACCGCAGGCTGATGGCGTAAAAATGGCATCGGCGTAACAAACCCGGAGGCCAGCGAAAAGACATCGTCTTCATCCACATGGAAGATATCCACCACCGGCACACCTTTCTGCTGGCAGCCTGCAATGAGTGCCAGCATCGCCTGTTGGAACGCCGGGACATCATCCTCCCGCCAATAATCCAGGTGAAAGAAAGACTGCTGGGTATCAATATTGATCAGCGCTGTACGTGACATTTTCGGACTCCTTGTTAGTGAGGTTAAAACCATTCTGACAAGGGATTTCACGGTTGCTAATACCAAAAACGGACAGGATAGTGTTGGTTTGAGACGATGAACGCCTCGCTGTACGTCCAGCATCTTCTTCAACCGCAATTTATTCCCTCTCCCTGGAAGGGAGAGGGAATAAATCATGCCAACCTTAGCTTGTGATCCCCCTTGCCACCTTGAGGGGAGGAATAAGGTGAGGGGAAAGTGAACACGACACTCAGGACATCAGCGGCAGCAGCTGCTGATAAATCTGGTTAAAGACCTGGCGCCGCCCGGCATAGCGCTGATGGCGAGCCAAATCAGGCTGATGCCTTTGCTCCAGCGGCGGCTGAGGTAACAGAGTCTGTAAAGGCTGGCCCGGTGAGAGCGCGATTTGCGCCAGGCGCGCCGCCCCAAGCGCGGGCCCAACGTCGCCGCCGGTGCGGTAATCCAGCACCTGGCCGCTGATATCCGCCAGCATTTGCCGCCAGTACGGGCTACGTGCGCCGCCGCCAATCAGCGTGACGCTGTCCGGCGTAATACCGCATTCGTGCACAACGTCCATGCCGTCCGCCAACGCGTAGCCCACGCCTTCCAGCACCGCGCGGGCAAGCTCGGCGGGGCCGTGCTGATGGGTCAGACCAAAAAAGGTGCCTTTAGCCTGCGGGTTATTATGCGGAGTACGCTCCCCGGAAAGATAAGGCAGGAACCAAACCACACCGGCGTCCTGATTTGCCTGTTCCGCCGCCGCCAGTAGAGCCGGTACGCTGCCGAGGCCAGTGAGTTTAGCTGCCCAGTCAAGGCAGGAGGCCGCGCTGAGCATCACCGACATCAAATGCCAGCGGTTAGGTAACGCATGGCAAAAACTGTGTACTGCACTTTCCGGCCTGCTGCGGAAGCCGTCGCTGACGGCAAAGTAAACCCCGGATGTCCCGAGCGAAAGCATTGCCTGTCCGGCATCAACCATGCCGACGCCGATAGCTCCAGCGGCATTGTCTCCTCCTCCCGCCACAACGGGCACAGCAGGCATTTTCCAGGCTTCTGCAACTTCTCGCGTTAGTACACCGGTTATTTCACTGCCCTCAAACAATTCAGGCATATGCCGCCGGGAGAGGCGACAGGCATCGAGCATTGTGTCGCTCCAGTCGCGCTTAGCCACATCCAGCCACATCGTGCCTGCCGCATCGGACATGTCGCTGGCGAATTCTCCGGTCATTCTAAGACGCAGATAATCCTTCGGCAGAAGCACTTTATTGATTTGCGCAAAGATCTCCGGCTCATGACGCTCGACCCACAGAAGCTTAGGCGCGGTAAAGCCGGGCATCATCAGGTTGCCGGTTATCGCTCTTGCCTCTTCTACGTTGCTCTCCAGCAGCGCACATTCCTCGCCGCTGCGGCCATCGTTCCAAAGGATAGCCGGGCGGAGTACGCGCTGTTTGCTGTCCAGCAACGTTGCCCCATGCATCTGACCCGCAAGCCCAATCGCCTTTACACCGCTGAGTGCATGTTTCACGCCCAACGCCCGCATTGCACGGTCCGTTGCCTGCCACCAGTGTTCGGGATCTTGCTCGGACCACAGGGAATGAGGCCGGGATACAGTCAGCGGCTCGCTGCATGTAGCCATCACCTCACCTGCTTCACTGAGCAGGATCGCCTTCACGCCTGAGGTGCCAAGATCGATGCCGATATACATGGTAGCTCCTTAATATCGCGCCGCTTTTCAGCGGCGCAAACAAGTTTAGTTATCGAACAAATAGTGGTTAATCAGGTTTTCCAGCCGCTCCTGATGCCCGCTTTGATGCTGCGGGGCCAGCTTGTGCTGCTCAGCGTACTGCGCCAGCTGCGTGAGCGATATCTGCCCTTTAAGAATTTGCTGGCCCAGCTCACTATTCCACCCGGCGTAGCGTTTGGCGACACGTTTATCAAGCTCGCCGTCTTCAACCATGCGGGCAGCCACTTTCAGCGCCAGCGCCATCGTATCCATGGCGCCGATATGACCATAAAACAGGTCATATTTGTCGGTACTCTGGCGGCGCACTTTGGCGTCAAAGTTCAGGCCACCCGTCGTGAACCCGCCAGCTTTCAGGATCTCATACATCACCAGCGCATTTTCCTCGACGCTGTTCGGGAACTGATCGGTATCCCAGCCCAGCTGCGGATCGCCCCGGTTAGCATCCACCGAGCCAAAAATACCCAGTGCAATCGCGCTGGCGATTTCGTGGTGGAATGAGTGACCGGCGAGCGTCGCGTGGTTAGCCTCAATGTTAACCTTTATCTCTTTTTCGAGACCAAACTGCTTCAGGAAGCCGTAGACCGTCGCCACGTCGTAATCGTACTGATGCTTGGTCGGTTCCTGCGGCTTCGGTTCGATAAGCAACGCGCCACGGAAGCCGATTTTATGCTTGTGCTCAACGACCATTTGCATAAAGCGCCCGATTTGCTCGCGCTCCTGCCGCAGGTCGGTATTCAGCAGGGTTTCATACCCTTCACGCCCGCCCCATAGCACATAGTTTTCCCCGCCCAGTTGATGCGTGGCGTTCATTGCCGTCACGACTTGCGTCGCCGCCCAGGTAAACACTTCGGGATCGGGATTCGTTGCTGCCCCAGCGCCGTAGCGGGGGTGGGTAAAGCAGTTAGCCGTGCCCCACAGCAGCTTCACGCCGCTGTCCTGTTGTTTTTGCGCCAGGACTTCCGTCATCTGTGCAAAATTGTTCAGATATTCCTTAAGCGACGAGCCTTCAGGCGACACGTCAACATCATGAAAACAGTAATACGGCACGCCCAGTTTCTGGAAAAACTCAAACGCCACGTCGGCCTTGCGCTTCGCAAGCGCCATAGCGTCTCCGGCCTGCTGCCACGGGCGTTCGAAAGCACCCACGCCGAACATATCCGCGCCCGTCCAGCAGAATGTGTGCCAGTAGCAGGCCGCAAAACGCAGGTGCTCTTCCATGCGTTTTCCAAGAATTAATGCATCCGGATTGTAGTGACGAAACGCCAGTGGGTTGGTGGTTTTAGGGCCTTCAAAACGCACGCGATCGAGTTGGTCGAAATAAGCTTGCATAGTTAACTCCGTCATCAGAAAACTGCGGCAGGATAGCTGGTCAGCTCATCCTGAGTTTTCCCTGACGGTTGCTCAATTACGTTATTTCACTCTGGGATTGAGAGAATACTCAAATGTGCGTCACCTCGCAAAAAAAGAATAAAATAATAAATAAACATCGCGTAACTGCTTCCATAAATTAGTGCAACAGGCTGGTCATTCAATATGAAATCAGATCGCCATCATAATTTTACGATTAAACAAAAAAACATAACGCGAAGATAAAAATCAGTAATTGATGCTTTCTCCATGAACGATAACAATTCAAACCGTCTGCTGATATGAATCACTCTTTATTCCGATAAGCCACTTTCCCCCTACAGGTAAATAACATGAAGATAAAGAACACCTTAGTTACGCTATGCGCCTCACTTATCCTGACCAGCGTAAGCGGCATCGCAAAAGAAGTGAAAATCGGTATGGCGATTGACGACCTTCGTCTGGAGCGCTGGCAAAAAGATCGCGATATTTTTGTGAAAAAAGCGGAATCGTTGGGGGCGAAAGTTTTTGTCCAGTCCGCTAATGGCAACGAAGAAACCCAGATGTCGCAAATTGAAAATATGATTAACCGCGGTGTTGATGTATTAGTGATTATCCCCTACAACGGCCAGGTATTAAGTAACGTGGTTGCAGAAGCTAAACGCGAAGGCATTAAAGTGCTCGCCTACGACCGCATGATTAATAATGCTGACATTGATTTTTATATTTCTTTCGACAATGAAAAAGTCGGTGAATTACAAGCAAAAAGCATTGTGAGTAAAGTGCCGCAGGGGAATTACTTCTTAATGGGCGGTTCGCCGGTGGATAATAATGCGAAATTATTCCGCGCCGGGCAGATGAAAGTATTAAAGCCTTATATCGACGATGGAAAAATTAAAGTCGTCGGCGATCAGTGGGTTGACGGCTGGCTGCCGGAAAACGCGCTGAAAATTATGGAAAATGCCCTGACCGCAAACAATAACAAGATTGATGCCGTTGTCGCCTCCAACGACGCCACTGCGGGCGGTGCAATTCAGGCGCTTAGCGCGCAGGGGCTGGCGGGGAAAGTGGCTATTTCAGGTCAGGATGCCGATCTCGCGGGCATTAAGCGCATTATTGCCGGTACCCAAACAATGACCGTCTATAAACCTATTACCAAACTGGCAGATACCGCCGCCGAAATTGCCGTCGAGCTGGGGGAAGGTAAACAACCAGCCGCAGATGCCACATTAAATAATGGCCTGAAAGATGTTCCCTCCCGCCTCCTGACGCCTATTGAGGTGGAAAAAACCAATATCGACAGCACCGTCATTGCCGACGGTTTCCACAAAAAGAGCGATCTGTAGCCACCGGGCCTGCGCATACGCGGGCCTTCTCTTTCACCAGGAGGAGCCTTATGCCTCATTTGTTGGAAATGAAAAACATCACCAAATCCTTTGGGCAAGTAAAAGCCGTGGATAACGTAAGTCTGGCCCTGGACGCTGGAGAAGTGATGTCGCTGTGCGGTGAAAATGGCTCGGGCAAATCCACGCTGATGAAAGTGCTGTGTGGTATTTACCCTCACGGCAGCTATGAAGGTGAGATCTGGTTTGCCGGTGAGCCGCTGCAGGCGAGTCATATTCGCGACACTGAGCGCAAAGGCATCGCCATCATTCATCAGGAACTGGCGATGGTGAAGCATCTTACGGTGCTGGAAAACATCTTCCTCGGCGTAGAAATTACGCGCCACGGCCTGCTCGACTTCGATGCCATGACGTTACGCTGCCAGAAGCTGCTTGCCCAGGTGAACCTTACGCTCTCCCCGGAAACTCGCGTAGGAGATTTAGGACTGGGGCAGCAGCAATTGGTTGAGATCGCGAAGGCGCTGAACAAGCAGGTGCGGTTGCTGATTCTGGACGAACCCACCGCTTCGCTCACCGAGCAGGAAACCGCCGTACTGCTCAGGATAATTCGCGATCTGCAGGCGCACGGCATCGCCTGTATTTATATCTCCCACAAGCTCAATGAAGTCAAAGCCATTTCCGACACCATCTGCGTGATTCGCGACGGGCAGCCCATCGGCACCCGTGAAGCCAGGCAGATGAGCGAGGACGATATCATCACCATGATGGTTGGCCGGGAACTGACCGCGCTGTACCCCAGCGAACCACACCATACCGGCGATGAGATCCTGCGCGTCGAACACCTGACCGCATGGCACCCGGTCAACCGGCACATCAAGCGGGTCAACGATGCCTCTTTTTCTCTGCGAAAAGGGGAAATCCTGGGCATTGCCGGTTTGGTCGGGGCCGGAAGAACCGAGGCGGTGCAGTGTCTGTTTGGCGTTTGGCAGGGGCGCTGGGAAGGAAATATCTACATCGATGGGCAGCAGGTTCGTATCAATAACTGTCAGCAGGCTATCGCTCACGGCATCGCCATGGTGCCGGAAGATCGTAAGAAGGACGGCATCGTGCCGGTCATGGCCGTGGGGCAAAACATCACGCTTGCCGCATTGAGTCAGTTTACTGGCGCACTAAGCAGCCTGGATGAAGCGCAAGAGCAGCACTGCATGCTGCAGTCGCTGACACGCCTGAAAGTCAAAACGTCATCGCCCAGCCTGGCGATTGGCCGCCTGAGCGGTGGGAACCAGCAAAAAGCAATTCTTGCCCGCTGCCTGCTGCTTAATCCGCGCATCCTGATACTCGATGAACCCACTCGAGGCATCGACATTGGCGCGAAATACGAGATCTACAAACTTATCAATCAACTGGTGCAGCAGGGGATCGCCGTCATTGTCATCTCCTCTGAACTACCGGAAGTGCTCGGCCTGAGCGATCGCGTACTGGTGATGCACGAAGGCCGCATTAAAGCCGATTTGATTAACCATAATCTGACCCAGGAAAAGGTCATGGAAGCCGCCCTGAGGAGTGACCCCCATGTCGAAAAGCAATTTGTCTGAAATGAAACTGACGGCACCAGGCCGCGCCTCCGTTGGGGCATTAAAATCGCTGAATTTGCAGGTTTTTGTCATGATTGCTGCCATCCTGGTCATCATGCTGTTCTTTACGTGGCAAACGGACGGCGCTTACCTGAGCGCCCGCAACGTCTCCAACCTCCTTCGGCAAACGGCCATTACCGGCATCCTCGCGGTGGGCATGGTGTTCGTCATTATTTCGGCTGAAATCGACCTCTCGGTTGGCTCAATGATGGGTCTTCTGGGCGGCGTAGCGGCCATTTTTGACGTCTGGCTCGGCTGGCCTCTGCCACTCACGATTGTTGTCACGCTGGCCCTGGGCCTGGTTCTCGGGGCATGGAACGGATGGTGGATTGCCTATCGCAAAGTGCCGTCGTTTATCGTCACGCTCGCGGGCATGCTGGCGTTTCGGGGAATTTTAATCGGCATCACCAATGGCACCACCGTGTCACCTACCAGCGGAGCCATGTCGCAAATCGGGCAAAGCTACCTGTCAGACGGCATTGGCTTTACCGTTGGCGTTATCGGTTTGATGGGCTTTATTGCCTGGCAATGGCGGCTACGCATTCGCCGTCAGGCTCTGGGCCTTGCCGCGCCCGCGTCGGGTGGCGTTGTTGGCCGCCAGGCAATCACCGCCGTGATCGTACTCGGCGCCATCTGGCTGTTGAACGACTATCGCGGCGTTCCCACGCCGGTACTGATCCTTGCGCTGCTGCTGCTCGCCGGGATGTTTATGGCTACCCGAACTGCGTTTGGCCGCCGCATCTACGCCATCGGCGGCAATATTGATGCTGCGCGCCTTTCGGGAATCAACGTTGAGCGTACCAAGCTAGCGGTGTTTGCTATAAACGGCCTGATGGTGGCGATTGCCGGGCTGATTCTTAGCTCGCGCCTCGGAGCAGGCTCACCTTCCGCCGGGAACATCGCCGAACTGGATGCCATTGCCGCCTGTGTTATTGGTGGAACCAGCCTGGCGGGTGGTATCGGCAGCGTTTCCGGTGCGGTGATGGGGGCATTTATTATGGCTTCGCTCGACAACGGCATGAGCATGATGGACGTCCCGACCTTCTGGCAGTACATAGTGAAAGGCGCCATTTTGCTGCTCGCGGTGTGGATGGATTCTGCGACCAAACGCCGGGCGTAATGTGCCTGGCGGGCAAAACGTGCAAACGATCACAATGCCGGGGTGGCGTTCCCCGGCGCGCTCGCGGCTGTGATATGCAGACATCTGGTTAGCTACGGGAAACTATCGGCATGTTTGAGAAACGTCATCGCATTACGCTGCTATTCAACGCCAATAAAGTCTATGACCGTCAGGTAGTCGAAGGCGTGGGGGAATATTTGCAGGCCTCTCAGTCAGAATGGGACATTTTTATCGAAGAGGACTTTCGCGCCCGGATCGATAATATCAAAGAGTGGCTGGGCGACGGCGTGATTGCCGATTTTGACGATCGGGAGATTGAACACTTGCTGGAAAGCGCCGAAGTCCCGATTGTCGGCGTCGGTGGCTCCTACCACACGCCGGAGCACTATCCCTCAGTGCATTACATCGCGACCGACAACCACGCGCTGGTGGAAAGCGCCTTCCTGCACCTGAAAGAGAAAGGCGTGCAGCGTTTTGCGTTTTATGGGTTGCCCGGCTCGAGCGGCAAACGTTGGGCGGCCGAACGAGAGCACGCTTTTCGTCAATTGGTTGCGAAGGAAAAGTACCGGGGCGTGGTTTATCAGGGCATAGAAACGGCACCAGAAAACTGGCAGCACGCCCAAAACCGCCTGGCGGACTGGGTACAAACGCTGCCGCCGCAAACCGGCATTATTGCGGTCACGGACGCCCGAGCCCGACACCTGCTGCAGGTCTGCGAGCACCTGCATATCCCCGTCCCGGAAAAGCTTTGCGTTATCGGCATCGATAACGAGGAGCTGACCCGTTATTTATCGCGGGTCGCGCTTTCGTCAGTAGCACAGGGTACACGTCAGATGGGCTACCAGGCCGCCAAACTGCTACACCGCCTGCTGGACAGCGAAATCCTGCCGCTCCAGCGTGTGCTAGTGCCGCCGGTGAGGGTTGTGGAACGCCGCTCCACGGATTATCGCTCTCTGCATGACCCGGCGGTAATCCAGGCGATGCACTACATCCGCAATCACGCCTGCAAAGGGATCAAGGTCGAACAAGTGCTGGATGCGGTCGGGATCTCACGTTCGAACCTGGAGAAACGTTTTAAAGAAGAGGTCGGCGAGACGATTCACGCGGTAATCCACGCCGAAAAACTAGAAAAAGCGCGCAGCCTACTGATTTCAACTTCTTTATCTATCAATGAAATATCACAGATGTGCGGCTACCCGTCTTTGCAATATTTCTATTCGGTATTTAAAAAAGAGTATGACGCCACGCCTAAAGAACACCGCGATCGCTTTAGCGAAATTTTAGTTTAAACCTCTAAATAACAATGCCCTCCGAAGAGGGCATTGTTTATTTCATTCAGGCAATGAAAATTAATTCGGCAGCATTAAACGCTGGTTGCTCTGATACATCGCGAACAGGAAGTTATTATAGCTTGAGCCTTTCGCCGAATACCCTTTCAGCTTGTGAATCATATTATTAGCCGTCACTTCCTGATCCGCTTTGCGCAGCTTGGCACGCTCTTTACGGAACGAAGAATAGGCCGGATGGGTATTCAGGTTAGCGACGTAAGCATTCACGCCTTCATTCACAGAGCCGTAATGCAGGTAACCTTTCACTTTACCGGGCTCGCTGTTGCAATGGCGCTTGGTGCACTTCATGCCAAACAGATTGTTGTTGCTGCGGGCAAGTTTAGATGTGCCCCAGCCGCTTTCCGCCGCTGCCATTGTCGCCACCATATTGGTAGGAATGATATCGACTTTTTCCAGCAGGCTGTTCCACGGCACACGGTTGGTATTGCCGCGCCATGCCACCTTGTAACGCTGGGTAATTTCTTTCAGACGTGCACGCTCAGTCGGCGACCAGCGCTTTTCGTACTGCTTTGAAATCAACCAGTTACGGTCGGCAGTTATCGCTGCATTTTGGCGGGTAATATATGGCATGACCGTCCGGAGAAACGCTTTTTTCCTTGGTGTCCCGGAAGGGTATTTTCGCAAATCAGGAAGCGAACCATTTTCACTATTGCGAGAATACTCTTTTTTACTACTTGCCAGTTTACTGCTTACCGCTTTCTTGCTGCTTACTTTCGTTATATGGGCCTTGCTGTGCGATTTAGGCTCATGTTTACTGGCGAGCGCGTGACTTGAAAAGCCCACGGTCAGCAACATGAGTATCGCGGCCCCGAATCGTCGAAATGGGGGTGATATCATTAGCTCTCCTGGTCGGATCGATCGTTTCCAGTGCTTTATTTTTTAAAAGGTTTTAGAAAAACAGAGGCGAATTATATCAAAATTAACCGCTCAGAGCACCTTTAGAAATAGTACTATTCCGAAACAATGTCACCTATGAACTTCTTATGGTGATAAAAAGTATTGTAAAATTCGGGGCTTAATCACACTTCGCGGCACAGTAAAAAAATGCACTGCGGAGGATGATTCCCGCATTTAGAGAGTGAGATTATTGGTTATATTTTTAAGGTGGCGGCGGCAATAGCCTGACGGCGTAACGACCGGGGTTAAGGCGCTCAAATAACATTTGATACAGGAAAACTGGCAACATGAGCCTGGTGCAGAACCTGATAAAAAAAGCCTTTGCAACGGCGAACGCTAACGAAGCCGCAAGCTTCCTTGCCAGCGCGTGCAACCGTATGAAAGCGCATAATAAAGAGCAAATTCAGGCCGAGGTTAGCGCAGCATTAGTCAACGTTAATCTTGTTCGCATCAGTGAAAAACCGCCGCAAACCAAAACGGTTTACCAGGACTCGCCGGAAACCCTCCGTCGCCTGAGAGAAGCTGAGTCACTCTCCACCAGCCTGCTTGCCCAGCTGCGAGAAGCCCAGCAGCGCTCCGCTCAGGGTAACACCGTAGAAACAACCACCCGCCTGCAACGATATGAAAAACAGGTCACAGAGCTCCAGAAAGCGCTGAATATCAGTCAGGAAATGCACCTGAAAGAATCTGCCCTGGTGCGCAGCGTGATGCAGCGGGAAATCGACGAGCTGAAAAGCCTGCTGAACCGCCAGAAAGAGTCCGGCTCCGGGCTGCTGGAGACACATCAGCGGGAAAAAACCGAGCTTCATCAGCGCCTGGAAGCCGCCGACGAGCTGATTAAAACCCAGCAGGAAGCGCGCTACAAAGCGGAAGCGGAAGTGGCGATCCTGCAGGAAAAACTCGAGAATCTGCGCGCCGATAACCATTACAGCTTTGAGCAGTGTGAAACCCTGAACGCCAGACTCACCAAAACAATCGATGAGCTGCTCGCCACCCGCAACACGCTGAGCGCCCACTTCGGCCACTGGTTAACGAACAAATAAAAACGTTAACGCCGTCACTCACCCCGGCGGCTACACCCAGTAAAACACACGGGCAGGATGAGCGCATGTTTCCAGGGGCATGGCAAACTGCGCAATAAATCCTGACTGGATGATGCGTATGACACGACTCTCTCTCTGCCTGTTGTTCACGCCCTGCCTTGCATTCGCGGGCTGGAACGCGCCTGGGCTTTCTGCTTTTCAGGCCACACATCCGGGCTTGTTTACCAGCGCAACAGACCTCGATAAAAGTACCCTTCCCCTCAGGCTGACGCAGGATAATCAATGCTGGCAGCCCTCAGAGGCCATCAAACTTAATCAGGTTCTGTCCCTGACGCCCTGCGCCGGGGATGCCCCGACGTGGCGGGTTTTCCGCGCCGGAGAGTACCAGGCGCAAATAGATACCCGCAGCGGGACGCCAACGCTGATGCTGACCCTTCAGCCGGAGGCCAGCAGTCAGCCCCTGCAAGTGATGGCGCAGTGCCCGAAATGGGATGGAAAGCCGCTCAACGTCGATGTCAGCAGCACTTTTGCTGAAGGATCGGTTGTGCGGGATTTCTACAGCGGGAATACGGCCCAGGTTGAGCAAGGCCACATCACGCTGATGCCCGCGGCCGGAAGCGACGCTTTATTGCTGCTGGAATCTGCCACTGTGGCGAAGCCTGCCCCGTTTAGCTGGCAGAATGCGACGGTCTATTTCGTTCTCACCGACCGTTTTGAAAACGGCAACCCGGCGAACGACCACAGCTATGGCCGCCATAAAGACGGCATGCAGGAAATAGGCACCTTCCACGGCGGCGACCTTGCCGGGCTGACCAGCAAACTGGATTACCTGCAGCAGCTTGGCGTTAACGCGCTCTGGATAAGCTCCCCGCTGGAGCAAATTCACGGCTGGGTGGGCGGCGGCACCAAAGGTGATTTCCCGCATTACGCCTACCACGGCTATTACACCCAGGACTGGACGAAGCTTGATGCCAACATGGGCAACGAAGCCGATCTCCGCCGACTGGTGGATGAAGCCCATCAGCGCGGGATCCGCATTCTGTTTGACGTCGTGATGAATCACACCGGATACGCGACGCTCGCCGACATGCAGGCATACCAGTTTGGCGCCCTCTATCTCAAAGGTGATGAACTTAAAAAAACCCTCGGCGAGCGCTGGACTGACTGGAAGCCAGCCCCGGGCCAAAGCTGGCACAGCTTAAACGATTACATCAACTTCAGCGACAAGGCCGCGTGGGATAAGTGGTGGGGCAAAGCCTGGATCAGAACGGATATTGGCGATTACGACAATCCCGGCTTTGACGATTTAACCATGTCGCTCGCCTTCCTGCCCGATTTGAAAACCGAAGCGACCGCGCCAGCAGAATTACCGGCGTTTTACAGCCGCAAGCCGGATACCGCTGCAAAGGCGATTCCGGGCTACACGGTTCGCGATTACCTGACCCACTGGCTAAGTCAGTGGGTGCGTGACTACGGCATTGATGGCTTCAGGGTCGATACGGCAAAACACGTCGAAAAAGCGGCCTGGGAGCAATTAAAAACACAGTCCAGCGCGGCATTGGCTGAATGGAAACAAGTCAACCCGGACAAAAAAATTGACGATGCACCGTTCTGGATGACGGGCGAAGCCTGGGGGCACGGCGTGATGAAAAGCGACTACTACGCCAGCGGCTTCGACGCGATGATCAACTTCGACTATCAGGAACAGGCGGCCAAAGCCGTAGATTGCCTGGCCACGATTGGCCCGACCTGGCAGCAAATGTCTGACAAACTTCAGCAATTCAACGTGCTGAGCTACCTCTCCTCCCACGACACCCGCCTGTTCCGGGAAGGTGGACAAAAAGCGGCGGAGCTGTTGCTGCTCACGCCAGGCGCGGTGCAGATTTTCTACGGGGATGAAACCCAAAGGCCGTTTGGCCCGACGGGCTCTGACCCGCTACAGGGCACCCGCTCAGACATGAACTGGCAGGATGCCACCGGCCCGCAGGCCACAACGCTTGCCCACTGGCAGAAGCTGAGCCAGTTCCGCGCCCGCCACCAGGCCATCGGCGCAGGAAAACAAACCACGTTGAGCGTAAAACAGGGCTATGCCTTTAGCCGGGTCAGCGGGGATGACAAGGTGATCGTGGTGTGGGCGGGCAATCCATAGGCGTTAAAGCCCCTCAGCAAGGGAGAAAATAAGCGGTTTATTCCCTCTCCGTGAGGGAGAGGGTTAGGGTGAGGGTAATAACGCCACATCCCTGAAAAGAGCGCCCGGCTTCAACATATCCTGCTGCACAGCACAAATCACACAGCATATTCGCCAACAGTGGCTATGCTTACCGGGTTTGCACGGCGTTATTTGTAGCGCTATGGTTAGCCTCTTTTCAAAAGTATTCAGCAGACCCACGTTATGACGTTTTCACTTTTCGGCGATAAATTCACCCGCCATGCAGGCATCACCCGCCTGATGGAGGATCTCAACGACGGCCTGCGCACACCAGGCGCCATCATGCTTGGCGGTGGCAACCCTGCGCAGATCCCGGCGATGAACGACTACTTCCAGCAGCTGCTTTCCGAGATGCTGGCCAGCGGTAAACTGACCGACACGCTATGCAACTACGACGGTCCGCAGGGGAAAAGTGAACTGCTAAAATTGCTTGCCGGTATGCTGCGCGATGAACTGGGTTGGGACATCGAACCACAGAATATTGCACTAACAAACGGCAGTCAGAGTGCATTTTTCTACTTGTTTAACCTTTTCGCCGGACGTCATGCGGATGGTCGCACCAAAAAGGTGCTCTTCCCGCTGGCGCCGGAGTACATTGGCTACGCGGATGCCGGACTGGAAGAAGAGCTGTTTGTCTCCACCCGTCCGAACATCGAACTGTTGCCGGAAGGCCAGTTTAAGTACCACGTTGACTTCGAACACCTGCATATCGGCGAAGATACCGGCATGATCTGCGTATCTCGTCCGACGAACCCGACCGGCAACGTAATCACCGACGAAGAACTGATGAAGCTGGACGCGCTGGCGAACCAGCACGGCATTCCGCTGGTGATCGATAACGCCTACGGCGTGCCTTTCCCCGGCATCATCTTTAGCGAAGCCCGCCCGCTGTGGAACCCGAACATCATCCTGTGCATGAGTCTGTCCAAGCTCGGCCTGCCGGGCAGCCGCTGTGGGATCATTATCGCTAACGAGAAAATCATCTCCGCCATCAGTAACATGAACGGCATTATCAGCCTGGCGCCGGGCGGCATTGGCCCAGCCATGGCCTGCGAAATGATTAAGCGGAACGATCTGCTGCGCCTGTCTGAAACGGTTATCAAGCCGTTTTACTACCAGCGCGTGCAGGAGACTATCGCCGTACTCCGCCGCTATCTGTCGCCGGAACGCTGCCTGATCCACAAGCCGGAAGGCGCTATCTTCCTGTGGTTGTGGTTTAAAGACCTGCCGATCACCACCGAGCTGCTGTACCAGCGCCTGAAAAAGCGCGGCGTGCTGATGGTGCCGGGCGATTACTTCTTCCCGGGGCTGGACAAGCCGTGGCCGCACACGCACCAGTGCATGCGCATGAACTATGTCCCGGAGCCGGAAAAGATCGAGGCAGGGGTGAAAATCCTGGCTGAAGAGATTGAGCGAGCCTGGGCGGAAGCCGAATAACGAGTAACAATGTAAAACGGGGCTTAATGCCCCGTTTTCTTATCTCACCACTAAAGCGTCATAGCCTTTCCAGCGGTAGTTCAGCATCGAAATCCCCCAGCAGGCGATAAACAGCCCGACCACAACAAATCCGGCGTTGCCGAGGTTGTCGTTGAGCGCGCCAACCCACTGCCAGATCCCGTCCTCTAACTGGAATTTATCAGCCAGCAGGCCCAGCGCTTCAAGCCCACCGATAAACAACGCCACCACCACAGAAGTGCCGGTAATCGTCATGTTGTAGTAAAGCTTGCGCTGCGGTTTGTTAAACGCCCAGCCGTAGGCACCCACCATAATCACGTTGTCGAGGGTATCCACCAGCGCCATGCCGCTGGCAAACAGCGCCGGGAATACCAGAATCGACCAGATGGACATGCCGCTGGAGGCGCTGGCGGCAGAAATGCCCAACACACCAATTTCGGTGGCGGTGTCAAAGCCGAGGCCGAACAGGAAGCCGACCAGGTACATGTGCCAGCTTTTGCCGATCAGGCGAAAAACAGAGTTAAACAGCCAGCTCATCATGCCGCCGCCGGTCATTTCCGTCGCATCTGCAGCCAGCGGTTCACCGCGTTTAAGCTGGCGGAAGTTGCGCCACACGCCACGCAGGATGACCAAGTTAACCAGCGCCATCGCCAGCAGGAAGCAGGCCGACACGGCGGTGCCGATCACGCCGCCAACGTCATGGAACCAGTCCATTTTTTGCTGGAAAGCCGCAGCAGTAGCTGCAATGGCGACAGAAGCCAGAATCACAATGCTGGAGTGACCCAACGAGAACCAGGCTCCCACGCCAAACGGGCGTTTGCCCTGCTGCATCATTTTGCGGGTGACGTTATCAATCGCGGCGATATGGTCGGCGTCTACCGCGTGGCGCAGGCCGTAGCACCAGGCCAACAGGCTGGCCGCCATCAGCGCCGAGCTGTGGTTAAACGCCGCCAGCGCCCAGGCCCAGGCGGCAAAGTTAGCAGCCACTAAAACCGCCAGCAGCAGGCCGGCGCGCGGGTTGTCACGAAGAACACGCATTAACATCTTTTTTATCCTTGTGGTGATTCAAATAGCGGGCAGCGGCAACCACTGCCTGCCCCAGGGAAAGCGCCCCGTCACCGGCGGGAAGCCGCGTCGGGAAGAGAGGGGTGAAATCGGAGAGATAGAACGCCAGGCGCTCGCGCAGCAGCCGGTTGTGCAGCACGCCACCGCAGCAGGCCACGGTGGTCACGCCTGTGAGCAGGGCATGATGGCGAACCAGCGCCGACAGGCCTTTCGCCAGGGCATCGTGAAACGCCCAGGCCCGCGCTCCGGCCTCGCCCTGCCAGCCAAACCATTGCCGCCAGAAGGCCGCCAGATCGAGATGACCGTTCACCAACGGCAGCGTGACAGGGTGCGAGCAGGGGCCAGCGTCCAGCGCCAGGGCTTCAAGGCGACAGGCGGCTTCGCCTTCATAGCTTTGTTGGTAAGGCGCACAGTTGAGCGCGGTGGCAACGGCATCAAACAGCCGCCCGCAGGATGAGGCTAGTGGAGCATTAACTCCGCGAGCCACCGCTTTGGCCAGAGGTCGCCACGCCTGCGCCCGCACAGCTTCTGTTTCGGGATAACGCTGCCAGCCGGGCACAAACGCCTCACACTGGGCGAGCAGGTTACGCCACGGCTGCACGGCGGCCAGATCTCCCCCCGGCAACGCCACGGCCGGCAATCCGCCGAGAGAGACACAGCGCCGGTAATTCACCAGCAGGCATTCGCCGCCCCAAAGCTGGCCAGCTTCGCCATAGCCAATGCCGTCCAGCACAAGGGCAATGACGCTGCCGCCGTTCAGCGGCCAGCCGTGTTCGGCCAGGCAGGCCGCCGTGTGGGCGTGGTGATGCAGTACTTCAGTAACAGGAAGCGCCATGTCATGTCCCACCTGCGCGCTGCGGTAGTAAGGATGCGCGTCGAGCGCGACATGCTCTGCCTTAAAGCCGTAGATCTCGCTCATCAGCGCCAGCGAGCTTTGCCATTGGGCCTCCACGCCCTCCTGAGCCAAATCGCCAAAATGCTGACTCAGCACCGCCTGCCCGCCGCGAACCAGGCAGAAGGTATTTTTGAGATCGCCCCCCAACGCCAGAATCGGCGGCAGGTCTTTAAAGCCAGCGGGCAAAGGAAGCGCATCCGGCACAAAACCTCGCGCACGGCGCAGCATTTCGCCGCTGGCTCGCATCACCGAGTCGTCCATGCGCTGAAGAATGTCCCGGTTATGCAGCAGAAAACCGTCGGCAATACTGTCCAAATCCTGAAGCGCCTGATCATTGTCGATGGCTGGCGGCCTGCCGTTGAGGTTCCCGGAGGTCATCACCAGCGGGCCACCAAAGTCCTGAACCAGCAGGTGCTGGAGCGGGTTAGCGGGCAGCATTACGCCGGTTTCGTTTCGCCCCGGCGCCACGGCAGCGCTCAGCTCAGGCAAAACATCACTCGCCACCAGCACCACCGGCGCTGCAGGCGTGGCAAGCCGCGCCATGGCCTCATCAGGCAACCCTTCGGGCGTAGCAATCATCACCGCCAGCGGTTTGGCGGGACGCTGCTTACGCGCCCGGAGGCGTTCAACGGCGGCATTGTTACGGGCATCCACGGCAAGGTGAAAACCGCCCAAACCTTTAACCGCCACGATTTTTCCCTCACGCAGCGCGGCAACGGCCAGGGCGACCGCCAGCTCGCCGTCCAGTCGCTGCGCGCCCTGCTGCCAGTAGATCTGCGGCCCGCAGTCCGGGCAAGCTACCGGCTGAGCGTGAAAACGCCTGTCCATCGGGTTGCGATATTCTTCCTCGCAGGCGGCGCAGAGCGGAAACGCCGCCATCACCGTGGACGGGCGGTCATAAGGCATCGCCCGGATGATGGTGAAACGTGGCCCACAGTGAGTGCAGTTGATAAACGGGTAGCGGTAGCGGCGGTCGGTCGAATCGTTAAGCTCGCGCAGGCATTCCGGGCAGGTGGCGGCATCCGGTACGATTTGGGTGTCCATCGCGCCATGGCCGCTGTGGCGAATGCTAAAGTCCTGGGGCAAAACGTCCCAGAAAATTGGCTGCTGCGCCACGCTGTCGATGCGCGCCAGCGGCGGGCAGTATTCGTGCAGTTCGCTCAGAAACGCTTCCGGGTTGGCCACCAGACGAACCACAACGCCTTCGCCATCGTTGCAGACATCGCCCATCAGCTTCAGCCGCTGTGCGATTTGCCAGACAAAGGGGCGGAAGCCAACGCCCTGGACTTTGCCGCGAATGCGGAGTTCGGTGCCCCTCACCCTGGCCCTCTCCCCAGAGGGGAGAGGGGACAAATCGAGTTCAGACTCCACGATTCCTTCATCCGGGGTGAGGGTAAAAATCACGCTTCCACCGCCTCGCGCAGCCGCGCCTTCATGCTGTTATAGGTCGTTTGCGCATAGCTCTCCGCCCACGCCTGATCCTCAATCGCGCTAACGTTCACCGCGCAATATTTGGTTTCCGGCGTTTTGGAGATCGGGTCGAGATTGTCCTGAGTCAGCTCGTTACAGGCGCCAATCCACCAT
Organism: Cedecea sp. AS113; assembly: GCF_037152415.1. NCBI lineage: Bacteria > Pseudomonadati > Pseudomonadota > Gammaproteobacteria > Enterobacterales > Enterobacteriaceae > Cedecea > Cedecea sp. AS113. The sequence continues at coordinate 186,925 of NZ_JBBCMI010000010.1, forward strand.
TGATAGGTCATATAGACGGAGCCTTTGTTAATGCGCTCGTTCACGTCCGCGCGGCTGATAACCTTGCCGCGACGCGAACTTACCCAGACCAGTTGCCGATCTTTGATACCTAGCGCGTCCGCATCCAGCGGGTTGATTTGCAAAAAGCCGGGTTCATCCGCGAGGGTTTGCAGCGCCGCGCAGTTACCGGTCATCGAGCGGCAGGAGTAGTGCCCGACTTCGCGGACGGTGCAAAGCACCAGCGGGTAGGTATCGTCAGGCACTTCGGCGGGCGCACGCCAGGCGGCGGCAAACAGTTGCCCTTTGCCGCTTGGCGTGTCGAATTTGCTGTCTTTGTAGAGATACGGCGTACCGGGGTGGTCCAGCGTCGGGCAAGGCCACTGCACGTGTCCCATATCGCCCATTTTTTCGTAGGTGACGCCGTAAAACAGCGGACACAGCTCACGCAGCTCATCCCAGATTTGCTGGTTGTTTTCATAGTGCATTGGGTAGCCCATCGCCGTCGAAAGCAGGCTGATGATTTCCCAGTCGCGCTTCACGTTGTATTTCGCCTCGATGGCTTTCTCGAAGCGCTGGAAGCCCCGGTCGGCACAGGTAAAGACGCCGCCGTGCTCGCCCCAGGACGTGGCGGGCAGCAGCACATCAGCGACTTCGGCGGTTTTGGTCATGAAGATGTCCTGCACCACCACAAAGTCGAGCGCCTCAAATCCTTTGCGCACCAGGCCCAGGTCCGCTTCGGTCTGGAGCGGATCTTCACCCATGATGTAGTAGGCTTTGACTTTGCCCTCTATCGCCAGGTGCGGCACTTCGGTAATACGCACGCCAACTTTGTCATCCATCACCGCCGGGTCAATCCCCCAGGCTTTAGCAAACTTCGCGCGCACTTCAGGATCAACCACATCCTGGTAGCCGGGGAACTGGTTAGGCAACACGCCCATATCGCAGGCTCCCTGCACGTTGTTCTGCCCGCGTACTGGGCCAACGCCAACGTTTTCACGCCCCAGGTTGCCGGTGAGCAGCGCCAGGCTGGACAGCCCTTTGACCACGTCTACCGCCTGGCCGAACTGGGTTACGCCCATGCCCCACATGATGGTGGCGGATGGCGCTGCGGCGAAGGTACGCATCGCCTGGCGAACCTGCAGAGCCGGTACGCCGGTTAAATGCTCGACGTCCTCCGGCGCGTAGTCCTTCACGGTTTCGCGGTAAGCTTCCAGACCTTCGGCATATTTGGCGACGTACTCTTTGTCGTACAGCTGCTCTTCCAGCAGGACATAGCCAAAGGCGTTCACCAGCGCCATGTTGCAGCCGTTTTTGATTTGCAGATGCTGATCGGCAATGCGGGCGGTTTCGATGCGGCGCGGGTCGCAGACAATGATTTTCGCGCCGTTGCTTTTGGCTTTAATCACCCGACGAGCCACGATAGGGTGCGAATCGGCGCAGTTGTAGCCCACCACCAGCAGGCATTTGGAGTTTTCGATATCGCCGATGGAGTTGCTCATCGCCCCGTTCCCCAGCGTTGCCTGCAGCCCGGCCACGCTTGGGCCGTGGCACACGCGGGCGCAGCAGTCGACGTTGTTGGTGTTCAGCACCGCGCGGGCGAATTTCTGCATCACAAAGTTGGTTTCGTTCCCCGTTCCGCGCGAAGAACCGGTGGTCATAATGGCGCGAGGGCCGAACTGCTCTTTGATCGCCTTCAGACGCGCAGCGGTATAGCTAATCGCTTCTTCCCAGCTTACCGGCTGCAGTTTGCCGCCCTTCTCGTAGCGGATCATCGGCTGCGTCAGGCGTGGCGTCAGCAGTTTGGTGTCGTTAAGAAAATCCCAGCCGTAGTAGCCTTTCAGGCAGAGTTCGTTTTGGTTAGTCACGCCCCCGGCCGCTTCGGCGCGAATAATTTTGTTGTTCTCAACGACCAGTTTCAGTTTGCAGCCGGCCCCGCAGTAAGGGCAGACGCTGGTAATTTTTTTCATCAGTAACAGACCTGTTAAAAGTTGAAATGCAAAGGGATTAGAACGTCAGCGCCGCAGGGGCATCTAACGCGGCACGGCGACGTTTTTCCGCGCTCATTTGTTCCAGCCGGTTACGGTCCACGCACAGGATGGCGTTGGTCGGGCAGGCTTCCAGGCAGGCCGGGCCAGCCTCGCGGTGATAGCAAAGGTCACATTTGTTGGCCTCAGCTTTTTCCGCCATCACGTTTAGACCGGCACCGCTGTTGCGGATCACTGGCCGCACGACGACCTCCATCGCGCCATAAGGGCAGGCAACGACGCAGGTTTTGCAGCCGATGCAGCGTTCCTGCATGACGTGGACAAAGCCCTGGTCCCGGCTGATGGCGCCGTTAGGGCAGACGTTGGCACAGGGCGCGTCCTCGCACTGGCGACACATGGTGGCGGTAGACACATTCACGCCTTTGATGACGTGAATACGCGGTAAGAAGGTTTGGGGGGTCAGCGCCGAACAGTCCTGGTTCTCCTGGTGAGAGACCACGCACGCCACCTCACAAGTGCGGCAGCCGATGCATTTGCTCGAATCGGCAATGATGAAGCGGTTCATCATGAACTCCTGCAATAAGTGTGTTATTGCGTGGGGTTATTCATAAAGCGTGCCAGATTTGCAGGCCGCGCGGTTAGCGGGTTTGACGAGAGGTAAGAGGGATATTCGACACTTTTGACGATGTCATTTTGGTAACAGTAGTCATTAATGACCCTCACCCCGGCCCTCTCCCTGTGTACAGTCCGGGGACATGGTAGACAGGTGTTCGCAGACATGGTGAACACTTTTTAACATCCTTTACCCATGGTGATCGACTTATTCTTCAGGTCGATCACCCCCACTTTC